>NZ_CP083663.1:1206805-1508507 GCF_020097815.1 Haloprofundus salinisoli
CCCATCGATAGAGTCGCTCGCGGACCGACGGATACGCCGGTACTCGCCGAAGTACCGAGAACACTCCTTTGAAGACGGGATGTGACGCCGCGAGCGCTCGCTCCGCGGCCGCCCCGCAGGAGTAGACCGTGTCGTCGATGAGGAGGTGCGCGCACGTCTCGTAGTCCGCCGGAAGGTGAGTGAGGTGGTCGTCCGTGAGTTCTGCGAAGCCGACCAGCTCGAACCCCCCGTAGCGGCCGGCGACGACGGCACACCACGTGCAGAAACCGCAGTCGTCGTCGTACACGAGACGTGGCGCGGACATACGCTCCCGTTCGACGGCCGCTCCCTTAATGTTCTCCGTTTTTCACTCCTCCCAGTAGCTGACGGTGTCGTCGCGGCGGTAGTAGCCCTCGACGACTCGCGGGGCGTCGCTGCCGGGGGCCGACCCGGCGAAGATGCCGATCTTCCGCGAGTCGGGGTAGACGCTCACCTCCGGATCGTCCATCGTCGACAGCATCAGGTAGCAAAGCGGTGTCTCGGACTCGTTGCGGACCCGGTGGGCGCTCTCCTCGCCGGCCGGGAGGGCGACGTAGTCGCCTTCGCGCAGGTCGTGCTCGTCGCCGTCGAGGCGGAGTATGCCGCGACCGGAGAGCACGTAGATGGCCTCCTCGTTGCCCGTGTGAAAGTGGTACGGCCACGAGTTACCGCCGGGCGGGAGTTCGTAGAGGCTACAGCCGAGACGCTTGCCGCCGGCGGCGCTGGCGAGTTTCTTCCGGCGAAAGTGGGTGTCGTCGCGCTCGGTCTCGCTCCAGTCGAGGTCGTCGTCGTTGACAGGTTCCATACGCCGAGTTCGGCACCGACCGCTATCAATCCAGATGAGAAAACCACTTGATTCGACCGAATCGAGGGATGAGAACGCCTTCTGAGAGCATAAAATCTCGCGGAGACGCCGTCGTTTCACTCCGCTCGCGGAGACGTGCGCTTAAGTAGCTGACTCTCTCACCGTTCGGTAATGGGAATCGACCCGAACTTCGACGCAAATCGAGAGAAAATCGGCGAGGAGAACGGCGTCGACGTGTGGGGGCCCGTCGACCCGCCGGAGAAACTCGGCATCCACGGCACGCACGTGGCCGTCGACTACGACATCTGCTTCGCCGACGGCGCGTGTCTCGAAAACTGCCCCGTCGACGTGTTCACGTGGGTGGACACCCCCGGCCACCCCGAGAGCGAGAAGAAAGTCGAACCGACCTACGAAGACCAGTGTATCGACTGCATGCTCTGTGTCGACATCTGCCCCGTCGACGCAATCGACGTGGACGCGAGTCGGGACTGAGCGAGCCGTCGTTTCTCCGCGCGACAGTCACCAGCGACTGATAGTCCGGTACGCCGACCGATGTGTAGTTAGAACTTCGTGGCCGTGGCACGTGACCTGTATGACCTCTGAAGATGTCACGGACACGCTGAAACAGGCGTACATGGACGAGATCGAGACGGTGATGAACTACCTGACGAACTCCATCGTCCTCGACGGCGTGAGCGCCGAGGAAGTCAAGGAGTCGCTCCACGAGGACATCCAGGAGGAACTCAGTCACGCGGAGATGCTCGGTGAACGCCTGAAACAGCTCGACGAACAGCCACCGGGCTCCGCCGAGTTCAAACCCAGCCAGGAGACGCTTCAACCGCCGGAGGACACGACGGACGTGTACTCCGTTATCGACGGCGTGCTCGACGCCGAGGAGGACGCCATCGAGACGTACCGGACGCTCATCAAGCAGGCCGAGGAGGCGGGCGACCCCGTCACCGAGGACATCGGCGTGACCATCCTCGCCGACGAGGAGGCTCACCGCACCGAGTTCCGCGGCTTCAAAAAGGAGTACAAGGGCGACCGAGCGTGAGAGACGGCGGATAAGTCGGTTCAGTCGGCCGTCGCCGGACGACCGTCTTCACCGACCGACGACGCTCGCGCTTCCTTCGCGTCGAGCGCTTCGATGAGCAGCTCGGCGACGTCGACGATTTCGAGGTCGTCTTCGAAGTTCCCCGTCTTTCGGCCGTCCTCGTACATCGTCATGCACATCGGGCAGGCGACGACGAACTTCTCGACGGCCGACCCGGCGTCGGTGTCTTCGAGCGCCTCGCGGAGCCGTTCTTCGCTGGGTTTCGGCTCTTCGTCGAACTCCATCCAGAGACCGCCGCCGCCGCCCCCGCAGCAGAAGGAGTCGGCGCGGTTGCGCGGCATCTCGTAGAGGTCGCAGCCCGTCGCGCGGATGATGTCGCGCGGGGCTTCGTACACGTCGTTGTAGCGGCCGAGATGGCAGGGGTCGTGGTAGGTGACCGTGTAGTCGAGCTCCGTGCCGTCGAGACCGAGGCGGCCGTCGTTGACGAGCTGTTCGACGACCTGCGACCAGTGGTACACCGGAATTTCGCCTCCCTGGTTCCAGAACTCGTCGTACTCGAACGGCATCACGGGGTCGTCGGCGAACTCGCCGAAGTCGATCTCGGGGTACTCGTTCTTCATCGTGTTGTACGAGTGCGGGTCCGTGCAGACGATTTTCTCGAACTCGCACTCCTCGAACGTCTCGACGTGGTGGCCGGCGAGTTCGAGGTAGAGGAACTCCTCGCCGACGCGACGGATGTCGTTGCCGTCGAACTTCTCGTCGTCGAAGAGGATGCCGAAGGAGACGCCGGCGCGCTCGAACAGCGTGGCGAGAGAGCGCGCGACCTTCTTGTTCCGGTCGTCGTAGCTCGGGTAGTCGCCGACGTACCAGAGGAACTCGACTTCCTCCTCGCGGGCGTCGGTGAGCTCGAAGTCGAGGTCCGTCGCCCAGTCGGCGCGCTTGCGCGGCGGGTCGCCGAACGTGTTGCCCTTCTGCATCAGATTACCGAAGACGTCCTGCATGTTCGACTGCACCGCCCCCTCGTCGGTGAGCTGGCGGTTCATCCGCGTGAAGGAGTTCAGGTGCTCGATCTCGACCGGACAGGCGTCCATGCAGGCCATACAGGCCATGCACGACTCCATCGTCTCGGCGGCGATAACCGCGTTCCCGCCGTCGGCGACGATGGGTTTCTGCTCGGTCTCGCCGGCGTCGAGCGACTCGCGGTAGGATTTCAGGTCGAGAATCACGTCGCGCGGGTCGAGCGGTCGGCCGGAGGCCTTCGCCGGGCAGACCGACGAACAGCGGCCGCACTTCGTGCAGGCGTCCTGGTCGAGTATCTCCTTCCAGGAGAAGTCGTCGATGGAGTCGGCGTTGACGTGGTCCAGGTCGGCGGGGACGCCCGGGAGGCGCTTTCCCGCCCGCTCGTCGCGGGTGACGACGTTGGCGAACGACGAGAGCATGTGGAACGGCTTCGCGTAGGGAATCCACGCGATGAAGCCGAGCGCGAGAAGCGAGTGACTCCACCAGCCGAACCAGTACAGCGACTCGGCCTGTCCGGCCGACATCCCCGCGCCGTCGAAGACGAGCGCGAGGAAGTAGCCGACGAAGCTCACCGTCTCGAACTCGGGGAAGCCGGTGCCGACGATGCGGAGGGCCTCGATGAGGTAGCCGCCGACGCCGAGCAGAAACAGCGTCCAGATGAACGCGTCGTCCTCCATCGAGGTGTGTTTTCCCCAGAGTCGGTCGTGACGGACGACGTACCGTCGGTACAGCGCCATGGAGACGCCGACGACGAACAGAAAGCCCATCGCGTCCATCACGAGCGAGTACGAGAGGTAGAACTCGCCCCGGAAGAACGACCCCTGGCCGAGCAGTTTCGTCCAGAGGTCCATATCCACCATCAGGATGGTCGTCCCGATGAGCAGCGTCAGAAAGCCCCAGAGGATGAACGCGTGCATCACGCCCGCGTAGAGGTCGCGGTCGAACTGCTTCTCGTTCGAGAGGACGATTCGCGCCGCGGTGTTAACTCGCTCGGGGAGGTTGGTGAGACGGTCGAAGGGTTCGTCGCTGCCCCGGGTGTAGCGGGCGAATCGCTCGTAGACGCCGTAGGCGAAGACCAGAATCACCAGCGCCGCCAGCCAGTAGAAGACGGCTTCGCCGACGTGGCTGATGGTCCAGAACGTCTCCCGCGTCGGCGTCCCCGACTGCAGGAGCGTCGCTGGAACGCTCGGAGACGGCGCGAGCATGCCGCCTACCTGCAAATCTATCATACTCAATCACCGGGGTACGGACCGGTTAAATCTTGCCACCGGCTTCGCCGCGCGAGAGAGCACGAAGCGGGCGGGAGCGATAGACGGCGTGGCGGTCAGAGAAGCGCCCACAGCGCGAGAACTACCGCGACGGCAAACCCGAGCGAGTCCAGACAGCCGAACCGCAGCGTCGGGAGCGTCGGATTCCACGCGAAACAGCGGGCGCGAAGCGCGAGCGACAGTCGGTCGGCCCGGCCGAACGCGCGGTTCAGTCCCGCAACCGACGTGAGTCGAATTCGCTCGACGACCGGTCGCTCGTCGCCGAGGCGGGCGGCCATCGCCTCGCGCGTCCGCTGCAGATCCGAGAGTAGGAGGGGAAAAAAGCGGAAGACGAGCGCGATTCCCATGCCGAGAAACGGTCCGAGTTTGCCGGGGACGGTACGCTGGATGGCCGCTCGGGTGTCGCGGACGGGCGTCGACCGAACGTAGGCGGCGGTGACGAACAGCACGAGGAGTGCGCGATAACTGGCGAGTGCGGGGTCGTAGGCGTCGGCGACGACGACCCACAGCGGCCCGAGCGTCAGCGCCGAGACGAGCGGTCCGGCGACCAGAAACGGGAGGACGAACCGATACTCCCGGAGCGCCGCCAGCGGCGAGAGACCTGAAGAGAGGAGAAGCGCGGCGGTCACAGCCGAGAGCACGAGGAGGCCTCTCGGCGTCTCGTGAGCGAACGCGGCGGCGACGAAGGCGAACTGCACGAGCAGTTTGGTCCGCGGGTCGAGACGGTGGGCGAGCGAGTCGCCGGGCATGTAGCTCAACACGAGTCGGCGGGCGGGACGCGCACGTCGAGGTCCGCGAGCGCTTCGCGGGTCGACGCCGATTCGGGGTCGCCGTCGACGACGACCCGCCCGTCGGCCATCGCCACGACCCGGTCCGAGAGCGAGAGGAGGTCGCGCAGGTCGTGCGTGACGACGACGACGCTCGTCCCCCTCGCGTGAAGCGACCGGAGGCGGTCGAGAACCGAGCGCCGCGCGGGTTCGTCGAGGCCGGTGAACGGTTCGTCCAGCACGAGGTGCGTCGGGTCCATCGCCAGCGCGCCCGCGATAGCGACGCGTTCGCGCTCGCCCCCCGAGAGGTCGGCCACGCGCTCGTCTCCTCTCCCTTGGAGGTTGACCGCCGAGAGCGCGGCGTCGACGCGACGGTCGATTTCGGGGCGAGAGAGGCCGAGGTTCTCGGGCCCGAACGCCACGTCCGCACCGATAGTAGCCGCGACGAGTTGGTCGCGCGGGTCCTGAAACACCATCCCGACGGCTGTTCGGGCGGCGACGAGGTCCTCGTGGACTGCTGTGCCGTCGACCGACACCTCGCCCGCGTCGGGGTCGAGGAGGCCGTTGAAGTGGCGGACGAGCGTCGACTTTCCCGACCCATTCGCGCCGACGAGCAGGACGAACTCGCCGTCGTCGACGGTGAGCGACACGTCGTCGACGGCGACGGTGTCGCCGTAGCGGTGCGAGAGGTTTCGGACCCGAATCATCTACGCGGCGGCGATGGCGTCCGAACGGACGATGCCGACGGCGGCGGCGATTTTCAGCGCGTCGGTGGGGAGGAACGCGGCCGCGCCGACGGCAAACGCCTCGCCGACGCCGATACCGAGGACGGCCATCAGCCCGGCCACCCCGAGCGCGTAGATGACGACGGTACCGGCGACCATCGCACCGACGAGCAGCGGCGTGCTCGCCGCGCGGTAGTCGCGGAGTGAGACGCCGCGGTGGACGACGACGCCGACGAGGGCGGCGGCGACGGGGTACGACCAGAGGTAGCCGAGCGTCGGGTCCGCCAGCAGCGAGCCGAAGCCGGCACCGCCGCCCGCGAAGACGGGGACGCCCGCCGCGCCGGCGGCGAGGTACAGCACCATCGCCGCGCCACCCCAGACGGGGCCGAGCATGATTCCTGCGAGGAAGACGCCGAGCACCTGCAAGGTGACCGGCGCGGGAGAGATGGGATTCGGAAACGAGACGTAGGCGAACGCGCCCATCAGCGCCGCGAACAGCGCGGCGCGGGCGACGTTTTTCACCGTCTCGTCGCCGACGAGTTCGACGTTGTCCGTCGATGTAGCCATGGTTCGATTGTCTCGTAAACCCACTTTAACACCACGGTTTACGACACTCTGTACTCCGTGTGAGTTGGCAGTAGGCTTTTGTACGGCAGGGATGTCTAATAGCCACCATGGACGAGAAGACGGCGGAACTCCGGGACATCTTCATCGATACCACCGGTTCGGACACCGTCACTGAGAGTCAGGAGGAAAAGCGGGGATCCCTGACCGAAGACGAGGAGAACATCGAGCGCCGACTCGACGAACTCGTCACGAGGATGCGGAGTCGCTACGAGTTCACGAGCGACCTCGAAACCGCGACGCTCGTGCAGGTCGTTCGCGGATTCTACGACGAGCAGTCGAACGAGGAACTGGCCGCAGAACTGAATCTCGACGAGTCGGAACTGTTCGACGCGCGGATGGACCTCCACCTCGTGAGTGAGTCGGACCGCGACGCGCCGTTCGCACTCGACGACCTTCGGACGCTCGTCGTCGACGACGTGCCGATGAGCGAACGGGCCGCCGAACTCGACAGCGACGAGGCGACCGTCCGTCGGTACTCGGCCGTCGTGGAAGCCGACCAGCGCTCGACGCGGGCGAACGACCGCTTCCGCGACGAGTTCGCCGAACTGCTCACCGACTCGGACCTCTCGGCGCGTCTCGCCGAGACCGCCCGCGAGGACGGCCTGAAAGAGGCGACCGAAGACATCGAGACGAACGTATCCTTCTAAACCGACCTTTTTCTTCGTCGGATTTCCTCGCGTGGCGGAGCCACGCTGCGGGAACCCTCCTCGAAAAACGTCGATGAAAAAGGCCGCTCGCTCGGCCTTCGGCCTCGCGTGCGGAACGGTAAACTGGGTGGACCACTTTCGAACCGCTCCGCACAGTACTCGCCCGCATCGCAACACCACCAGCCGTAGGTTCAAGTACCGAAATGGGACCAATCTGTTTCGTGCCAACGTTCACAGACCTTTCGCGGGCGACGTACTGCCCGCGGCAACTGTACTACGCCCGCCGCGACGACAAGCGCGGGCCGCCGCCGGAGGTCGCCGAGGTGCGAGAGTTGGCGTTTCGTTACGAGGAACTGCTCGATGCCGACGACGAGACGATTCGAGCACTCCCAGTCGCCGTCGAACCCGACGACTACCGCGGGGCGCTCCGCCGCCTCCGCGAACGCGACGAGTGGACGGCCCTCTGCGACCCGAGAGAGCGCGAGCGTCTCCTCCGCGGGAGGGACGCCCGCGGCATCGCGCACAAGATTCTCCCGGGCGAGTCCGAAGACGACCCGCCGGTTCCGACGCTCGTCTCGCCCGGAGAGCCGCCCGAGCAGGGAGTGTGGAAGCCGCAGAAAGTGCGCGCCGTCGCCGCGGCGAAAGCGCTCTCCTGGGAGCAAGAGCGCGAAGTGCCGCGGGCGCTCGTCGAGTATCCGGCGGTCGGCGTCGTCCGAACGGTTCGGCTGACGACCCGAGCGAAGGCGGTGTACCGCACCGCGGTTCGGACGGTTCGGTCGATGGACGGTCCCCCGCCGCGACTCCGCGGCAGCGACAAGTGTTCGTCGTGCGAGTATCGGAGTCGGTGCGGCGTCAGAACGCGGTCGCTGCGGTCGCTGCTCGGGCTGTGAGCGCTGACACCGGAGCGTTCACTCTCGCGCCAGCCACGCCTCGATGTCGTCGGCGCGCGCCCCGCGGCGATGGATGACGTTCTCGCCCACGTCGACTACCGTGCTCTCGGTGCCGGGCGTCTTGCCGCCGTCGAGGACGGCACCCACCGCATCGCGGATTTCCGGGTCGAGTTCGTCGACGCGGCGGACGCTCCCGGCCCCGCTCCGGTTGGCGCTGGTCGCGGTCAGCGGCGTCGGCGCGAGTTGCGAGAGGAGTTCGAGCGCCAACTCGTGGTCCGGGACCCGGATACCGACGCGCTCGCGACCGGCGGTGAGAACGTCCGGAACCCTCTCCCGGCGAGCGGTGACGACGGTGACCGGACCCGGGAGGAACTCACGCATGAATCGCACTTCGCGGTCAGTCGGGTCGGTGTGCGACAGCGCCGCGTCGACGCTCGGGACGCCGAGCGACAGCGGCTTGTCTCGGGCCCGACCCTTCAACTCGAACACCCGCTCGACGGCATCGGCGTCGAGGGCGTTCGCGCCGAGTCCGTACACCGTCTCCGTCGGGTAGACGACCGCCTCCCCGCGTTCGACGGCGGTGGCGGCGTCTGCGACTGTGTCCATGTCCGTGGATAGCCGGTCAGGGAAAAAAGCGTGCTGCGTTCGGTCGGCGCTCGAGCTCGCGCTCAGACCAGGTCGTCGATGGCCGATTCGACTTCGTCGTAGTCCGGGAAGTCGGGCCACTCGCTTGCTACCCAGGCGTACTCGACGGTCCGGTCGTCGTCGAGCAGAAACACCGCCGGGCGGGCCTCGCTCACGCCCGCCATCCCGTCGAGGTCGTTCTCGACGCCGTAGTCGGCGGCGACGCCGTTTTGTGGGTCCGAAAACAGCGAGTACGGCATCTCGCGCTCCTCGATGAGCGTCTTGTGCTCGTACGGCGAGGAGATGGAGAGGCCGACGACGGTCAGCCGGTCGCCCCACTGTCGGTCGCGCATCTCGTTCCACATGTACGTCGCCGGGAACGCGCCGTCCATCGCGTAGAAGACGAGGAGGACGGGGCCGTCGTCGGTGAGCTCCGAGAGCGACGCGTCCTCCCAGAACTCGGTGTTGACGAGCGGGCGGGTGAAGTCGGGTGCCGTGTCGCCGACGTCGACGTGGTCGGTCTCGGGGAGGTCGACGACCTCGAAGTCGGCCATTACGCCGCACCCCCGTCGCCGTACGTCTTGTCGAGGTACTCGACGATGTTCGCCGACTCCGACATCGTCAGGCCGGTGTTCTCGTCGACGATGGCCGGGACGGTTCGTTTACCCGAGATTCGCTTGACGACGTTGCGCTGGGAGTGCATCGGTTCGATGAACCGCGACCGGTAGTCGAGGTCGTACTCCTGGAGTTTGCGGACGACGCGCTCGCAGTACGGACACGCCTGTAGTCGGTACAGGGTAATCGCAGGTTCGTCTGACATACGATACGGTAAGGACGTTCGCGGCCTAAGCGCTTCGCTCGCGGAACCCGACTGCTGAGGAGGACAACTCTTAATTCGAGTCCAAGATAAGAACACGTGTCACATGGGTTTGCCGTTGCTACTTACAGCTCATTCTCTGTCTCTTCAGTCCGCACAAGCGATTGGTCCCATCCCGGTCAACTCGACGACCGTCGCCGTCGCCGGTATCGTCACCATCGGGATTCTCATCACGCTGTCGGCGTTTTTCTCCTCCTCGGAGATCGCGATGTTCTCGCTGGCGATACACCGCGTCGACTCGCTCGTCGAAGACAACGTCCCGAACGCGAAGACGGTGCAGTCGCTGAAGCAGAACCCACACCGCTTGCTCGTGACGATCCTCGTCGGCAACAATATCGTCAACATCGCCATGTCCTCCATCACTACCGGGTTGCTGGCGTACTACAACTTCAGTGGCCTCGAATCGGTGCTCATCTCGACGCTCGGCATCACGACGCTCGTGTTGCTGTTCGGCGAGAGCGCGCCGAAGTCCTACGCGGTCGAGAACACCGAGTCGTGGGCGCTGCGCATCGCTCGTCCCCTGAAGTACTCCGAGTACGTCCTCTACCCGCTGGTCGTCTTCTTCGACTACCTGACGCGGGTCGTCAACAAAGTCACCGGTGGACAGTCCTCCATCGAGTCGTCGTACATCACCCGCGACGAGATTCAGGACATGATCGAGACGGGCGAGCGCGAGGGCGTCATCGAGGAGGAGGAGCGCGAGATGCTCGACCGCATCTTCCGCTTCACGAACACCATCGCCAAAGAGGTGATGACGCCGCGTCTCGACGTGACCGCCGTCCCGAAGGACGCCACCATCGAGGAGGCCATCGAGACGTGCGTCCAGGCCGACCACGAGCGCATTCCCGTCTACGACGGCAACCTCGACAACATCATCGGCATCGTCAACGTCCGCAACCTCGTCCGTGAACAGCACTACGGCGAAGGTGGCAGCGACCTTAGCGACGTGGTTAACCCGACACTGCACGTTCCCGAGTCGAAGAACGTCGACGAACTGCTCGCGGAGATGCAGGACAACCGCCTCCAGATGGTCGTCGTCATCGACGAGTTCGGCACCACCGAGGGTATCATCACGCTCGAAGACGTCGCCGAGGAGATCGTCGGCGACATCCTCGAAGGCGACGAGGAGGAGGCGTTCGACACCGTCGACGAACGCACGACGCTCGTGCGCGGCGAGGTCAACATCGACGAAGTGAACGAAGTGCTGGAGCTCGAACTCCCGGAGGGCGAGGAGTTCGAGACGCTCGCGGGCTTCATCTTCAACCGCGCGGGTCGACTCGTCGAGGAGGGCGAGGAGATCGAGTACGACGGCGTCGTCATCCACATCGAGGAGGTCGATAACACCCGCATCATGCGCGCGCGTATCACGACACCCGAATCGACGACCGAGAACGAAGAGGAGACGGAGGAAGAAGACGACCGCGAGCAGTCCTCGGAACCCGACCAACCGCGTCGAACGTGAGGCGCGTCGGACGACGGTCGGGACAGTACGCGACCGCGACGGCGAACCGGTCGCTGGTCGACGATTCCCGACGTTATCACTACCCCCCGCCATCCAGTTCACGCCGGAAGCGGCGGAGAGGCGGTCTCACGCCGACAAGAGCATCTCGATGCCGGTGAAAAGTCCGTAGCCGAGCGCCAGTGCAAGCGCCAGCGACCCGACCCACGCGAGTACCGTGTACAGCATCTTCTGTCGACTCACGCCGCTGCCGCCGGCGGCGTAGCCGCTGCCGATGATGGCGCTGACGATAATCTCGTTGAACGAGACGGGGATACCGAAGGCGACGGCCGCCTGCGCGATGGCGAACGAGGGGATGAGCGCGGCGATGGACCGACGCGGGCCGAGCGAGGAGTAGTCCTGAGCGATGGCCTTTATCATCCGGGGCGCGCCGGTCCACGACCCCGCCAACAGCCCGAGTCCGCCGCCGACGAGGACGACTACCAGCGGAATCGGCGTCGACGGGCCCAGAAGGGGGACGAGCGGGCCGATGGCGAGGCCGACCTGACTGCCGCCGGCCGAGAAAGCGACGAGTCCGCCGAGCGCCAGGAGAAACCGCCGCTGCCCGGCGGCGGCGTCGCGTACCATCTCTCGGTAGAGTGCCGCGACGACGAGCGCCGCGAGCACGAGCGTGACGAGGATGCGGCCGACCGGGAGTCCCGACACCGACGGGATGCCGAGGCGGGTCGCCGTCGCGACGGCGATACTCGCTCCGGCGCTTCCCGGCCCGAGCACCGAGAACTGGACGTTGGCGACCAGCGCGCCGACGAGACCCGCGAGAAACGGAACCGCGAGGCGCTCGGCGACGCGTTCGCTTCGGAGCGTCTTGGCCGTCGCGTAGGCGATACCGCCGCCGACGAACGGCGTGAGCACCCACAGCGCGACGATTTCCTGGTACTTCGCCCAGGCAGGCGCGCCGCCGAGGGCGAGCCCCACCCCGACGACGGCACCGGTGACGGTGAACGCCGTGGCGATGGGGTAGCCAGTGAAGACGCCGACTGCGACGAGCGCGGCGGCCGTCAGCAGTCCGACCGTCGCCGCGATGGCCGACAGCTCGACGCCGACGATGAGTTCGGTTCCGACCGCCTCGGTGACGCTCGCGCCCTGTAGCACCGCGCCCGCGAAGCCGAGAATGCCGACGATGAAGCCCGCGCGCATCACCGAGATAGCGTTCGCTCCGACGGCGGGGGCGAACGGCGTCGACCCCGACGACCCGGCCCCGATGGCCCACGCCATGAACAGACTGGCGAGGGCCGCAACGGCGAACGTCGCAACCGTCTCGACGGCTACCATTCTGTTCTTTGCTGTGCGCGCAGCTTACAAGTGCCTACCGGGAGTCGGCGAGTTTCGAGGCGAGTTCGGCTCGTCCGAGGCGCGGGTCGAGTCAGCGTTGGCGCCCTTCCTGATACCCCTGCTGGAGGCCCGTGACCGTCCGACGGACGAAGAGGTACATGAAGAAGACGAAAAGCAGCATGGCGAGAACGAGGCCGACGAACACCGGGTCGTTCCCGAGCGCCTCGACGACGGTGTCGACGAGAGACCCCTGGGCGACGACGGACGAGGATTCAGACATAGCGACCACTCGCCGCGGCGGCCCTATAGCCGTTTCGCCCGGGAGAGACGCCGACGTGAGGGGAACGCTCTTGTGTGCCGCCTCAGAACCGTGGGTCGATGGCCGGCCTGTTGCCCTCCACTCCGGACACCTCCGACGCAGACCCCGGCGACCCACGCGTCATCGGCCTCGACAGCGACGCCGCCGACGAGCTGCTCTCGGCGCTGTCGTCGCGGACCGCCCGGCGCGTCCTCGCGGCGCTGCACGAGGAACCGACGACGCCCGCCGCCCTCGCCGAGCGCGTCGACACGTCGCTGCAGAACGTCCAGTACCACCTCGGCAGCCTCGAAGACGCGGGTATCGTCGAAGTCGTCGGCACCGCCTACTCCGAGAAAGGCCGCGAGATGAAAGTGTACGGCCCCTCCGACAGTGCCTTGGTCGTCGTCGCCGGCCGAGAGGAGGAGACGAACGGCCTCCGCGCGCTCCTCTCTCGGCTCGTCGGCGGCGTCGGCGTGCTCGGCGTCGCGAGTCTCGTCGTCGACCGCCTGCTCGGCGGCCCGACGGCCGACTTCTCGCCGTTCGCCACCGGCTCCGAGGGCGGGGCCGGGGGCCAGAGCGGCGAGTACACGGCCGGGTCGGGTGACGGCGACAGCGCGACCGGCGGAGGTGGTGTCGGCGGCGACGCGGGAGACGGCGCGGACGCCGAGGAGAGTGACGACGGCGACGCCGGCGAGTACGACGTCAGCGCCGACGGCAACGAGAGCGTGACGGTCTCGGAACCGACCGAAACCGCAGACGCGACGACCGCCGGAGCGCCGGAAGCGGAGACGACGGTGGAGGAGGGTGCGGCGGCGACGCGGACGCCGGCGGAGACGGCGCAGTCCGACGCGGCGACCGAGACGTTCGCCGAGACGGCGGCCGACGGCGGGAGGACGACGACGCAGGCGGCCGCCGACAGCGCGACGGAGGTGTCGGGCGAACTGCTCGACGCCGGCGGACAGTCGCTCGTCGACGTCCTCGCCGTCTCGCCGGGCTTTCTGTTCTTTCTCGGCGGCGTCGCGGTGCTTCTGGTCGCGCTGTACGTGCGTTCTCGCCGATAGGTAAAACGAGCGTTTGACCTTACGGTGCGTATTTGACATCTGGGCCGATAGATGAGAGTGCAACCGCCTCGCTTCGGCCCACCGTGACCGTCGCCCCCCTCGGCGTCGCGCCGGTCCGCGTGTCGACCGAACGGACCGACGGGGCGGTTCACGGCCCTCCACCCTCCCGGCCCTCCACTCGCCCTCCTCCCTCTCACCCTCAGCATCCTCAGCATCCGAAATCCCCGGCTGCGTCGGCTACTTCGGGTCGATGCGGAACGTCTCGAACGCGTCGCCGTCCGGCGTGCAGAGGTGACCGCGGAGGCCAGCGCCTTCGGGCACCAACTCGGCGTGCGCCGCCCGGTAGCCGCGCGGTTCGGCGTGACTGCCCGGGTTCAGAAGCGCCAGCGGTCCCGTCGCGTCGAACCCCGGTCGGTGGCTGTGGCCGTAGATGACCGCGTCGGCGTCGCGTTCGCGCCCGAACAGCGTGAGCGCCGTGTCGCCGCCGCGGCGGGTGTGCGTGACGGCGAAGCGAACGCCGGCGTACTCGACGGTCCGGGCGGCGGGCAGTCGCTTGCGGATTCCGGTGTCGTCGTTGTTGCCGGAGACGCCGCGGAACGTCGCGGACTCGTCGACGAACGCGTCGAGCACCGTCTCGGTCATGAAGTCGCCGGCGTGGACGACCATCTCTGCGTCGCGGACGGCCTGCAGCGTCCTGCCTCGTAACCGATGCGACTCGGTCCCGTGTGTGTCGGAGACGACGGTGAGCACAGCGGGTGTAAGGACCGGCGGATACTGAAACTACCCGCTGGCTTGCCCGTGCGGGCAAAACGGCTATCAGTTAGTGTTGTGACCGATTGACCATGGCAGGGAGCAAATCGGTCGTCATCGCCGCGCTGATAGCCAACGGGGCTATCGCGATTCTAAAGTTTCTCGGCTTTCTCGTGACCGGCAGCCCGTCGATGCTTTCAGAGACGTATCACTCCATCTCCGACACCGGTAATCAGGTGTTCCTGCTCGTCGGCATCCGTTTCAGCGGCAAAGACCCGACCAGACAGCACCCGTTCGGCTACGGGAAGTCACAGTTCTTCTACAGCTTCCTCGTCGCGGTGATGCTGTTCGGCATCGCCGGCTGGGAGAGCGCCAAGCACGGCTACGACGCCATCATGCACCCCGGGCACGGCGCCGGGTATCAGATGATCGAGCTGCTCGGAGTTACGTTCAACTCCGTCTGGGTGAACGTCGTCATCCTCGTCGGTGCCATCGCCTTCGAGACGTACGCGTTCGTGAAAGCCAACGCCGAGCTCCAGAGACAGATAGACGAGTACGGGTGGAGCGGCATCCCCGAAGCGTTCCGCAAGACCAGCGACGTGACGACGCTCACGGCGTTCACCGAGGACGCTATCGCACTCGGCGGGGCGGCTATCGCGCTGGTCGGCGTCCTGCTGTCGTACATCCTCCAAGCGCCGATTTACGACGCGGTTGCGTCGCTCGTCATCGGGTTCCTGCTGATGGGCTTTGCCATCGCGCTGGCGTGGGAGAACAAACGCCTGCTCATCGGCGAGAGTCTCCCGAAAGACGTCGAGGAGAAACTCCGCGCAGTCGTCGCCGAGCATCCGGGCGTGACGGGTATCGACAGTTTCCGCTCGGTGTACGTCGGTGCCGGAAAAGCGCTCATCACCGTGGAAGCGAAGTTCGACGGCGAGCTCATCACGGGCGACATCGACACCGATATCGCAGAGATAAAGTCGAAACTCGAAGCGGCGGACGACCGCGTCTCGTACATTAACATTGAACCTGAGGCCTGAACGACGCAGGAACTCTTCGGGGCGAACGGCGTCTCACGAAACGAGTCGCTAGCTCGGGTCGGTGAACGCGAGAAAAACGCACTTGGTACGACAACTGTCGCACCGAGGCGCCGGTGTCCGAGTTATCGACACCACCCCGTCTCTGAATACTACCGATTGATATATAAATTCTGCTGATGTTCTCAGTGGTCGAAACGAGCCGTCGAACGGACGACGCGACCAGGAGCGTCGACGCGAGTCGTCAGTCGTCGAGCGCCAGCGACGCCAGAAGCGCCTCCAGTTGGACCTGCTCGTTCGCACCTTCGGTGATGCGGTAGTCGGCCTCGCCGATGCGCTCCATCAGGCGGACCGCCGCGCGGTCGTCGAGGTCGAACTCCCACACCGAGCGGTGCAGTTGGTCGATGATGTCGCCGCCGGCCATCCCCACGTCGGTGAGCAGGTGGTCGAGTTTCGAGCGCGCGGCCGCGAAGTCGCCGTCGAGCGCCCGGGTCACCATCTCCTCGATGTCCTCGGGGCGGGCGGTGGAGGTGATCGCGTAGACGGCCTCCTCGTCCACCGTCTCGCCGGTGGTCGCCGCCGCCTGCAGCGAGTTGATGCCGCGGCGCATGTCGCCGTTGGCCGCGTAGACGAGCGCGTCGGCCCCCTCGTCGGTCAGGTCGATTCCCTCCACCTCGGCGATGTGGCGGACCGTCTCCTCGACGGCCGCGTCGCCGAGCGGCGAAAAGCGGAACACCGCACACCGCGATTGGATGGGGTCGATGATCTTCGAGGAGTAGTTACACGAGAGGATGAAGCGGGTGTTGTCGGCGAACTGCTCCATCGTCCGGCGCAGCGCCGACTGGGCGTCGTTGGTCAGCGAGTCGGCCTCGTCGAGGAAGATGATGCGGTAGTCGTGGCCGCCGAAGGAGGCGCGCGCGAAGTTCTTGATGCGGTCGCGCACCACGTCAATGCCGCGCTCGTCGGAGGCGTTGAGTTCCAGGAAGTTCCCCCGCCAGTCCTCGCCGTACACCTCGCGGGCGATGGCGGTGGCACAGGTCGTCTTCCCGACCCCCGCCGGCCCCGCGAACAGCAGGTGCGGCAGGTCGCGTTGTTCGATGTAGCTCTGGAGGCGTTCGACGATACGGTCCTGTCCGACCACCTCGTCGAGCGTCTGCGGGCGGTACTTCTCGATCCAGATTTCTCGACCCGGCGTTCCCTCGGCCTCGCTCATACCATAGCAAGGAGTCGGTCACCCCATAAACTCCCCGAGACGACCGCGCAGTGAGAGGAAAGCACCGGACGGAAACGCTGAAACCGCCCCGGACCCCATCGCGGATATGGACGTGAGCGTGGAAGTCGTCGGCGAGGGGAGCCACGAGGTGACCGTTGCCGGCGACGCGACGTACGCCGACCTGGTCTCTGCCGTCGACCTCAGCCCCCACGAGGTGTCGGTGCTCGTCGGCGGCCGCCCGGTGCCCGAGGACCAACCCGTCGAGGCCGACCGGGTGAAGATACTTCGGCTCATCAAAGGCGGGAGTCGGTAGGCGCACGTCGAGAGCGCCGGTACGAGGGAGAGAGGACGACGCGCGAGACGGCTTGGCCCCCAGATTTTTCGCCGTTCTCGCCGAATGAGCGCCCATGAGCGCCAACGCGGACCTCGACTTCGAACTCCCGAACGTCGGCCCCGGCCCGGACCCGCTCACGCTCGGGTCGCTCGCCGACGTGAACGAGGCGGTCGTCATCCTCTTTCAGCGCGATTTTTACTGCGGCAATTGCCGCCGCCAGGTGACGGCCGTCTCGGAGCGCTACGCCGAGTTCAGAGAGCGAGGCGCGGAGGTCGTCTCCGTGCTCCCGGAGTCGCCGGGGCGCGCCCGCGACTGGCTCCGCGACGGCGCATCGTTCCCGCTCGTCGCCGACGAAGAGAGTCGCCTCGGCGACCGGTACGGCCAGCGCGTCCGCTTCGGCGCGGTCGGCCGCCTCCACGACTTCGTGGGTCGGATGCCGACCACGGTCATCGTCGACCTGCGCGAGCGCGACCCACCCCGGCGCGCCTACGTCCACCGCGGGGCGACGCCGTGGGACCGCCCGACCATCGACGAGCTACTCGCTGAACTCAACCGGCTGTGAGCGACGGAGAACGAGAGACCACCGTCCGCGTCGCGGAGACAGACGAACTCGTCGACGTGATGCGTGTTCTCGACGGCGCGGTGCTCGAACTCGACGCCGAGAGCGTCCGGAGACGACTCGGCACCGACTCGGTGCTCGTCGCCGAGCGGAGCGGTCACGTCGTGGGCGCGCTCGTCCGCGACGACGACCACGTCGACGCCGTCGCCGTGCGCCGACAGCACCGGGCGGCGGGCGTCGGAACCGCCCTCGTCCGCGACGCGCTCTCTCGAACCGGCCACCTCACGGCGGAGTTCGACCCGCGAGTACGCGAGTTCTACGAATCACTGGGGTTCGAGATACGCGAGCGAAACGGGCGACTGTGGGGCGAGAAGCGAGCGCGCGACTAATCGGTCCGACCGCCGTCGCGGGCGGCTTCGAGGACCGTCGCGGTCGGTGCGCGCATGCAGACGGCCGACTCGGGGCAGAGTTCGGCGAACTCGGTCGTCTCTCGTATCGTCGCCGGGGCGTCGTCTCGCGTGCACCGTCGGAAACCGAGCGACTCGAAGTAGCCGGGTGCGGTCTCGGTGAGGAGATACAGCGTTTCGGCATCCCGCTCGGCGGCGTGGTCGGCGGCCGCGGCGGTGAGCGCACGCCCGTATCCCGACCCGCGGGCGTCCGCTACGACGGCCACCGAACGGAGGAGAGCGGCGTTACCGTGCAGTTCGACCCCGCTGACGCCGACGGGCTCGCCGTCGACGGCGGCCACGAAGAACTGCGCGGGCGCTGTCCGCACGTCGTCCGCCAGGAGTCCGGCCCGGCGGAGCATCGACGCGACGGAGTCGAGCGCCGACTTCGAGGCCGGTCGGACCGAGAGATCGCGGGACATCGGCTCTCAGACGAGCGACGCGACGAGCGTACGGCCCTCGACGAGCAGGTCGGTGACGCTGTCGGCGCTGTCGGATTCGGCGTAGACGCGCATCTTCGGTTCCGTGCCGCTCGGGCGGACGAGCAGCCACGACCCGTCTTCGAGCAGGAGTTTGAACCCGTCGAGCGTGACGACCTTCGAGACGTCTCGGCCCGCGACCTCGTCGGGAATCTCGCCGGAGAGGTCTTCTAAGACGCGCGCCTTCTCCGAGTCGGGGCAGTCGACGCTCACCTTGTCGGCGTAAATCTCGCCGTGTTTGGCTTCGAGGCGGTCGACCCGCGAGTCGAACGACTCCTCGGCGGCGATGGCGGCCGCGAGAAGCGAGACGAGGACGCCGTCTTTCTCTCTGATGTGCCCGCGGACGCTGAAGCCGCCCGACTCCTCGCCGCCGACGAGCGCGTCGTGTTCGCTCATCGCCTGCGCGACCCACTTGAACCCGACCGCCGTCTCGACGACCTCCTCGCCGTGGGCTTCGGCGATCCGGTCGATGAGGAACGTCGTCGACACCGTCCGGATCGCCGGTCCCGACTCCTCCTCCAGTAGCGCGTCGTACAGCGCGGCGAAGAAGAGGTTCTCGTCGAGAAAACCGCGTTCGGGCGTGACGACGGCGAGTCGGTCCGCGTCGCCGTCGTTGGCGATGCCGAGGGCCGCGTCGTGTTCGGAGACGGCCGAGACGAGGTCGGAGAGCAGTTCCTCGCTCGGTTCCGGTGACTCGCCGCCGAACGTCGGGTCGTCGTCGCAGCGGAGGCGAATCACCTCGGCCCCGGCCGATTCGAGCAGGGCGTCGGTGACGCCGCGGCCGCTGCCGTGCATCGCGTCGTAGACGACGGTCGTCCCCGAGAGGTCCGCTTCGACGAGGTCGCGGGCGTGGTCGGCGTGCTCGGAGACGAAGTCGACGCGCCGCACCTCGCCGCGGTCGTCGACGGGGTCGCGCGGTTCCGCGAGACGCTCCTCGACGGCCATCGTCACCTCCGGGAGCGCGGGCGCGCCGTTCTCGGGGATGAACTTCACGCCGTTGTACTCCGGCGGGTTGTGCGACGCCGTCACCATCAGCGCGCCCGAGAGACTGCGCGAGACGATGTTCCACGCGAGAACGGGCGTCGGGCAGTCGCGTTCCGGCAGCAGAACGTTGAACCCGTTGTCCGCGAGCACCTCGGCGAGACTCTCGGCGAATCCGGGCGAGGACTCGCGGGCGTCGTAGCCGACGGCGACGGGGTCGTCGTACCCCTCGTCGCGGAGGTAGTCGGCGACGGCCTGTCCGACGATGCGGACTCGGTCGTCGGTGAACGTATCGAGCGTCGCTCGCCATCCGTCGGTTCCGAAAGAGATCGCGTCCATACGGTTACGTCCCGGGCAGCGGCAAAAAAACCACCTGCAGGCTTCGAGTCGAAACGGCGGGCGACGAACCGAACGCCGCGGTGGGCGGGCGAGCTCGGCGTGTCAACGACCAGACGGCATATGCGACCGTTCAATGCCCTTTTGAGCGCTCGTACCGAAACGAAAGTAATGACACGCGTCGTCGCAGTGTCCGGGAGTCGCCGTGACGGAAGCTACACCCGCGAGGCACTGAAGTATGCGCTGAACGCCGCCGCCGAGACCGGCGTCGAAACCGACTTCATCGACCTCGGTGCGGTCGACCTCCCGCTCTACCACCCCGACAAAGACGAACAAGGCGAGTCCGCCGACCTCATGCGCCGCATGCGCGAGGCCGACGGCGTCCTCCTCGGGTCGCCGGTCTACCACGGGTCGTACTCCTCGACGTTTCGCAGTTTCCACGACTACTGCTCGTTCGACGAGTACGAGGACACGGTCGTCGGTCTGCTGGCCACTGCCGGCGGCGGCTCCTACGGGAGCACGCTCGAACACATGCGCAGCACGGTCCGCGGCGTCCACGGCTACGTCGTCCCGAACCAGGTCGGCATCCGCAAAGCCTACGAGAAGTTCGAGGGCCGAAGCGAGCCGGCGACGAACGGGCAACCGGCGTACGAACTCGTCGACGAAGCGCTCGAAGAGCGAATCGAGAAACTCGGTCGAACGGTGGCCGAACACGCACGACAGATGAGCGCCGGGAACAGTCCGTTCACGAGCGAGTGAGCGTCGATGGCCGCAATCGCGGAGGTCCGGTCGCGCAGCGTCCGAACGCGGCCGAGCGTGTAGGGGATGTCCGTCCTCTGGAGGAAGTCGTGACACGACAGACGGCCGTTCAGTCGCCGTCGACGAGGCGCTCCTTCTGTCGCCGCGAGAGCTGTTTTATCTCGTACTCCCGCCGCATCGCGGCGGATTTCGAGGGGTACGACTCCGAGTGGACGAGTTCGACCGGCGTCCGACCGCGGGTGTACTTCGCACCGTCGCCCGCGTCGTGCTCGGCGACGCGTCGCTGTACGTCGGTCGTGTAGCCGGTGTAGTAACTGCCGTCGGCGCACTCGACGACGTAGACGTAGTGCACAGACCGACGCAGACGGCGGCAGCGCTAAACGGCGTCGGTTCGGCGTAGAAGGCTTCGCGTGGTGGTGAGTTACGTTTCGCGGGCGCTACCGACGGCTTGCGCGATAAGACCGGCCTGCGCGCCCGCGACGAACCCGGCGTCGACGTTGACGACCGAGAGCACCGAACACGACTGGAGCATCCCCAAGAGCGCCGCCTCGCCCTCGCCGCCGAACCCGTAGCCCACGGAGACGGGCAGCGCGATGACGGGCGCGTCGACCATCCCGGCGACGACGGTGGGGAGCGCGCCCTCCCGCCCGGCGGCGACGACGAGCGCGTCGGCCGCGCGGAGCGCGTCGCGCTGATCGAGGACGCGGTCGATGTTGGCGACGCCGACGTCGCTGATGCGGTCGACGTGCGCGCCCATCTCTCGGAGGACCGCCGTCGCCTCGCCCGCGGCGGCGGCGTCGGAGGTGCCGGCGGTGACGACGGCCACCGTCGCGTCGAGCGACGGACGCTCGTGGTCAGGCGCACGCGCGACGAGGGTGCGTGCGCGCTCGTCGGTCTCGACTGTCGCGTCGGGAACCTCCGCGTCGACGCGCGTGCGGACGGTTTCGACCGTCGCTCCGTCGGTTCGGGTGACGAGCGCCCTACCGGTCGTTTCGATCGCTGTGAGAACGAGCGACGCCGTCTCCTCGGGCGTCTTGCCGTCCGCGAGAATCGCCTCCGGGACGCCGCGTCGGTGCTCGCGGGCGGCGTCGAAGCGCCCCGCGTCGGTACTCGCATAGCCCGACAGTCGGGCTTCGGCCGCCGCCGGCGAAAGCTCGCCGGCCGCGACGGATTCCAGGATGTCTCGCATAGCCGATGCTCCGCCCGCAGGGCACTCGTAACTGTCGTTTCCGGCCCAACGACCCCGTAGTACTTAAATCCAACGGCGGATTTGGGCGCGAACGACCGCGAGGGGGGCTGACGGCGCAATTTGGGAAATCTTATTAATAAGGGCCCGGTAGCCACGCCTGCATGGCAGACCTTATCGTCAAGGCAGCTGTTAAGGAAGCGCTCGATGACAAAAACGTCGCATCGGATTTCTACGATGCGCTCGACGAGGAAGTCAAAGAGCTTCTCGACGACGCCGCCCGTCGCGCCGAGGACAACGACCGAAAGACGGTCCAGCCGCGCGACCTCTAAATCGGCGAATAAACCACCATTTTTTTCGCAGCCACGACCGGCAGCGACGGCGTTCGCGTCTTGAGGCGAACGCCGTTTGCGAGTGGTGCTACCGCGTCTCGACGCGCACGTCGTCGTCACTGCCGACGTGAACCTCGTCGGCGAGACCGACGAACAGGCCGTGTTCGACGACGCCGGGGATCGCCGAGAGCGTCCGCGAAAGCGCCGCCGCGTCGGTTATCTCGCCGAACTCGCAGTCGAGCACGAAGTTGCCGTTGTCGGTGACGACCGGCCCGTCCTTCCGCTCGGCCTCCCGAAGCGTCGGGTCGCCTCCGGCGTCTCCGACGGTCGCGGCGACCGTCGAGCGCGCGTCCGGCAGCACCTCTATCGGAACCGGATGCGAGAGCGTCTCCGCGAGTTTGGAGGGGTCGGCGACGACGACGAACCGGTCGGCGAACGCGTCGACGACCTTCTCGCGGGCGTGGGCCGCGCCGCCGCCTTTCACGAGGTCGAATCCCGCTACCTGGTCCGCGCCGTCGATAGCGAGGTCGACGGCGTCGATTTCGTCGAGCGAGGTGAGCGGAACGCCGACGTCGCGGGCGAGTTCCCGCGAGGCGAACGAAGTGGGGACGCCGCGCACGTCGAGTCCGGCGTCGACCTTCCGCCCGAGCGCGCGAATCGCGTGCACCGCCGTGCTTCCCGTCCCGAGTCCGACGACCATCCCGTCGGTCACGAGGTCGGCCGCGCTCTCGCCCGCGCGCCGTTTCGCCTCGTCGCTGCCGCCCGTCGTCTTCATAGACGAAGCTTCGGCGACGACGACAAAAACGCTCCGGGGTTCGGCGGCGGCCGTCCGGTGTGTGAGTCAGTGCGCTTTCGCAGACACTCCGGCTGCGAAGTCACTCCGCGTAGCCGACGAGTAATCAATCGTCTGACCTATATGGCCGCACACGAAATTACGGCTGAACAGCCGATGACCGACATCAGATGTGGATTCGTCACGCAGACGCACTCCGGCGACGTGACAGCGTCCGAAGCTGTCGAACAGGCCGACGCGTTCGGCTTCGACTTTCTCGAACTGTACATGGACGGCGCGACGGAGCGGAGCCGATTGGACCGCGACTCGTTCGCCGCCGCCGTCGCCGGCGCCGACCTCGACCTACTCGTTCACCTCCCGTTCGTCGACCTGGACCTCGGGACGCCCCGCGACGGCGTCCGGGAGGCCGCGCTCGCCGAACACCGCGCGTGTCTCGACGCCGCCGCGGAGATGGACGCCAAAAAGGCCGTCCTCCACGCGAGCACGCACGCGACGTACCCCGAGTGGGACGCCGAGACGACCCACCCGCGGATGCTCGACGCGATACGGCAGTTGGACGACCACGGACGGGAGGTCGGCGTCGAGGTGTGCGTCGAGAACCTCCCCGGCGTCTCCTTCACCGTCCACGAGTTCGACCGCGTGTTCGAGGAGACCGACGCCTCGATGACGTTCGACACCGGTCACGCCCGCGTCGACGGGATGGACGCCGAGGCGTCGGCGGCGTTCCTCGACGACCACCGCGACCGCGTCTCGCACGTCCACGTCAACGACGCCCGGGGCGCGCGGGACGAACACGTCCCGACCGGCTCCGGAACCACGGACTTCGAGACGGTTCTCGCGCCGCTTCTCGACGACTGGAGGGGCACCGTTTCCGCGGAAGTGTACACGTTCGACGCCGACTACCTCGAACTCAGCAAACGAAAACTGGACGAGGTACTCGCCTGAGGATGCGAGACGAGGAGTTGCCACACGGGGAGGTCACGGGCGGACGCGACGAGTCAGAGACGGACAAGGCGGAGACAGGCGAAGCGGACGAGGCAGAGACTGTCGGGGCGGACGAGTCCGACGAGGCAGACGAGACGCGCGACGGAAACGGAATGGAGGGGCGAACTCGTCAGCAACGGTGGCTCTACTACGTCTCGTTGTTCTTCGAGGCCGTCGCCGTCGCCGTCGTCGGCGCGGTCACCCGACGGGTCGGTCGCGACGACTCGCTATGGGTGTTCGGCGCGCGCGGCGGCACCGACTTCTGCGAGAACAGCAAGTATCTCTACCTCTCGGTCGCCGACGACAAACCCGACGTTCGGCCCGTCTGGGTGACGAAGAACCGGGCTATCGTCCGCGAACTCCAACGCCACGGCTACGAGGCGTACCACGCCTTCTCGCCGCGCGGCGTCTGGGTACAGCTCCGGGCGGGAGCGGTCTTTCTGACGCACAACCTCAAGGACGTGAACCGATTCGCCGTCGGCGGGGCGACGCTCGTGATGCTGTGGCACGGCGTGCCGCTGAAACACATCTCGTGGGACGCCGAACTGGCCGAGCGCCCCCGACCGGTGCGAGCGCTCTCGCGCTACCTCTACGACCAGTACGACCTCGTCTCGCTCACCGGGTCGGGCGCGCGCGAGTCGTTCCGAACGGGGTTCGGCCTCCCGGACGACCGACTCGTCGTGACGGGCTATCCGCGGACCGACGTGTTCTTCGAGTCGGTGCCCGGGGCGACGCTCTGCACCGACGAGACGGAACTGCAGCGGGTACAGCGTCTCGCGGAGGACCACCGGGTGTGGCTCTACATGCCGACGTTCCGCGAGAACCCGTCGGCGCAGGCGTCCGAGCACGTCGACTTCGCCGCGCTCGACCGACTGTTCGCGGCGCACGACGCCTATCTCGTCGTCAAACTCCACCCGAAGGAGCGGCTGGACGCCGACATCTCGGCGTTCGACCACCTGCTCGAACTCCCCGCGGGGGTCGACGTCTACCCGCTGCTGCCGGCGACGGACGGCCTGATCACGGACTACTCGTCGGTGCTGTTCGACTACCTGCTTCTCGACAGACCGGTGATTCGCTACGCGTACGACCTCGAGGCGTATCGGGCCGAACGAGGCTTCTACTACGACTACGAGGCGTTGGTGACCGGGCCGACCGCACGGGAGTTCGACGACCTGCTCGACGCGCTCGAGGGGCCACTCGACGGCGGCGACGACTACGCGGCCGAGCGTCGCGCCGTTCGAGACCGGTTTTTCGACCACGACGGCGGCGGCTACGCCGACGCCGTGTACGAGGCGGTGAGCGAACGACGTGGTTGACAGTCAACCGAAAAGTAAAGAACAGTGTGGGGGTGACCTCGGGTGTGAACCGCCACGATGGGCCGTGACGGGTGTTGAACTCCGGAGAGATATAGTCAGCTATGAGGGATATGTACACTAACGGAGATAGTTTGATGTACGTGACGGTACACACTGTAAACACGAACGCATGGCACAGCTAGTAGGGCCGAAAACGACGACTGGGACGAAAGCGGATGTGTCGCTCATCGCCCACCGCGGGTTTGCGGGCGTCTACCCTGAGAACACGCGGGCGGCGTTCGGACGTGCCGTCGGTGCCGACGGGACGACGATAACGCCGCAGGCCGACGTCGTCGAACTCGACGTGATGCCGACGGCGACGGGCGAAGTCGTCGTCTTCCACGACACCGACCTCGGTCGACTGACGAACGCGCCGGCGACGCTGGCCGACCAGAAAGTGTGGGAGACGCCGTACGAGACGCTTCGGAAACTCGACGTGCTCGGCACCGGCGAGTCGGTGCCGCTGCTCGCCGAAATACTCGATATGATCCCCGAGTCCGTCGGTATCAACGTCGAGTTCAAGAACCCCGGCGTCGACGACGTCCGGTACGGGTCTCTCGACGCCGACGAGCTCGTCGAACGACGCGCGGTGTGGGAACCGTTCGTCGAACGTACGCTCTCGGAGTTGGCCGTCTCCTCCCACGAGGTGCTGGTGTCGTCGTTCCACGAGGGGGCGCTCGCCGCCGTCCGCGAGCTGGACGGCTCGGTCCCCATCGCGACGGTGTTCTGGGACGACATCGAGGCGGGCTTTCGGACCGCCAGACGCCACGACTGCGAGGTGCTGCACGTCCCGTGGAACATGGTGTACGGAACCGAGCTGTTCAACGCCGACTACCACGCCGGGCCGTTCGACCCCATCGACCTGGTCGAACTCGCCCACGAGGAAGGACGGCGCGTAAACGCCTGGACCGTCGAGAGTTGGTACCAGGCCGACCAGCTCCGGCGGGCTGGCGTCGACGGCATCATCGCCGACTACCCGAACCTGCTACAGTACGGTGCGAGTGGGGGTGTCACACCCGACTCGACGGCGGCGGAACCGCCACTGCAGTCCCCGGACGCGCCACCGCAGTAAGTGTTAAAGTAGACGTACGTCATATTCACTTGATTTTCTCTTAGAATTTTAATTCAGTTACACGTTAATCCTCACTTATTGTCCCTCGCGTGGTACACATCGGGAATGACATATCCGAACACTGCAGTCATTCTCGCCGCGGGCATCGGGTCTCGACTTCGGCCGATAACGCTCCGCAAGCCGAAGTGTAGCGTCACCGTCGACGGCACGCCGATTCTGGCGTACCAACTCCGGGCGTACGCCGAGGCGGGTCTCGACGAAACGGTCGTCGTCGCCGGCTATCTGGCCGAGAAGACGCGGGCGTTGGCCGAACGCGTCGCCGCCGATTACGAGGGGTTCTCCGTCACGGTCGTCGAAAACGAGGTGTACGCCAACACGGACAACATGTACTCGCTGTCGCTCGTCGAGCCGCTTCTCGACGGCGAACCGTTCTTCCTAAGCAACGGCGACGTGGTGTTCGACCCCGAGGTGATAACGAAGCTGGCCGACGTCGACGTCGACAGCGCCATCGCCTGCGACACCTCGCTGTTCTCCGAGGAGGCGATGAAAGTGACCGCCGACGACCGCGACTGCATCTCTAGCATCTCGAAAGAGTACACGAGTTCGGAAGCGCACGCCGTCTCCATCGACGTGTATCGATTCTCGGGGACGTTCTCGGCGGCGCTGTTCGACGAGATCGAACGGAGCGTCGAACAACACGGCGAGTACGGCGGGTGGACCGAACTCGCCATCGACCGACTGCTCAAAAGCGGCCGCTTCGACGTCGACCCCGTCGACATCGCCGGCGCGGGCTGGGTCGAAATCGACAACCTCGAGGACCTCGCGGAGGCCGACCGGCAGTTCGCGTCGCTGAGTCCGCTCGGCGAGAAGCGGGCGGCGTTCTTCGACCTCGACGGCACCGTCTACCTCGGCGACGACCTCATCGCCGGCGCGGCGGAGGTCGTCTCCGAGCTCCGGGAGGCGGGCGTCGACGTGTTCTTCCTCTCGAACAACTCCTCGCGGTGGAAACCCGGTTACGCCGAGAAACTCCGGACACTGGGTATCTCGGCGACACCCGAGTCGGTCATCCTCTCGACGGACGGCGTCATCGCCTACCTCGAATCGATCGGCACCGAAGAGACGTACGTCGTCGGCACCGAGGCGATGCGCGACGCGCTCCGCGAGCGCGGTTTCGCCGTCGAATCCGACGAGCCGACGCACGTCGTCGTCGGCTTCGACACCGAACTCACCTACGAGAAAGTTCGCCGCGCGACGCTGGCCATCCACGACGGGGCCGAGTTCCTGCTCGCGCACCCCGACGCGGTCTGTCCGACCAACGAGGGGCCGATTCCCGACTGCGGCTCTATCGGCGCGCTCGTCGAGACGGCCGTCGGCCGCCCCCCGGCGCACGTCTTCGGCAAACCCAACCCGGAGATGCTTCTGCCCACGATGGAGGAGTACGGCTACGAACCCGACGAGGTGGTTGTCGTCGGCGACCGACTCAAAACCGAGCTTCAGATGGCCGACCGAATCGGCTGCGAGTCCGTCTGCGTGCTCACCGGCGACGCCAACCGCGCCGATGTCGAGGCCAGCGACATCGTCCCGTCGCTGGTCGCGCCGTCGATAGCGACGCTCTCGGAGTACATCTGAGGCGCTCGACTCCACTGCCCGCCAACGCTTCCGCCTACCTCCGACGCTTTGAGCGTCGAGTCCGTACGCTTGGTACCGACGGCCGCGCGCCGAGGAGTTCTGAAGCGTCGCGTCGCTGCCACCGTGAGAACACATCACAGTCGCTGACTCTCCGGTCAGGTCGAGAAATGGCTTATTGACAGCACCGTTGCAAATTCTCCCGCGATGGAAGACATGCTAGCCGACAAGGCGGCGGTCATCACCGGTGCATCGAGCGGGAACGGCCGAGCGACGGCGATGGCGTTCGCCCACGAGGGTGCAGACATCGTCGTCGCCGACATTCGCGAGGAACCGCGAGAGGGCGGGACGCCGACGCACGAGAAGGTACAGGAGGAGACCGACGCCGAGGCGACGTTCGTCGAGTGCGACGTGTCGAACACCGACGACCTGAAGAACGCCGTCGAGGCCGCCGAGGAGTTCGGCGGTGTGGACGTGATGGTGAACAACGCGGGCATCTTCCGCAGCGAGGCGTTCGCCGACGTCACCGAAGACCAGTTCGACCAGATGTTCGACGTGAACGTCAAAGGCGTCTTCTTCGGCACGCAGGCGGCCGCGGCGCGGATGCGCGAGAACGGCGGCGGCAGCATCATCAATCTCTCCAGCGTCGCCGGACTGGAGGGCTCCGGCGACTACGTCACCTACTGCGGGACGAAGGGCGCAGTCCGGATGCTGACGTACGCGACGGCGAGTGCGCTCGGCGGCGACGGCATCCGCGTCAACGCTATCCATCCGGGCCTCATCGAGACGAAGATGACGACCGAGGACGTGCCGATAATCGGCTCCGAGAGCGAAGAGCAGTTCATGAAACAGATTCCGGCCGGACGTTCCGGTCAGCCGGAGGACGTCGCAGACGTGGCGCTGTACCTCGCCAGCGACCTCTCGGACTACGTCACTGCCGAGTCCATCGTCGTCGACGGCGGCCTGTCGAACACGCAGTGAGAATCGGCGGGGAAATTACACGGGTGGCGACCGAACGTGCCACCATGCTCGGTCGAACGAGGAGCGAAGTGGAGGTCGCCGTCTCGTGGCTGCTGGTCGCCGCTCTGGTCGCGGTGAGCGTCGTGGGGCTCAGAAGCGGTGCGGACGCGACGACGACGTTCGCGTTCCTCTCGGCGCTGTTGGCCGCGGCTCCGGCGCTCCTCACTCGGGAGCGACGCGCAACGCTTCCGTGGAGCGTCGTCGGACTGGCGGTCGTCGCGGCAGTCGGACAGCGGTTCACGCCGTTCGGCGTCGTCTCGACGTATCTCTGGGTCGTCGCCGTGACACTCATCCTCATCGTCGACCTGGAGGCGTTCACCGAAGTCGAGATGTCGCCGCGGTTCTCGGCGGCGTTCGTCGCCACGACGACGATGGCCGTCGGTGCCGTCTGGACGGTTCTACGCTGGGTCTCGGACGCCTACTTCGGAACGTCGTACCTCGGCGGCGTCGACCCCGTGATGTGGGAACTCGTTGGCGCGACGGCCGTCGGGGTGGTCGTCGGCGTCGTGTTCGAGTACGGCTTTCACGAGGCCGTCGACGAGGGCGTCGAGCGTCGCCTCGGTGGGGGTGAACGCCGATGACGGTACTCACGGAGCGTCTGGGCGTTCCAGCCGTTTATCAGCATGGCGCGGTCCGGCTGATGCAGCTGGCCCTGGCGGGTATCGCCGCCTACGGCGTCGTCAGCGGACAGTTCGGACTCGTCGTCAACGGAACGCTCCCGCTGCTCGTCACATTCCTGCCGGCGGTGCTACGGCGCGACTACGGCCTGCCGATGAACGCGGGGTTGACGCTGTGGGTGACGACGGCGGTGTTTCTCCACACGCTCGGGATGGTCGGTCTGTACGATGTCTTCGGCTGGTACGACCAACTGACGCACGTGCTCTCCGGCAGCGTCGTCGCCGGATGCGGCTACGCCGTCACGCGGGCGCTGGAACTGCACTCCGACGACGTGGAGTTCCCCGACGAGTTCGTCTACGTCTACATGTTCGTCTTCGTGCTCGCGTTCGGCGTCGTCTGGGAGATACTGGAGTTCTCGACGGAGGTGGCCGCGCGGGTGTTCGGCGGGCAGGCGTACCTGGCGATTCACGGCGTTCGCGATATCGCGCTGGATTTCGCCTCGAACGGAATCGGAGCGTTCGTCCTCGCGGTGCTCGTCCGCGGCGTCAGAACGCGCTTTCCGGGGGCGCTGGCCCGCGAGATGGACGAGTGAGAACCGAAATGCGGGAGGTCAGTCGAGACGGTCCAACACCGCGTCGGGGTCGTACGAGAGCGTCAGCGTCCGCGAGCGGCCGCGGCCCTCGACGTTGGCGTAGTCGGCTTTGATGACGCCGAGTTGGTCGAGTTTGTTGATGATCTCGGAGTAGCGCGTGTAGCCCAGTCCCGTGTCGGCGTGGAACGCCTCGAACACTTCGCCCGCCTGCTCGCCGTTGTGGTCGGCGAGCACCCCGACGAGCGCGCGTTCGGAGTCCGACAGCCCGCGGAGGCTGCGCGAGAGGTGGACGTACTTCGACTTGTCGTAAGCGTGTTCGACGTCTTCGAGCGTCACCGTCCGCGAGGCGCGCATCTCGGCGTTCAGTCCCGCCCGGCGGAGTAGATCGATGCCGACGCGGAGGTCGCCGCTCTCGGCGGTGAGTTCGGCGACGCGGTCGAGTTCGGGCGCGCCGATGACGCCGTCGTGGAAGCCGATTCGGGCGCGTTCGCGGAGGATATCGACGATCTCGTCGGTGTCGTAGACGGGAAAGTACACCTCCTCGGGTCGGAAGACGCTCTGGACGCGGGTGTCGAGTTCGTCCATGATGTCCAAAGAGAGGTCCGAGGAGATGATGATGACGCCGATGCGCGCGCCGCTGTGCGCCTCGTGGGCCCGAAGCAGCGAGTACAGCGTGTCCGAGGCCTCGTTCTCGTAGAACAGGTAGTTCACGTCGTCGAGCGTCACGACGAGCACGTCGTCCTCCTCGACCAACCGGTCGGTGATCTGGCCGAACAGCTTCTTGAACGAGATACCCGACGACGGCGGTTCGTACTCGAAGATGCTCTCGAACAGGCGCGAGAAGACGGCGTAGCGCGTCGAGTCGACCTGACAGTTGACCCGAACCGTGCGCACGTCCGTCTGCCCGCTGAGTTCGCCGAACAGCTTCTGAACGGCGGTCGTCTTCCCGGTCCCCGGCGGACCGCGAACCATCGTGTTGAGCGGGCGTGCGCCGCGAACGGCCGGACGAAGCGCGTACTGCAGGCTCTGCAGTTGGCTCTCGCGGTGGCGGAACGTCTCTGGAACGTAGTCGATCTCGAAGACGTGTTCGTCTCTGAACACCGTCTCGTCCCACGAGAGCATCCCCCCGTCGGGGTCGTCAGCCATCACTTTCACCACGCTTCGGCGGCTACTTAACCGTTTGCCAACTCCGGAGTGAAAGTGAAAGAAGCCGTCACAGCGATTGAGAGAGCCTAAACATACACTTAAACGAATTTGAATGTTCGGACGAGCGTTCAGAACTTCTCCAGCAGTCGCGCGTAGAACCCGCGACGCGACATCGCCTCGTCGCCGCGGCCGTTCGCTCGTTCGGCGTCGTCTCGCGCCTCGCCGGCCAGTTTCTCGACGATGAGTTCCGGCGTCGAGCGCGCGAGGTGGCCCTTGACGGGTGAGCGGTTCACCCGAAGTTCCCCGTCGACGAGGCCGACGGCCTCGATACCGTCGACGGCGACGTCGAAGTCGGTGGTCTCGCGTATCTCGTCGGCGAGGTGGGAGACGAACACGCCGGTCGTTCCCTGTTCGTGGAGCGCTTCCAGAATCCCGGCGATGATGCGGGCGCTCGCGCCGGGTTCGGTGATGCTCTCCAGTTCGTCGACGAGGACGAGACGGCCCGACGCGCCGGTTGTGAGCGCCGCGAAGTCGCGGAGCGTGCTCTCGAACGCCCCGGCGTCGAGCGTCCCCTGACTTTTTGCGTAGTAGTGGAGTTCGGAGACGCGTTCGAGGCGGGCGCGTTCGGCCGGGACGGGCAGCCCCATCTGTCCGAGGATAACGACGACGGCGACCAGATCGAGCGTCGACGTCTTCCCGCCGCTGTTGACGCCCGACAGGAGCGTCACGCCGGAGACGCCGTAGTCGACGGGGTCGACCTCCTCGAACGACACGTCCAGGAGGGGCGAGCGGCCCGCCTCGAACTCGAATCCCGAGCCGGAAAACGCGGGAAGCGCGCAGTCGAAGTCGCGGGCGAACCGGGAGACGGCGAGTTCGACGTCGAGTTCCAGCGCATCGGCGACGAGCGTCTCGACGGGGTCTCGGAGCGCCGCCAAGTCGGCCGCGAGGTCGGCTTTCAGCGTCGCCGCGCGGCGATCACGGCCGGCTTTCAACTCCGTCCGGAGTCTGGAGACGGCCTCCTCGTTGTGGCCGACCGGGAAGGTCGGGTCGCCGCCGAAGACGCGTTCGGCGAGGTCGTACTCGCCCTCCTCCAGCAAGAGCGCGTCTGCGAGGTGTTCGCGGGCCGTCTCGACGGCGGTATCGTACTCGTCGGCGAGTTCGCGCGAGAGCAAGCTATCGACGCGCGCACCCTGTTCGACGAGCGAGAGGAAGTCCTGGCCCTGGATGGTCACGTCCTGCTCGCTGATGGCGGTTCTGAGGTGGTCGTTGGCCGCCGACTCGGCGGTCGAGACGGCCGCGTCGAGATCGTCGACGGCGGCGGTGAGGCGGTCGAGTTCCGCGTCGCCGACGAGTTCGCCGTTCTCGTCGACGCGCGTCAGCGCGTCGCGGAGGTTCTCGGGCGAACAGGCCGGGTCGAGGCCGGCGGTCTCGTGAACCGACACGGCCGCGAGCAGACGCTCGCGGTTTTCCGCGAAGAAAGCGAGCAGGCGCTCGGGGACGATCTCCTCGGGCTGGTCTGCGGCGTCGGGGCGGACGCGCACGTCGCCGTCGACGTCGACGCCCGCGAACGCCTCGTCGAGGGCGACGACCGTCGAGTACGACCGCGCGAGTTCCGCGAGGTCGTGGGCGTCCTCGACAATTTCGACCGAGAGTTCCGGAAACGTCGCCTTCGCCTCGGCGTATCGCTCGGCGTCGACCGTTGCGAGACAGCGCTCGCGGACGCGGAGATTCGACGGCGCGCGGAGCGCCTCCACGTCGGCGAGGGCGTCGAGGACCGCCGGATCGGGCGTGCGTTCGAGCGCCGATTCGACGAACGTCCTGACCTCCTCGATTCTGGACTCGGAGGCGGTCGGGAACAGCGTCTCCAGGCGCTTCTCGGCGTATTCGGTGACCGCGCGCTCCTGTAGCAACCCGAGGACGTCGCGGTAGAGTTCGCGGGCGCGGTCGGTCGCCAGGAAGTCGCCGTCGTCGCCGTGTTCGGCTCGAATCGCCGCGCGAGCGATGGCGGCGGCGCGTCCTTCGGTGATACCCGGCGCACGCGAGAGCGTCGCCACGTCGCCGTCTCTGAGCGCCGACTCGGCGTCGTCGAGTTCGGCGAGCGAGGCGGCGGTCTTCTCGCCGACTCCCGGGATGGCCTCGAACTCCATTCGCCCGCGATTACCGCGCCGGGTGATAAAAACGTTCGCGGAGCGACGCGACGAAAGCAGGCGGCGGCGAGCGACGAAGGCGGACTCCGAGGCTCACTCGTCGTCGAAGGCTGCGTCCTCGAAGTTGTCGTTCGCCAGTTCGTCGATGAGGTTTTCGGTGTTAGCCTTCGTCTCCTCGTCGATGTCGTCGATAGCGCCGACGCCGTGGCCGCCGCTCTTTGCGGTCTGCAGCGCGCGTTTGTTCAGATCGCCGTCGGGGTCGACGACCGGGAGTTTGAGGTCGGTGAACGTTTCGGGCGGAAAGCCCGATGCCGAGAGCAGAAAGTGGTCGGCGATCTCCGAGAGCTCGTCCGTCTCGAAGTCCTGTTCCTGCGGCGCGTCCCACTCTCCCTCCGTCGTCCCCGAGAACTCGGGTTCGTGGAGCTCGTAGTCGGTCATCGTCTCCGCGTAGAACGTCGACACCGGCTACTGTCAGCGTTGGGCCTGAAAAGCCGTGGATGGGGTCGGGTTTCGACCGACCAGGACGGCTAGTTCTCGCCGGACGCCGACTCGTCGTCGGCGCTCATGCCGGGGAGGTGCGCCTTCGCGTAGTCGGTGAGCTCGTCCCACTCGAAATCGTCGAGGACGTCGCTCAGGCCCTCGTCGTCGCCGAGTCGCTGGCGATCGGTCCAACTCGGTGCGTCGGCTCCCTCCTGCATCTCGGCCGTGAGTCGCTCGTTGGACGCGTCGTCGTAGTAGACGGGCACGCCGCGAGCGGTCGTCCCGACGTAGTTCGCGCCGTCGTGCTCGTTCGGGAACCCGCCGAGGTTGTTCGTCGTGTCCGCCGTTCCGGGTGTCTTTCTCATCTCGGCCACCTCACGTCGAGTAGGGTCGCCAGCAAAGTGTTTGTTGGGGCCGAACGCTCGCACCCGGACGCCGGGGCGGAGGCCGTGCCGTGGACAACGGGCTTTTGACGCGGCGCGGCCAACGGCGGTCATGGACCTCGATGCGAAAGTCGACGCCGTCGTCGACGCCCTCGCCGACCGCGAGGGCGTCGTCGTCGCGTTCTCCGGCGGCGTCGATTCGAGCGTCGTCGCTGCGCTCGCGTACGACGCTCTCGGTGACGACGCGGTCGCCTGTACCGCCAAAAGCGAGACGCTCCCGGCCGAAGAGCTCGACGACGCGAGGCGCGTCGCCGAGGAGATCGGCATCCGGCACGAGCTCGTAGAGTTCTCCGAACTCGACAACCCCGACTTCGTCGCCAACGACGGCGAACGGTGTTACCACTGCCGGACGATGCGCCTCGGCAAGATGTACGAGACGGCCCGCGACCTCGGCATCGGCACCGTCTGCGACGGCACGAACGCCTCCGACCCCGGCGAAGGACACCGGCCCGGCCTCCGCGCGGTGAAGGAGTTGGAGGTGTTCTCGCCGCTTCTGGCCCACGACGTGACGAAGGCGGAAGTCAGAGAGATCGCCGACCGCTACGGCCTCTCAGTCGCGGACAAACCGTCGATGGCCTGCCTCTCCTCGCGGATTCCGACCGGCCTCGAAGTGACCGAGGAGCGGCTGACCCGCGTCGAGAAGGCGGAGCGACTGCTGCGAACGTGGGGGTTCTCGCAGTTCCGCGTCCGCGACCACGACGGCCTCGCGCGCATCGAGGTCGCCGAAGAGGAGTTCGAGCGGGCGCTCGACGGCGACTTCGTTCGCGCGGCGCGCGAGCATCTCTCCGAGGTCGGCTTCGACCACGTGACGCTCGACCTCCACGGCTACGCCACCGGAAGCGTCAGTCCGGCGAACGCGGCGTACGAGGCCGGCCAAGAGGGGGACGACGACCCACTCGTCGCCGACGTGTTCGCCCGGGAGTATCCGGTCGGTGAAGACGACTGAGTCGGCGGCGCGCTCTTTCGCGCTTCTTCAGGGGCCTCTCCGGAGACACGCCCTCGCCCCCTGCACGTCGGGACGCCGGAGTGACGAGGTCGCCCGCAGCGTACTCACCATCGGGAGACGGTCGCATCTCCGCTACAGACGCTCTTTTTGACGGTCGGGGGATTGAACCGCGCAAACCGAGTAGAGGTGTCGAATGAAACGAACCGAGTCGACCGAAATCGACGCATCGCCGAAGACCGTGTGGCGCGTGCTCACCGACTTCGACGAGTACGACGCGTGGAACCCTGCACTCAGCGTCGAGGGACGACCCAAACAGGGCTCGAAGCTGTCGGTGAGACTCGACCCGAAGGGCGTCTCGCCGATGCGGTTCCCCGCGAAGGTGACGGCGGTGAAACCCAATCGGCGCATCCACTGGCGGGCGCGTTCGCCGATTCCCGGCGCGTACGCCGTCGATCACGAGTTCAGATTGAAGCCGCTCTCGGCGGGGCGGACGCGTCTCGAACAGACTGCCAACGTCCGAGGCGCGGCCACCGCGATGCTCCCGAAACGCGACGCGCTCGACGACGCACTGCGCGGGATGAACGACGCGCTCAAGCAGCGCGCGGAGTCGCAGTCGAAGTCGACGTAGGACGGAGGCGGCGGACGCGGAGTCGCAGTCGAGGTCGAAACGTCAGTTGCCGGTCCACCGAAGGAGCGCCAGCGTCCCCTCGAAGAGGATGATCATCGTGACGGCGACGATGATGGGAGCCATCCCCGTCGGGTCCGGCGTCGCGATGAAGGAGATGCCGGCGAACGCGCCCCAGAACAGGAGCCGCTTGTCCTCCATCCAGAGTCGCGTGACGAGGTTCATCATCACCGCGAGCATGATGAACAGCGGAATCTGGAACACCACCGACATGTACGCGGTCAGAAGGACGATGAGGTTGAACGTGTCCTTCAGCGCGAAGGCGACTTCGACGGCTCTCGTCGTGTAGACGGTGAAGTAGTCGAAGACGAACGGGAGGACGAGAAAGTGCGAGAACGCCGCACCGACGACTGCGAGGACGAGGCTCGTGGGGATGGCGGCGAGATAGTAGCGGCGCTCGCGGGGATAGAGCCCGGGGTGCATGAATCGGTACGTTTCGTAGACGAAGACGGGTAAGCCGACGATAACGCCGGCGAGGCCGGCCACCTTCAGTTCGGTGAGAATGAGTTCCAGCGGCCCGTAGACGTGCGGTCGGTTGGTCACCGGGTCGGGGATGTACGACGCCCACAGGTAGTTGATGAGATCGGCGGCGACCGGATAGGCCGCGAGCGTGGCGAGACCGCCGAAGAGGAAGACGACGGCGAGGCGGCGCATCATCTCCTCGATGTGCTCTGTGAGCGGCATCTCTTGGTCCGAGGCGGGACCGTCGCCGAACAGGCCGTCGTCGACCGCTTTGTCCGGTTCGGAAGCGACGGCGTCGTCGGGTTTCGATGTCGAAACGTCGGCGTCAGCCGTCTCTACCGACTCGACAGTCGAATCCGTGGACACCTCGGAGAAGCCGGGCGTCGAGTTCGCTTCCTCGCCCATTCATCTCCACTACGGCGCGGTGCCGTTATAGGCCTTTTTCATCTGCGCGTCAGCGCACCGGTGAGAAAAGATTGATAACCGCGAGACGGTTTCCTACACCTATGTCCAGCGCGCTCGACGAGGATACCCGCCAGACGCTCGACGCGGGGCGGGAAACGGCCGGCGCGATGTTGCGTTCGGCCCAAAAAGACCTCCAGAAGGTCTTTATCGTCTTTCTTATCGGGTTTCTCGGGACGTTCTACGCGCTCCAACTGTGGGTCTGGGAGTTTCTGAAGAACGTCACTCAGGCGCAGATGAACGCGGCGACGGCCGAGGACGTCCGCTTTATCGCGCAGACGCCGTTCGACGTTATCCTCCTCCAGGGGAAGATAAGCATCGTCGCCGGCATCATCGTCGCCCTTCCGATATTCATCTACTTCTCTCGCGACGCGCTCAAAGAGCGCGATATGTGGCCGCAGTCGCCGGTCAAACCGTGGAAGATCGTCGTCATCGGTCTCATGGCGGCGGCGCTGTTCTTCGCGGGGCTGGTGTACGGCTACTCGCTGTTCTTCCCGCTGATGTTCAAGTTCCTGGCGAGCAACGCCATCTCCGTCGGCTTCTCGCCGCGGTACTCCATCGTGAAGTGGGCGCAGTTCATCTTCCTGCTCACGCTCTCGTTCGGGTTCGCCGCCCAGATGCCGCTCGCCATCACGGGGCTCTCCTACAGCGGTATCGTCCAGTACGAGACGTTCCGCGACAAGTGGCGACACGCCGTCGTCCTCATCTTCGTCTTCGGCGCGTTCTTTTCGCCGCCGGACCCGTTCACGCAGATTATGTGGGCGGTGCCGCTTTTGGTGCTCTACGGCGTGAGCCTCTATCTCGCAAAGGTGGTCGTCACCGCCAAACGGGGCAGCCAACAGATAGACCTCGGGCGGACCGTCCGCACGCAGTGGAACGTCATCCTCGGCTTCATCGTGCTGTTCGGCGGGGCGATCAACGCGTTCTACAGCTACGGCGGCGTCGAACAGGTGAACCGTGGTCTCGCGTGGCTCGGCAGCAGCTATCGGGTGGTGCCGGTCGCCGACCAACTCCCGTACGGAGCGGAGACGACGATTCTCGTCTACTCGGCCGTCGCGGGCGTCGTCGGCCTGCTGCTCGGCCTCTTCTACGGGCTCTACCGCGACATCGAAGCGACCGCCGGCCCGCAGGTCGGCGGGCAGACGGGCGACCCGGCGGCTATCGACCTCACCGGACTCGACGCGGCGGGCGTCCGCGCGGCCCCACCGGAGGCGTTCGCCGGCCTCACCGAGGAGGAGGCGATGGGCTACGCCAGCGCCGCCATCGACGACGGGGACAACGCCAAAGCCCAAGCCATCCTCGACCGGTTCGACGAGGCCGAGGAGAGCCGCGAAGAGGAACCCGAGGGGGAGACGGGCGTCGGCGTCGTCGAAGACGACGTGGGCGACAGAGCCTCCAGAGCCAGCGGGACGCTGTTGGAGGGGCTCACCGACGGCGAGCGCGACGAGGACGACATCGGCGGCTACTACAAGGACCTCGCGTTCATCGTCGACAGCCTCCGCTCGCGGTCGTTCATCCTCATCGGCTGGTTCATGCTCGTCCTCGCCGGGACGTTCGCGTGGCTCTATAGCGGCGGTATCGGTGCAATCTACAAGGGATTCCTCTCACAGATGCCCGCAGTCTTCGACATCGAAGAGGTGAACGTCATCACGCTGCACCCCGTCGAGGCGCTCATCTTCGAGGTGAAGTTCTCGACGCTCGTCGCGGTCATCGCGACGCTCCCGCTTCTGGCCTTTTTCGCGTGGCCCGCGCTCCGCGAGCGGAACTTCGTCCGCGGCCACCGGAGCGTCATCTTCGGGTGGGCCGGCGTCCTGCTGGCAGGTCTCCTCGGCGGACTCTACCTCGGCTACATCTACGTCGCCCCGACGGTCATCTCGTATCTGGCCGCCGACGCGCTGGCGGCGAACGTCGTCATCAGCTACCAGATCACGGATTTCTTCTGGCTCATCTTCTTCACCACCGCCGGCATCGGCATCCTCGCCGACATCCCCGTTCTGATGGTGCTTCTCAACACCATCGGCCTCTCGTACCGCCGGATGCGCGGGCGCTGGCGGGAAGTCACTGTGGGGATTCTCACCGTCGCGGCGCTTTTCACCCCGGCAGACATCATCACGATGTTCATGGTGACGGTTCCGCTGATGGTCGCCTACGGCGTCGGCCTCGCGGTGTTGTTCGTGCTGACGCTCGGCGGGCGGCGCGACCTCGCGCCCGCCCCCGGAACGAGCGACGCCTGAATCGAGCGGCCGTCCGCGTCGGCCGCGACGCTCGGAGTCGGCGGGTGACCCTCCGGAAAGACGATGACAGAACACGTCCCAGCCGGCCGATTTTGCCACCGAACGGCGGACCGAGAGTGTAACACGTAAGTGCTCGCCTTCGATATGGCGGATATGGCTAAGATAAGCGTCGAAGTCCCCGACGAGTTGCTCGCGGACCTCGACGAACACGTCGGCGACGACAAGAAGTTCGTCAACCGAAGCGACGCCATCCGGGCGTCGATTCGCAAGACGCTGGACCTCCTTGACGAGATAGACGACCGGCACGGGCGATTGGACGACGACGACGACGTCGGCGGAAAGAACGATAGCGAGGACGACAGTGCGTGAATCGCGCCTGACGACGGGCGAAGTCGCGCTCGTCGGGTTGTTCGTCACGGCGCTGGTCACCGCGCAACTGACCGCGGCGAAACTGCTGGCGTTCGACCTGCCGCTGTCGCTGCCCGTCGTCGGCGATAGCCTCGCGCTCCCCGGCGCGGCGCTGGCGTACGCGCTGACGTTCTTCGCCTCCGACTGCTACTCGGAGCTATACGGACGAAAGGCGGCCCAGCGGATGGTGAACGTCGGCTTCGGGATGAACCTCGTCGTGCTCGCGCTCGTGGCCGGAACCATCGCCGCGCCCGCGCTCGACCCCGGGTTCGGCGGCCAGTTCGCGGCCGTGCTCGCTCCGAGCGCGAACATCGTCCTCGGCAGCCTCGTCGCCTACCTCGTCAGCCAGAACTGGGACGTGCTCGTCTTCCACCGCATCCGCGAGGCGACCGACGGGAGCCATCTGTGGCTCCGCAACGTCGCGTCGACGGCGACGAGTCAGGCGCTCGATACGGTGTTGTTCGTCACCGTCGGCTTCCTCGTCGCGCCGACGGTACTCGGTATCGGACAGGCGACGCCGGTTCCGGTCGTGATTTCGCTCGTCGTCGGCCAGTACATCTTGAAACTGCTCATCGCCGTCGCGGACACGCCGTTCGTCTACGCCGTCGTCGGCCTGCTCCGCCGGTCGGCGGACGACCGAGAGCGGGTTTCGGCGTAGCGGGCGTGTCCGCGTGTGCCGACGCGTAAGCGGAGCACGCCGGCGCGTAAGCGGACGTGGTCGGCGTACCCGTCCGGGAGGCGACGCGCTGCTGACCGAGACAATCTCGGAGCGCGACATTGGTACTTATCCTCGACAGTAGCTAACAAGAATCATGAAGTCCACACGTCGCACGCGTCTCACCGAGAGCGACTGGATGGAAGGTGGCATCCGCTGTCCGAACTGCGAACAGTACCTCTCGTTCGGCGATATCGTCGCCGTCGGCCGCTGTCACGGACGCGTCAGACCCGACGAGCGGTGTCGGACCGAGTTGGCGCTCGACTTCGTGTGGGGATGAAGAGAACGGCAGCGTGATGGTGTGGCGGCGTGGCGGCGCGCCCGACCGATTACACGTCGACGCGCTCGGCGAAGCCGAACTTCGGTTTGATGTCGGTGACGCGGACGCGGGCCGTTTCGCCCTCCTCGGCGTCGGCGACGAACAGGGTGAACCCGTCGACTCTGCCGATGCCGTCGCCTTCGTTTCCGGTGTCGGTGATTTCGAGGTTGAGTTCGTCGCCGACGGCGACGGGCGCGGTGATTCGACCCTTGGCGACGAGGTAGAGTTCGGAGGACTGTTTTCGGGAGGCTTTCGGCCGGACCTCGCGGACGTACTGGAACTCGGGTTCGATGTCGTCTTTCAGGTCTTGGAGGTCCTGGCCGTCGAACACCTTCACGGCGAAGTCGCCGCCGGCGTCGAGCACGTCCATCGCCACCTCGAACGCCTGCCGGGCGAGGTACACCGAGCGGGCGTGGTCCAGCGAGTACTCGCCGGTCATGTTCGGTGCCATGTCGGAAATGACGACGTCCGCGCCGTCCTCGCCGACGATTTGTAGCAACTTCTCCTTCGTCTCGTTCTCGGTCATGTCGCCGCGAATCGTCTCGACGTTGTCGGCCTCTAACGACTTGATGCGCTGGAGGTCGACGCCGACGACGGTGCCTTCGGGGCCGACTTCCTCGGCGGCGACTTGCAGCCACCCGCCGGGGGCGGCCCCCAGGTCGACGACCGACGCCCCTCGGTGGAGGAGGTTCGCGGTCTCGTCGAGCTGCTGGAGTTTGTAGGCCGAGCGGGCGCGGTAGCCCTCCTGCTTGGCCCGGTTGTAGTATTCGTCTTTGCGCGCCATTTGCCGGAGATTGCGCGCGAAGCCGAAAAACGCCTTCGTTCGGGGGCGAGCGAGTCGGCCCGCCGACTACTCGATACGCAGTTCGTCGTCCTCGGGGACGCTGTCGGCGTCCCACGAGATAGAGAAATCGACGCGCTCGCGGGTGCCGGCCTCCATCAGCGACGAGTCGGAGTCGACGGCCACGTCGAAGGAGACGGTCTCCGGCGGGTTGATGGTGGCGCTGTCGTTACCGACGAGGAACGTCACCTTCCGGTAGTCAGTGTCCGCGTGGCTTCGGTTGCCGTCGGCCGCGTCGCTGGACGTCGCCTCCGCGGTGTCGACGGTGTTGTCCTCCGTCGTCGTCGCGGTGTCCGGCGAGTTGCGCGACGTGCGAGTCGCGTCGGTCGTCCCCGTCGTCTGCGAATCGGTCGAGCCTCCGGTCGTCCGATTGGGAGTCTCCGTTGGGTGTGCTTCGTCTCCGTGCTGGGTGGTGCCGTCGCTTTGACGGTCGAGTTCGTCCGCGAACTCACGGAGATACGCGGCGACTTCCGCACGCGACAACTCCCGCGACGTTTCGAGTTCTGTCATGGCTCAACGAACGTACAACAGAGGGACTGACAGTTCGACTGCTTGCGTATGCAGGCACGGCTCGGAGGCTTCGGCGGACGCAAGCGGCGTTTCAGAGAGCCGCGCGAACGGTGAAACCACCCGACTCACGGGGCTCATGCGCGCACGCGCACGCACTAAACCGCGGGTATTTTTAATACCCCTCTCGTAGGTCGCCACATATGTTCCAGGCCATCGTGAGCGCGTCGACGCTCCGGGACGCGCTCGATTCCGTGAGCGTGCTGGTCGACGAGTGTAAGATACGACTCGAAGAGGACGAACTCGCAATTCGGGCCGTCGACCCCGCGAACGTGGGGATGGTCGACCTCTCGCTCGACGCCGCGGCGTTCGAGTCCTACGAAGCAGACGGCGGCGTCATCGGCGTCAACCTCTCCCGACTGGAGGACATCGCCGGGATGGCGAACACCGGCGACCTCGTCCACCTCGAACTCGACGAGGAGACGCGAAAGCTTCACATCCAGATCGAGGGCCTCTCCTACACGCTCGCGCTCATCGACCCCGACTCCATCCGGCAGGAACCGGACATCCCGGATCTCGACCTCCCGGCGACCATCGTCGTCGAAGGCACCCATCTCGACCGCGGTATCAAGGCCGCCGACATGGTGTCGGACCACATCGGCCTCCGCGTCGACGAGGACGACGAGACGTTCCACATCGAAGCCGAGGGCGACACCGACGACGTCGACCTCGAACTCGGCCGCGACGACCTCATCGACCTCGTCGCCGGTCCCGCCGACTCGCTGTTCAGCCTCGACTACCTCAAGGACATGAACAAGGCGATTCCCTCCGACACCGAGGTCACCGTCGAACTCGGCGAGGAGTTCCCCGTCAAACTTCACTACGAGTTCGGCGAGGGCATGGGCCACGTGACGTACATGCTGGCTCCGCGTATCCAGAGCGACTGAGTCGCTCCGACTTCGTCTCGTTCTCTCTCCGTCTCCGATTTCGACCGCGTTTCGTACCTACTCGTTTTCCGTGTCCCCACCGTCGGTCTCGCCGACCGCTCGGTCCGCTCTCTCGTCCGCCTGGACGCCGAACCTTCCGCGCGCGATACCCACGAGAATCGCCAGAATCGGGAGCATGAGCAGCGCCCCCGCGACGAACGGCGACCAGTAGGTGAATACGTACAACGCCGCCATCGCGGGCGGGCCGACGGTCCGACCCAAGCTTCCGGCACCCTGCGTGACGCCGAAGGCGCTGCCTTGCGTCTCGGCGCTCGTCGCCTTCGAGACGAGCGTCGTCAGCGCGACGTTCAGCAGGCTGTTGCCGAGCGACAGCAGCGCGAGGACGACCAGAAGCGCCAGAAGCGCGGGCGTGAGGTACGCCGGGGCAGCGTCGGTCGGAATCGAGAGAAACGCGCCGAGTTGCGGCGAGAACGGAATCGCGGCGAGTGCAACGAGCAGTACGACTGCCCCGGCGACGGCGATAGAGGAGTCGCGGTAGCGCCGCGAGAGCCGCCCGACGAGGAGCCCCTGGTTGAATACGCCCAACACGCCGATGTAGGTGAGCAGGAACGCCGTCTGCGTCTCCTGGTAGCCGTAGACGTCGGCCGCGAACGGGATGAACATCACCTGGATGCCCGAGAACGCGACGGAGACCAGGAAGAACGAGACGACGAGACCTCGGAGGTTCCCGTCTCCGAGCGCGTCGGCGAACTGCGAGACGAGCGTCGTCCGGGGGGCGGTGCCGCGCGTCCGCGCCGGCTCTTCGAGGAACAGGGCCGCGAAGCCCAAACTGAGGAGGCTGAGGCCGGCGGCGGCGAAACTCGGCAGCGAGAAGGGCGTCGCGGGGACGAACGTGGGGAATATGTCCCCTGCAACGGCGACGACGGCGTCGCTGGCGAACAGACCACCGATGGCGGGGCCGAAGACGAAGCCGAGCGCGAACGAGGCGCCGACGAGACCCAGCGCCTCGGCGCGACGCTCGGCGGGCGTGATGTCGGCGATGTACGCCTGGGCGGCGGCGATGTTGCCGCCCATCGCGCCGGCGAGCATCCGTGAGACGAACAACACCGCGACGCCCGCCGTGAAGCCGAAAAGAGACGAAAATTCCGCTGCGAGGCCGAAGATGGTCCACGCGACGGCGCTTCCGGCGAGCGAGAGCATGATGACCGGGCGGCGGCCCCGCTGGTCGGAGAGGCGGCCGAGAAACGGCGCGAAGCCGAACTGCAGCAGCGAGTAGGAGGCGGCGAGCAGGCCGATGAACACGTCGCTGACGCCGAAGCTCCGGACGTAGAAGGGGAGAATCGGGATGACCACCCCGAAGCCGAGGAGGTCGACGAAGACGACGGCGACGACGATAGCGAGCGCCCGGCGAGGGTTCCGTACGGCGTCTGTCGCCGTCGCTGCGCGAGGCGTACTCATTGGGGACAGAGAGGCGGTCTGCGGGCCTAACTCTATCGCGGCTGAGAGGTCGTTGAAAGGAGGGTACGAGCGTTCGCGCACCGAATACGGCTCAACCGTGCCGGTCGATGACGGCTTTCGCTGCCTGCGCTTTCTCCTTCCAGCCGTAGCCGGCCTCGTAGACGTGTCGCTTGCTCTCGACGAGCTGTTCGGGCGAGGCCTCCTCGAACCCGCCGCGGGTCCACGTGCCGCTCTCGCGGAGCCACGTGACGACGTTCTCCTTCGCCTCGGCCCACGAGAGCCCGACCATCTCGTACCACGCGATCATCGCGAACACCGCGTTGTCGTGACAGCCGGGGTAGCTGCCCTTTCGATACAGGGTCTTCATCGGCTCTCTGGTCGGCTCCGAGACCATCTCTTTGTACTCGGCGGCGGTGAGTAGTTCGAGACGACCGTTCTCCTCGCGCAGTCGCTCGTCGTACTTCAGGCGGTCGAGCGCCGCGACGTGCAGCGGTCCCCACTCGCCGTGGACGGCGTCGGGCAGGCTCTCTTCGTGTTTCGGCCCCGCCGAAAGCAGCGAGACGATGTCGGTGTACGCTTTCTCCACCTCGGGCCACGCGGTGCCCTCGAAGCGGCAGTCGGCGTCGTGCAGGCTGTTGGTGGTGAGACAGCCCGGACAGGGGTAGTCGAAGCGCGGCACGGTCTGTCCGTGGTTTTCGGTCGGTGACCTTAGCTTGCGTGGTTGCTATCGCCCGACTACGGTCGCGGTCGGAGCCACGGCAGACCGGGAGTCGAAGGGTCGGGCATCCCGACCAGCAGTTCGAGAAACGAGACGAGGGAGACGACTCCGATTGCCGGACACACCGAGACGCCTCACTCTCCCCAACCGACTCGTTCGCACCGTCCACTCGTCCACTAGAACGGTGCAGTCACTCCGAGCCTCCGGTCGCTTCGCTCTCGGAGACCTCGCACGGGGAGCGGACGGACAGAGCCGTCCGCTGGCGCGCGCCGGAGCGCTCCTCCCTGAGCGCGACAGATGCGCGAGGGAGCAGTCGGCGCTCGTGCCGACTGTGAGGCTGGGGAGGGCTGAGGCGGACGGTGCGGACTCTCGGTTCGCCCGGTAGCGGTACTCTGCCGCTGACTGAACACTACGAACACGACTACTCGACACTATCCGAGGCAACGTGACAGCGGAAATCGATAAGAAACGACTCCGAACCTCCCCAATCGTTAATGTGGAATTATCACTATCGTGATATCTTTCCGTGTCCGGTCCCTCGTACAGTTGCTATGAGAGGTCAACACACCGGCCGGAACTATCTGGGAACGGAACTCGACGGCTGGCCAGCGACCGAGCTGTTGGAGGACGACTCTGTGACCGACAAGGGTATCGAACGGAAATCCGACGACGGCCTGCTGAGCTACCTTCGAACGCGGTTGTAAGCTGTTTTCCCGACAGGAACAGACCGCACCGGCGTGAAATCCACACTCGTGGCGAGTGACGTCTCGTGGCGAGTGACGTGCGGACACCTCAGCATCCGCTTCTACGAAAACCGACCGTCACCGGTACTCGTAGCGGCTCCGCTACCGCCTGAGTTCACCGACGTTTAAGGGACGCTCGCGGGGGCGCCAGCCAACCGCCGTATTTATCCATGCCTACCGGAAACCGTACGCTCCATGAACGCGCGTCACGCCCGTTACCCGTTCTTCGCGGCCGCGAGAGAGGCCGTCGGCCAGTCCGGTGTGGCGCTCTCCGAACTCGTCACGACCGACGACCCCGCGGTCTCGCGCGCCCTCGAACGCGTCGAACGCGCGCTGATGGCCGGCACCGTCGAGAGCGAGACGCCCGGCGAGTGGTCCACCCGCGACGAACTGCTCTCCTACCCCGTCGCGCGCATCCTCGTCTCGCTCATCGACGCGCCCGCCGCCGTTCGCAAGTACGCCCAAGCCGAGGCGGCGACGGCGTACGACCGCTTCACCGAGGATTTCGAGTCGACCGACGACGGCCTCAAGAGCACGGACACGGTGACGGTCGAACTCGACGACTTCCTCACGGAGTTCGAGTTGACCGACCAGGTGCGACCCGAAGCCGACGCGCAGGCGACGGCGCAGACGCGCAAGGACGACGCCTATCGCGTCGCGCTCGGTACGTATCTCACCCTCTCCGAGCCCGGTTGGGGCGAGCGCTGGCGACTGGTCAACCGCGAAGTCGCAGACGGCGAGGTGCGAATCATCCGCGAGGAACTGTACGAACTGCTCCGCGAGGCGGTCCGCCGCCAAGTGGCCGAGGGGCTCCCGTTCGTCGTCGGCGACGACGCCATCGCCGAGGCGCTGGACGCGGAAGTCGACTCGCTGCGTGGCCTGCTGGCCGACCGGAAACCCGTCGGCCGCATCGACACGGTCGTTCCCGAGCTCTTTCCGCCGTGCATGAAACATCTGCTCGAACGCGTCGGACGCGGCGCGGAGTTGGACCACCACTCGCGCTTCGCGCTGACGGCGTTTCTCACCGGCATCGGGATGGACACCGACGAGATCGTCGCCGTCTACCGCGACTCTGCGCTCGACGAGGAGGAGATTCGCTATCAGACCGAGTATCTACGCGACGAGGCGGGCACGCAGTACGCCCCGCCCTCGTGCGCGACGATGGCCGCCTACGGCGACTGCGTGAACAAAGACGAGCGCTGCGAGACCATCACGCACCCGCTGGCGTACTACGCCAGAGCGCTCGACGACGAGGGCGAACGCGGGACGAACGCCGCCGACTGATTCCTCTCGGACGAGAGAGTGGCGAGCGGCGAATCCGCCGCTTACCGCGAGAGAAAGACGCCGACGATAGCCATCAGCACGACGAACAGCGCGATGCTGGCGACGAGTGCGAGTCCGCCGGTCGGGTCGAGGTTCGACCCGCCGTACGCCGTCCCGATGTAGAGGGCGGCGGCGATGAAGAGGCTGACGGCGATAACGGAGACGACGATTTCACGCAGCGTCTCCCCATCGAGTTCCATGGCACCGCCTTCCCGCGAACGGAGTAAAACATCTTCGATGCCGCGCTGTCGGAGAACACGGGTGGCGTCGGTTCTCGGTCCACCGGTTCGCGGTCGCCTCCGAGGTTGAGATACGTTTCAGCGTTCCAATGGATACTCGCTCGGGACCGCCAAATCGAGGTGAGCGATTTTGCCGAATTTGCGCGTTTCGAACGCACTAGCCGAAGGTTTAGGTGTCTCCGGACCCTCTCTACTGATACGGGGAGTGCCGCCCACGCCCCGGTGAAATCATGACGCACTCACGAAACGCATCCGCGTCATCCGCGATTCGCAAGGCCACGTTACCAGCCGACGGCTACGAAGGTCGGTCGCTGCGCGCCCGTGCGGACCCGATGGCCGTCAGACCGCTCAGAGACCGCCGCTACGTCGTCGAGACCGACAGCGGGACGTACGTCGTCGACCTCGAAGAGCGCTCGTGCACCTGTCCCGACTACGCCATCCGCGGCGCACGCTGCAAACACCTGCGCCGCGTCGCCATCGAGGTGAACGAGCGACGCCAACCCGCGCCGACCGAGCGACGGTCGGTCTGTGCGGTCTGCGGCCAGTCGGTGTTCGTCCCGTTCGAAACGACCGGCCCGCAGCTCTGTGCGGACGACGACTTCGAGAGCGGCGAGTTCGTCCGCGACCGCGAGAGCGGATCAGCGCTCGTCGTCACGAACGTCGTCCACCGCCGCGCCGACGAAGTCGTCGTCGAGGACGGCACCAGCCGCACCGTCGCCGACTACGAGACCAACGCCGACTACGGCGACCACGAACCCGTCGTCGAAGCCGTCTACCTCGGGTCGGTCCGCGCCGTCGACGGCGAACTGGAGTTCGACCGCGCCCGCCGCTACAGCTTCCCGGCGTCGCGGCTCCGCCACGTCGACCGCGAGGAGACCGACCGGCCGCGGCCCGATAGCTTCCAGTCGCAGTTCCCGCTCGCGGAAGCCTGATTCGGGCACCAACGCGCCGTTTTTCGCCCCACCCGTCGCACCGAGAGCGGGAGCGACGCGAGAACGAACGCGAGATGACGAAGAGGAAGAGAAGACGAAGGACAGGAGAGCAGAGAAGACGAGAAAACAGGAGAGCAGAACAGAGAGGGAGACGACGACGGCCGTCGATCGTTCAGGGTTCGACGTCGCCGAGAGTCGTCTTCGTCGACTGGCCGACGAACTCCGCGAAGTCCTCGCCGTCGGCCAGCGCCGTCTCCTTTTTCACTCGGTAGTTGCCGCCGTCGGTGACGTAGAGGTCGCCGGGGTGAAAGAAGTACCAGCTCTCGCGGTCGAATCGGACCGCGATACGGGCCTTCGCGCCGAAGTTCCGCGCGAAGAAGATGAGCGCTTCGACCTCCTCGCCGGTGAGATAGATGGGGTCGCCCGCGCTCGACTTCGCCTCGATCGCGTAGAACCGGTCGCCGTTGCCGGCGAGCACGTCCGGGAGTTCGCGGGTCGTCGCGCCGCCGCTTGCGGGCGCGCGCATCACCGCGAAGCCCGCCTCGTCGAGTTTGTTGACGAGTTCGCGTTCACGACGGTCACCTTTCGCGTTAGACATACTCTGTTCTGTGCGTAATCGACCTAAAAAGGCTACGTCCGCCGCGTCAGGTCGGCGACGGGGTCGGCGTCGCCGCCGAAGACGACGCCGACGACGGCGAAGGCGACGCCGATGGCGAACCAGGCGACGGCGAGCACCGAGACGCCGAGGGCGATATTTGCGAGACTGGCGAGCATGAAAAGTGCAATCGGTAAGGTGAACTCCTCGTCCACGTTCATGCCCGGGCGTTTCCGAGTACTCCTATAGGCCTTCTGTCTGGCGACGATGGGTCGAACCGAAGAGTCAGAGTGATAACGGCCGGGTCACAGCGGTACGGTATGTCCGAGGGAGCGAGCGGGTCCGACCGAGCGAAGGTGTGGCAGTACGAGGCGATGTTCGAGGACCCCACTTCGTTCATCGGCGTGTTGACGCCGGAAGGGCGGCTCCGTCGGGTCAACGACACGGCGCTGTCGTTCGGCGGTGTCGAGGCGACGGCGGTAATCGACGAACTGTTTTGGGAGACGCCGTGGTGGACCCACGACGAGGCGCAGGCGGCGGAACTGCGGACGCACGTCGAACGTGCCGCGGACGGCGAGTTCGTCCGGTTCGAGGCGACGAACGTCGGCGGCGACGGGGAGCGAATCCATCTCGACATCTCGCTGCAACCGGTTCGAAACGACGCCGACGAGGTGGTCTCGGTGGTCGTACAGGGCCGAGACATCACCGACCGTATCCACGCACAGCGAGCACTGGAGAACCGACAGGCGACCATAGAGACGCTACACGACGTGGCGACCGACCTCGAGTCGAGCGACTCGCCGACGGTGGTGTATGAACGAACCGTGGCCGCCGCCGAGGAGGTCCTGGAGTTCGAGCGGTGTTACATCGGCGTGCTCGAAGACGGCTTCGTCGTCCCGCGGGCGAAGTCGTCGGTGTCGAGCAACGACGACTACCGCGTGAGGCGATCCGACGAGGGACTGGTCGGCGAGACGCTCCGCACCGGACGGTCCTACCTGGTCCCCGACGTCGCCACCGACGACATCTCGAAGCCGGCGAAGGAGACGTTTCGGTCGGGGATGAGCATCCCCTTCGGCGACGGCGCGGTGTTTCAGGCCGTCGCCACCGAACCGAACGCGTTCGACGAAGCCGACCTCGAACTGGCGGAGTTGCTGCTCTCGCATGCCACGGAGTCGCTCGTCCGCATCGACACCGAGGCGACGCTCCGCCAGCAGAACGAGCGTCTCGACGAGTTCGCCTCCGTCGTCGCCCACGACCTCAGAAACCCGCTGAACGTCGTCGCGGGCAACGTCGAACTGGCGCGGGAGACCGGCGATCTGGAGCGACTCGACGCGGCGGCGCGGGCCGTCCGACAGATGGACGACCTGCTGTCGAAACTGCTGCACCTCGCACGGGCCGGGAAGGTACTCGGCGAGACCGAACCCGTCTCGCTCTCGTCGGTCGCCGACGCGGCGTGGTTCGGCATCGACGCGCCCGACGCGACCCTGTCGGTCGAGACGGACCTCACCGTCGAAGCCGACGAAGCCCGGTTCAGACAACTGCTGGAGAATCTGTTTTGGAACAGTGTCGAACACGGCGATTCGGCCGCGGCGATAACGGCCGGCCGACTCGACGACCGCCCGGGCTTCTTCGTCGCCGACGACGGCCACGGTATCCCGCCGGAGATGCGCGACAACGTGCTCGAACACGGCTTTTCGACGGCCGACGGTGGGACCGGATTCGGGCTCTCTATCGTCTCGACCATCGCCGAAGCCCACGACTGGACGGTCACCGTGACGGAGAGCGAAGACGGCGGCGCGCGCTTCGAGTTTTCGGGCGTGCTCGCCGCCTGAACCGAAGTGTTCCGGCGCTTACGTCCCGTGCTGCCAGCTACCCATGTACTCGCGCTGCTCGTCGGTGAGCGAGTCGTGGTCGACGCCCTCTGCGTCGAGCTTTATCTCGGCGACGCGGCGGTCCAGCTCGTCGGGGACGTCGTGGACGCCCGCCTCGTAGGCGTCGCCGTTGTCGACGAGTTCGCGGACGCAGACGGCCTGCACGCCGAAGCTCTGGTCCATCACCTCGGCGGGGTGACCGAGCGCGATAGGCGCGGCGAGGTTGACCAGACGGCCCTCGGCGATGACGTTGAGGCGGCGACCGTCGGCCATCTCGAACGCCTCGACGCCGTCGCGGGCCTCGTATCGGTCGACCGCGAGGTCGTCGAGGTCGTCTAAGTTCACTTCGATGTCGAAGTGCCCCGCGTTCGCCAGCAGCACGCCGTCTTTCATCTCCTCGAAATGCTCGCGCGTCACGACGTCGCGGTTGCCTGTCGTCGTGAGGACGACGTCGGCTTTCTCGGCGGCTTCGGCCATCGGCAGCACCTCGTAGCCCTCCATGTGGGCTTCGAGCGCGCGGCGGGGTTCGACCTCGGTGACGATGACGTTCGCGTTCTGGCCGGCGGCCTTCTTGGCGACGCCCTTCCCGCAGTAGCCGTAACCGGCGACGACGACGTTCTTTCCCGCCCACGAGAGGTTCGTCGTCATGGCGATAGTCGCCAAAGAGGACTCGCCGGTGCCGTGGACGTTGTCGAATAGCCGCTTCATCGGCGTGTCGTTGACGGCGAAGATGGGGTACTTCAGTTCGCCGTCGGCGTCCATCGCGCGCAGGCGGTGGACGCCCGTCGTGGTCTCCTCGCAGCCGCCGACGATGGAGTCGATGAGTTCGGGGTACTCCTCGTGGACGACTTTGACCATGTCCATCCCGTCGTCGACGGTGATGGTCGGGTCGTGGGCGACGACCGAGTGGATGGCCGCGTAGTAGCCCTCGTCGTCGACGCCGCGGACGGCGTAGGAGGTGATGTTCTCGTGGGTGTCGAGGGCCGCGCTCACGTCGTCGTGCGTCGACAGCGGGTTGCAACCGGTGATGGCGACTTCCGCGCCGCCGTCGGCGAGCAGTTCGACGAGGTTCGCCGTCTTCGCCTCGACGTGCATCGCCATCCCGATGGTCTGGCCGGCGAAGGGTTTCTCGGCCTCGTACTCCCCGCGCAGGGCGGTGAGAATCGGCATATGCTGCAGCGCCCAGTCCATCTTGCGTCGGCCCTCCGTGCGGGCGGCCTCGACGTCGTCGAGGTGCTCGCTGACGGGAGCGTAGCTGGTACTCATGGCTGGGGCTTTGCTCACCGCGCCCAAAACGATACCGAAGGCGGCGGCCGTCGGAGCCGACCGCCGACCGGCTGCCGGGGGAGGCGGGTCCGTCCGAAACCAGACGCCGTCGCTCTCGGGCGGTCGAAAAGAATCGATTGTCGGGCGTGAATCGAGTGCCTCCGCGCGGCCGGACCGCGGTCGGTCACTCGAAGGAGGACCGAGGAGGAGAGCCGGTTCGATGCGTCAGGTGGGGATTACGCGGCCGGGGTCTCGTCGTCGGAGACGCTCGGACCCGTCACCGCGGGGCCGTTGTCGATGGCGGGCGAGTCGCCTCCGTTGCCGTTTCCGTTTCCGTTGCCGTTTCCGCGAGCGCCGTCGCGCTCGTTACCGGACGCCTCCTCCGTCTCCGTGGAGCTGTCGCCGTCGGTGTCGTCGTCGGAGGCGTTCTTGCCGTTGGCGTTGCCCGGGTGGTCCTCGCCTTTGTCCGCCCCGTGGCCGTTGCTCCCGTTCGAGGCGTTAGCGCGGTCGGCGTTCGGCCCCTTGTCGGCCGGCGGGCCGGCGTGGTCAGGTCGCTTCTCGTCCGCTTTCCCGGGGTTGTTGCCGCGGACGAACTCGGAGACGACCTGCCCGATGCCGCCTTCGCGGTTCTCGTCGCCGAGGATGCTCTGGACGAACGAGGAGACGAGCTGGCCGAACGACATCGGTTCGTCGTCGGCGACGGTGAGCGTCGCCGTCGTGGTCACGGAGTCGTTGTCGGTCGTCGCCGTGACGGTCACCGAGACGTTCTCCTCAGGTTCGGGCAGCGAGACGCTGCCGTTCTCGCCGGTCGTGTAGTTACCGACGCCCGAGTAGTTGCCCTCGGCAGTCACCTCGACGCTGGCGTTCTCGACGGCGGTGCCGTTTTCAGTCACCGAAACCGTAGCCTCACCATCGTTACCCTGCGAAACCGACACGGAGAGACCTTCTCCGGTCGACGGGGTGAGTTCGACCGACTCGGTCGTCGTAAGCGAACCGACGGTGACGCTCAGGGTCACGTTCACCGGCGTCTCGGGTGCGGGGAGGACTACCGCCCCGTTCTCGTCGGTCGTGTAGTTACCGACGCCAGCGTAGCTCCCATTGGCGGTCACGTTGATCGCCGCGTTCTGCACTTCCGTGGCGTTCTGCGTCACGGTGACCGTCGTTTCGCCGCTGTCGTCGTTCTGTTCGACGCCCACGTCGAGCGGCGTGTCCGCCGCGAGTGCGCCCGCGACGCCCGGCGCGAACGCCGTGCAGAGGAGCATTAGCGCGAACGTGAGAGTCACTTTGTTTGAACTCATCAACTTGCCCGATAACTGGGTGATAGATAAAGGGGGGCTGTCGTTCACCCGATTCGGTTCGTTGAAAACGGACGAGAACCGTTTATAATCGTTCAAACGGATTTCTAAGGCATTGTTTTCTCAGTCTGAAGTGACACTCACGAACGCTTACTTGGCGCGGGCGAGCGCCTCGCGGGCGTGGTCGGCCGCCCGCTCCATCACCGAGTCCACGTCGAGCGTCAGCACCTCGCGGTCCCGCATCAGTACCTCACCGTCGCAGACGGTGTGTCGGACGTCCGACCCGCGAACCGCGTACGCGAGGTGGCTCACAAGGTCGTGCGCGGGCGTGAGATGCGGCGCGTCGAAGTCGACGACGACGAGGTCGGCGTTCGCGCCCGCTTCGAGGCGACCGGAGTTGAAGTTTAAGGCGTCAGCCCCGCCGCGCGTCGCCAGTTCGACGACCGTCTCTGCTGCGACGGCGCTCGCGTCCTCGGCGGCGAGTTTGCCGACCATCGCCGCGTCGCGCATCTCGTCGAACAGGTCGAGGTCGTTGTTCGACGCCGCGCCGTCGGTACCCAGTCCCACGGGAACGCCCGCGTCGAGCATCCGCTGGACCGGCGCGATGCCGGAGGCGAGTTTCATGTTCGACGCCGGGCAGTGAATCACGCTCGTCCCCCGCTCTGCGAGCAGTGCGATCTCGGTGTCGTCGACGTGGACGCCGTGGGCCACGAAGTCGGAGTCGCCGAGCATCCCGAGGTCGTCGGCGTATTCGAGAGGTCGTTCGCCGCGTTCGTCGACGATGGGGTCGACTTCCTCGGCCGTCTCGTTACCGTGGTAGTGGACGGGAACGCCGAGCTCGCGGGCGCGGGCGACCGACTCGCGGAGTTCGTCTTCGCTCACCGTCGTGAGGCTGTGCGGCATGTACGCCGTCGAGATTCGTCCCCCCGCCGCGCCGTCGAACTCGGCGGCGACATCGAGGCTCTCGTCGATGTCGGCCTGCGCCGCCTCGTCGTCCTTGCCGACGGTGACGACGCCGTGGCCGAGGCGTGCGCGCAGACCCGCTCGTTCGACGACATCGACGATTTCGGGAACGTGGAAGTACATGTCGGCGAAGCCGGTCGTTCCGGAACGAATCATCTCGACCATCGCCAGTTCCGCGCCGACGCGAACGTCGTCGGGGGTGAGCGCGCCCTCGACGGGCCAGATATCCTCTCTGAGCCACGTCTCCAGCGGTTTGTCGTCGGCGACGCCGCGCAGCAGCGTCATCGGGACGTGCGTGTGGGCGTTGACGAGGCCGGGCATCACGAGGCCGCCGTCGGCGTCGAGCGTTTCGTCTCCCTGTTCGGTGTCGCCGACGGCGAGAATTTCGCCCGATTCGGCGTCGACCAACGCGTCGCCGCGTTCGACCGACAGATCTGGACGGAGTAGCTTCCCGCCGGTAATCTGGAGCGTCGTCATGACCCATCGTACAGACGAAGCGACCAAAGGCGGTCCGGTTCCGGGGGCGGAATCGCTCGCCTCGGACGTGAAATAAAATGTCTGCGGGATACACTTATCATATGTGGTGAGTGACATACCGGTATGGCTGTCACAGCCTCTCCGCTTCGGCGTCTGGTCGTCGGCGACGAGGACGCCGTCGAGTGGCTCGCCCTCATCCCCCTCCTCTTCACCGCCGAGTGTATGGGCGTCGTCGCCTGTCGCATCCTCGGCCTGTTTCCGCTGATGGTCGTCCCCGGTGCGCTGGTCACCCTGGCGCTGATGGTCGTTCCCTCGGCGCTGAGCGCGGCTAACGGCGGCGGTCTCTTCGGGAGCGTCGTGCTCGGGCTCGCGCCCGTCTCCGGCCTGCAACTGGCGCTGAGCGGCGAGGCACCGCTCGGCGTCGACGTAGCGACGATGGCGAGCGTCGGCGTCATCGCCGGCATCGGTCTCGGTGCGGTCGGGTTCGCCGTCGGCCTGGCGATGCGAGACTAAGCTTCGTTAGCTTGGCGTCGGAGTCGTTCGATTCGGCGACCGACCGGGACTTGCGGCGAGAAAAGGGTCCGGATACCGCCTTTCGACTCATCAAGCCCGTGAAACTCGACGGTGTGTTCGAGCGCGTCCACGAGCATCGCCACACCGACTCGCTCGACGGCCTTGTCGTCGGCGCGGAGTAGAAGGCGCCGTGCGACGGCGAGTGCGACCGGGGCGCTCACCAGTACAACGACGAGCACGACTCCGAGCGAGACGAGGTCGAAGAGAGCGAGAGCGGCGAAGACGAGTAGTCCGACGAGATACCCGAAGAGGAACTCCAATCGGGGGACGCGCAGTCTGCTCGCAGTGAGTACGAAGAACGAGTACTGGTGCTCGTCGAATGCATCGAAAAAGGTCTGCGTGACTACCAATCGCCGGTGAAACGTGGACCCTCTCACGTATCGCGCTGCGACTCGGGCATCGCCATCATCGTAGACCCGAAAACTGTCGACATCGAGATTGGCATCTATGCAGAGCGATTCGAGGCGTTCGCGTTCCGTCTCTGTCGGAGGACGCATATCCTTCGAGACGAGCTCAAGAAACGGGCTCACGACCCAGAGGCCGAAGGCAGAGACGACGATGCCAACAACGACAGTGAGTGGTGAGATCGAGTTGGCGACGAGTGTATTCAGCAATGTGAACAGGACAACTGCGAAAACAGTGACGAAGGTGGCGTATCTTCCCATCCGTCTACCGGCGTCTCGGAACCCCATTTCGACGTCCCGGACGTCCCGAACTGCGGGGACCAGTCCGAGAGATCCGGTAGTGACGACCACGACGGCTCCGAACGCGGCGGTCAGTCGAATCAGTAGTGTCGCCGCAAGTCCGCTCGTCGTCCCCAGAGCGGCAGTCGAGACGGCGGCGGGAAAGTCGGTCACCAACAGGACGAACGTGGAGATTAACCCGGTCGGAATCAACCCGACGTACGTGACGACCCCGAGTGCACCCAGCGGATTCGGGAGTCGTTTGGCAACTGCCCCGACCAGCCAGAACCCTATGGCGGCGCACCCCGAGAGAAACAGGACGACGATGACAAAAACGGCAATGTCTGCGAAATTCATAATTTCTGATTAGAGCGTGTCGAGATAGTTATGCACTGGTTTCCGACGCCGTACCGGGAGAGGGAAAGACAGTTCTCCCGCGCTCACGAGCATCCGGTATGCGAATCGCCGTGCCCAACAAGGGCCGCCTGCACGACCCGTCGATGGAACTTCTCGAACGCGCCGGACTCCACGTCGAGAACGGCGCGGCGCGGAAACTGTACGCCGAGACGGTCGACCCTGACGTGACCGTCCTGTTCGTCCGCGCCGCCGACATCCCCGGCTACGTCCGCGACGGCGCGGCGGACATGGGAATCACCGGCCTCGACCAGGTTCGGGAGTCGGGTCACGACCTGACCGAACTGCTCGACCTGGGATTCGGGAACTGTCGTCTCGTGCTCGCCGCGCCCGAGAACGGCGAGATTCACACCGTCAGCGACATCGAGGGCAAGACCGTCGCCACCGAGTTCCCGCACGTCACGCGTTCGTTCTTCGAAGAGCGCGGCGTCGACGCCGACGTGGTCGAGGTGACGGGTGCGACGGAGCTCACCCCGCACGTCGAGATGGCCGACGCCATCGTCGATATCACGAGCACCGGGACAACGCTTCGGGTCAACCGCCTCGCCGTCGTCGAGGAGGTGCTGTCGAGTTCAGTCCGCCTGTTCGCCCGGCCCGACGTCACCGCCGACGACAAAGTCCAGCAGGTGACGATGGCGTTCGAGTCGGTGCTGGCCGCCGACGGCAAGCGCTACCTGATGATGAACGCGCCGAAGTCGAAACTCGACGACGTGCGCGAGGTCATCCCCGGGATGGGCGGACCGACCGTGATGGACATAGCGGGTGAGGAGGCCGACGGCGACGCGACCGTCGCCGTCCACGTCGTCGTCGACGAACGCAAGGTGTTCGAGACCATCGGCAACCTCCGGGAGGTCGGCGCGTCGGACATCCTCGTCACCGAGATCGAGCGGCTAGTCGAGTAGCGCAGCGCCGCCGAAAAGCCGTTTAGAACCACCGAGACGCCGTTTACCGCTGCCGCAGGTCCGGTTCGGTGAGGCCGTAATAGAGCACCACCCGGCCGTAGCGTTTCTTCGCCCACGCCGCGACGAGCAGACAGCCGACCGAGAGCGCGGAGACGCCGAGCAACCCCGCCTCGGGGCCGAACGCGCCGCCGGTGTACAGTTCGGGACCGTGTCGATTCAACACCAGAAGCGACGCCGACGGGTCGACGCCGCTGACCGGCAGGCCGAACACCGGTCCCTGAAACAGGTTCCACGAGACGTGAAAGCCGACCGGCAGCGCGATTTCGCCGGTGAGCACGTAGGCGAACGCCAGGAGGACGCCCGCGAAGGCGACGCCGAGCGTGCTGACGACCGTGGCGTTGGGGTTCACCGCGTGCAACAGCGCGAAGACGGCCGCCGAGGCCACAATCGCACCGCCGACGGCCCGGTCGGCGTCGAAGTCGGCGTGGCCGAACAGCCCTTCGGCGAGGTTCGTGACGACGTAGCCGCGAAACAGCAGCTCCTCGTGGAAGCCGACGAAGACGACGAACGCAACGGACAAAAGCAGTTGCGGGAGCAGTGTCGGGAGCGGCGCGCTGAACACCGTCTCGACGCTCACCCACCCGGCGCTATATTCGGCGAGGAAGACGAGCGTCATCAGCGCCGTCCCGAGGCCGAAGCCGACGCCGAGGTCGGTCCACCAGTCGCGGTCGACGTGGAGGCCGAAGTCCGCGAAGTAGCGCCGGTCGAGGAAGGTTCCGCTGAACGAGACGGCCGCGACGGTCGCCGCACCGAGGAGCGCGAGCGGCGCGAACTCCGAGAGGAGCGCGACGCTCCCGTCGACGACTGTCTCCCCCTCTCCGGTCGGTGCGACGAACGCGACGAGAACGAACCACCCGGTGAGCGTCAGCGCCCCGATGAGCAGCGTCGTCGCCGCGATGCGCCACGGCGCGCGCAGACGGCGCTCGTCGAGGTTCCACAGCACTTTCGGGACGAGACCGTTCACCGAACGCTCACCCGCCCGGAACCGACCGGGGACCCGAAGGGATCCGGCGCGTGCGACCCGGTCCGCGCGGACGAACACCGCGGCGGACGACGAAGGACGTCCATATCGTTCTTGTACTCACGAACGTCCTATTTGTATCTATCCGTCGCCAGATGGACGGGCGCTCGCCGGAGTCCCGCGGACGAAGAAACGTTCGCCGTCGACCGGATAGTGAAGTATCCTGGTGGACACCCGGCGAGCGTCGAGCCGATAGACGGCGATTAGCCGGGTGCGCTCTGCCAGAGCGCGAGCAGGCTGAAGATGAGCGCGCCGAGGATGACGGTGACGACGACGTGGATGACGACGATGTAAGCCGTCAAACGCCACGACCGGTCGTAGAGGTACTTCACCGCCGCGGCGTCGAGCGCGAGCGCCACCGGGAGCGCCAGCGCCGCCGAGAGACCGAGCGCCGTCGAGAGAACCGCGACGCCGGCCGGGAGCGGGCCGACGCCGAACGCGTTTCGGACGGCGACGTCGCCGAGGACGTTGCGAGCGGCGATGTGCGCCGTCGCGGAGAGAAGCAGTGCGAAGAGGCCGACGGTTCCGGCGATGGCGACCGGGCTCCCGAGCGTCGTCTGCAGCGGAACGACCATGGTCGGGTTTCGGGAGCCGACCGTATGGTGTTTTCCGAACGCGACGGCCGCCGCATGCGACGGTGCCGAGACGAAGCGCGCCGCCCGACCGACTTTGTCACTGGGTGTCGAACTCTCGGTATGCCGACCGATGGCGACCCGAACGCCGGATCGGGCGACGGCGGCCTGAACGCCGGGCGCGACAGGGACGACGAGGCCGATCGACGCGACGAAGGCGACGGTTCCGAGTCGAAGTCGGGTCGGTCGACGGCCGAAACGACTGAACCGAACCCACCGCAGAATCTCTCGACGGAGGTGGTGGAGACGCTCCGACGGCTCTCGGCGAACGACCTTCGGGAGGCCGTGCTGTACGGCCAAGAGCTGTTACAGCTCCAGCAGAAGACGGCCCCGCGCATCGAGCCGCGGCCCGGCGAGGAGTTCGTCCGCGTCGAGGACCGCGACGGCTACACGCTCGTCGTCAAGCGCGAACCGTGCGGTGAGGGTTGCGAAGACTGCCCGCACGGACCGTACGCCTATCACGTCACCGAAGAGAAGATGCCGAGCGGCGAGCGTCGAACGCGGTGGACGCTCATCGGCCGCGTCGAGGGCTAATCAGTCGAGGAGGCCGAGTTCCGAGAGTCGGCTAACGATTTTGTCGACGGCGTGTTCGGCGTCGACGGGCTGTTTGCCGCCCGTGATGACGAGCTTGCCGGAACCGAAGAGAAGCGCGACGACTTTCGGTTCGTCGAGGCGGTAGACGAGGCCGGGGAACTGCTCGGGTTCGTACTCGATGTTCTCGAGACCGAGACCGATGGCGATGGCGTTCAGATTGAGATTTCGTCCGAGGTCCGCGCTCGTGACGATGTTTTGGACGGTGATTTCGGGGTCTTCGTCGACGGGAATCTGGAGATCGCGGAGCTTGTCGAAGACGATTCCGAGACTCTCGTGGACGTCGTCGGTGGATTTCGCGCCCGTGCAGACGATTTTGCCGGACCGGAAGATGAGCGCGGCCGACTTCGGGTTCTGCGTGCGGTAGACGAGACCGGGGAACTGCTCGGGGTCGTAGTCAGCGCCTTCGAGGTCCATCGCGACGCTCTGAAGGTCGAGTTCCTGCCCGATTCCCGTGGAGGCGACCACGTTCTCTATGTTGATAGTGTCCTTGGGGTCACTCATGGAACGGTTTAAGTATCGTATTTAAGGTTTAAAAAGGTTGGTGCAGAGGCTGATAGGTTCGATTCTAGTGGATTCGGCCGATTTTGCGGCGCTCGGGGGTCGCAGCCGAGAAGCCGCTCGCTCGGACCGTTCGACACGCTCATACGTCGGCCCAGACAGATTCGACCGTGTACTGTCTGGAACTCGCCGGCGAGGACGACGCGTTCGCGGCCTACGAGGCCCGCGCGGCCGCCGGAGAACCGGAACTAGCCGCCCCCGGCGTCGCCCTCGCGCGGACACTTGACGCGGCGCGCGCGAGAACGCTCGCGTACACCCGTCGCGTCAGCGACGTCGTCGGCCACACCGCCGCCAGTGTCGAGAGCGCGCGGACCCTCCTCGAAGCGGCGTCGCTGTCGCGCGAGGGAACTGTCGCCGTCCGCGCCCGCGACGTTCGCGGCGAGAGCGGCGTCTCGACGGGCGACGCCGAGCGCGAACTCGGTGGCGTGCTCGTCGACCGCGGCTACGCCGTCGACCTGGACGACCCCGACAACGTCCTCCGCGTGATTTTCGCGGGCGAGCGCTGCTTCGTGGGGTGGCTACTCGTCGAGAGCGTCCGCGACTACGGGAGCAGAAAGCCGACCGACCGACCGTTCTTCCAACCGGGGAGCATGGCTCCGCTCGACGCTCGCGCGTTCGCCAACATCGCCGGGGCGAAGCCGGGCGCGAGGATTTTAGACCCGATGTGCGGCACCGGCGGGACGCTCATCGAAGCGGGTCTCGTCGGTGCGGCGCCCGTCGGCGTCGACGCGCAGGCGAAGATGGCCGCCGGCGCGCGGACGAACCTCGACGCCTACCTCGACGGCGACACCCACGTCGTCCGCGGCGACGCCACGGCCTTACCCTTCCGCGACGACGCCGTCGACGGCGTCGTCTTCGACGCGCCGTACGGTCGGCAGTCGAAGATTGCGCGCCACACGCTCCGTGACCTCGTTTCGGGTGCGCTCGAAGAAGCGCGCCGCGTCGCGCCGCAGGGCGTCCTCGTGGCCGACCGCTCGTGGTGCGACGAGGCCGAAGACGCCGGGTGGACCGTCGACGCGACGTTCGAGCGGCGGGTCCACCGCTCGCTCGTCAGACACGTCCACGTGTTACGAAGCGACGAGTAGGGCGCGCCGACGCGCCGTTCGATGGGCCTGCCTCACCGTTTCCGAGCGACGACCGTCTCGCCCGCCCGCACGCGCTGGCCCTTCTCGACGCGGACGTCCGTCGCGTCGTACCCCTCCGGCAGCAACACGTCCGCGCGACTACCGAAGGCGATGTGGCCGATCCGTTGCCCGCGTTCGAGCGTCGTCCCCCCCTCGACGTAGGGGTGGATGCGCCGGGCGAACGCGCCCGCGATGAGCGACACCTCGTACTCGCCGCAGTCGACGTCGACGCGCTCGTTTCGCACCGAATCCTTCGAGAACGCCGGTCTGTGCGCGCCGGGTCGGTGCGTCACCGACTCGACCGCCGCGTCTGCGGGCGCGCGGTTGACGTGGACGTCGGTAACGTTCATGAACACGCCGACGCGGACGCGGTCGCCCTCGCGTCGAATCACCGAGACGCGGCCGTCGGCGGGCGAGACGAACCCCGACTCGGGGGCGACGCGGTCGGGGTCGCGGAAGAACCAGAGGACGAACAGCGTGACCGAGACGCAGAGAAGCCCCAGCGGCGGCGCGAGCACCGAAAGGGGGACGGCCAGAAGCGCCGGCGGGAGCGCGTAGCGCCGCGTCGAGGGCGCGAACTGTTTCGGAACTACCGCCGCGAGGCGTCCGAGCGCGCGAGCCATCTACGCGACTCCGCCCGCGGGCGACCACTCGGTCAGCAGGTGACAGACGTGGATTCGGTCGTCCGTCCCCGTCGACAGGTCGAGGTCGACCTGCCCCGCGAGTCGGTGGAGACGGGCGAGGTCGTCGCCGCTGTAGTCCGTCCGGGCGACGCGGAGCAGTTCGCCGAGCAGTTCCTGGCCGCCGTACCCCTCGTCGAGGAGGTCGTCGACGGTCTTGCGGGCGGCTTTGAACTCGCCGGCCTCCGCGTCCGCGAGGACGCCGCGGAGCGTCTCGTCGTCGCCGACGTCGCCGAGCGTCTCGAACGCCGTGTTCATCGTCAGTTCGTCGGCGGAGACGGCGGTCGCCTGGGCGCTGAGAACGGCCTTGCGAAGGTTGCCGCCGGCGTAGCCCGCGACGTACTCCAGGCCGTCCTCGTCGTAGTCGACGCCCTCGGCGTCGACGATACGGCGCAGCACCTCGACCGTCTCGTCGGTCGTCGGCGCGCGAACCGGTACCGGGAAACAGCGCGAGCGAATCGGCGGGATGAGTTTCGTCGGTTGCCGCGTGGTGATGACGAACTGGGTCGTCCGGTGGTGCCGTTCCATCACCCGGCGCAGCGCCTGCTGGAAGTCCTCGCGGATGGCTTCGGCGTTGTCGAGGACGATGGTCTTGTACTCGCCGGAGACGGGCGCGTAGCTCGCCGACTCCTTGAGCACGCGGTTTATCATGTCGCGTTTGGCCATCCGACTGCGACCCGAGAGAAACGACTCGAATCGGGGGTCTTCGCGGAGTTCTTTCTTCGTCCGGCCGAAGAAGTCGGCGACGTTTATCTCGACGAGGTCGTTGTCGACGTCACCGCCGGAGTTCGTCCGGCGAGTCACCGAGTCTTCCGACGCGGAGACCCCGTGGGTCTCGCGGGCGAGCGCCCGAACCGCCGCCGTCTTCCCCGCGCCCGGCGGTCCCTGGACGACGAGGTTCATCGGTTCGTCGACGGTGCGGGCGAGTCGCTCTCGAACCGCCGCCTGCGGGAGGTCGGCGAGGTCCGGTGCGTATGCATCGGTCCACAGGGGGGCGTTCATTGGCACAATATTGTCGGCAACGACGTAAGAATCGGTCGGTTCGGTCGGTCGTCGGCCCTACGGCGTATCCGACACGGGTTTAGTCTGCCCCCGTCTCACACCGTGTATGTCGATGCGCGTGACCTTTTTAGGGACCAGTGGGGCCGTCCCGACGACCCAGCGGGCCCCCAGCGCCGTCCTCCTCAATCGAGAGGGCGAGCGCCTGTTGTTCGACTGCGGCGAGGGAACTCAGCGGCAGATGATGCGCTTCGGAACCGGATTCGGCGTCTCTCACCTGTTCGTCACGCACCTCCACGGCGACCACATCCTCGGCATTCCCGGTCTGATACAGTCGTGGGACTTCAACGGCCGCGAGGAGCCGCTGGCTATCCACGCTCCACGCGGGTCGAGAGGACACGTCGAGAACCTCGTCCACGCCGGCGGCTACCAGCCCAGTTACCCCGTTCGCGTCCACGAGGTGAGCGTCGGAGCGACGGCGCTCGAAGCGGAGGAGTACGAGGTTCGCACGTTCGAGACCAACCACCGGACGCGCTCGATGGGCTACGCGCTCGTGGAGGACGACCGACCCGGGCGGTTCGACCGCGAGAAGGCCGAGTCGCTGGGCGTCCCGGTCGGGCCGAAGTTCGGTAAACTCCACGAGGGCGAGCCCGTCGAACTCGACGACGGCCGGGTCGTCGAACCCGAAGCGGTCGTCGGCGAACCGCGACCCGGCCGGACGTTCGTCTACACGGGCGACACCCGACCGGTGCAGGCGACGGTCGACATCGCCGAGAACGCGGACCTGCTGATTCACGACGCGACGTTCGCCTCCGACAACGCCGGACGCGCTCGCCAAACGGCGCACTCGACGGCGAGGGAGGCGGCCGACGTCGCCCAGCGCGCGGGTGCGAAGCGCCTCGCGTTGACGCACATCTCCTCGCGCTACGCCGGCGACGTCTCACAGTTGGCCGAGGAAGCCGAGAGCGCCTTCGACGGCGAGTCGTTCGTCGCCGAGGACGGCCAGCGCATCGAGATTTCGTACCCCGACGCGGAGTAGCGCCCGTCGAACGGGCGGTCGCGTCCAGAAGGACGGTTTCGACTCCGGCGTGGGGTATTTACTGACTGACCACTTATTCTGTCAGCGTGAACGCTCGGACGCGTGCGCTCGACTCCGTCGTCTTCGGCGTCGACATTCAGAGCGGTGACGTTCGCGGCGACGCTCCCTCCTACGCGCTCGTCGTCCTCGACGGCGACGAGGTCGAACGCGACGTAGTGTCGCTGCGAAAGCTAAGACGACTCGTCGAAGCGCGAGAACCGGCGATGCTGGCGACGGACAACATGTACGAACTCGCCGCCGACAAGGACGCGCTCGTCCACTTTCTGCGGTGGCTCCCCGAAGCGACGAAACTCGTCCAGGTGACCGGCGCGGAGCGCCCCGAACCGCTCTCGCGGGTCGCCTCCCGTCACGGCGTCCCCTACGGCAAGAAACCGATGAAGGAAGCGGAGGCGGCCGCCCGCCTCGCGCTCGGTAACGTCGGTTACGAAGTCAGCGCATTCACCAACACCACGACGGTGAAAGTCTCTCGCGGGCGGTCGACCGGCAAGGGCGGGTGGAGCCAGGACCGCTACACTCGCCGCATCCACGGCAACGTCAGGCGCCGCGCCCGCGAAATCGAGTCGGAACTCGACAAAGCCGGACTGGAGTATGAACGCGATGTGACCGAGAAGTACGGCGGCTTTTCGAACGCCATCTTCACCGTCGAAGCACGTCCCAAGGACATCCCCGTCTCGGCGAACCGCTCCGGCGACGTGCGGGTCGAAATCGAGCGCGAGCGACGCGACGGCGTCGAGTTCGAACCGCTCGTGAAGCGACGCGACCGCGTCATCGTCGGCATCGACCCCGGGACGACCACCGCCGTCGCCGTCGCAGACCTCGATGGCAACGTCCTCGACGTCTACTCGACGCGGACCGACGACACCGCGGGCGTCATCGAGTGGCTCATCGAGCGCGGCCGACCGACTATCGTCGCCGCCGACGTGCAGCCGATGCCCGAGACGGTCGAGAAGTTCCGCCGGAGTTTCGAGGCCGTCGGCTGGGCACCGTCGGCGGACCTCCCGGTCGACGAGAAGCTCCACCGAACTCGGAACGTCGACTACGACAACGACCACGAACGCGACGCGCTGGCGGCGGCGCTGTTCGCCTACGACGCCCACGAGGACCAGTTCGCCCGCATCACGCGGAAGGTGCCGCCGAACGTCGACCGAAGCGAGGTCATCGCCCGCGTTCTCGCCGAGGAGGAGTCCGTCGAAGCGGTGCTCCGAGAACTCGACCCGACCGTCGAAGACGACGAGGAGGCGGAGTCGACGCACGAACCGCGCGAGCTCACCGCGGAGGAAAAGCGCATCAAGCGCCTCGAACGGCGGGTCGAACGCCTCGAAGAACACGCCGACGACCTGAAGACGCGTCTGGAGACGAAAGACGAGACTATCGCGGAGTACGAGCGGGAGCTCTCCGACGCCCGGCGCAAGGAACGCCGCGAGGCCCGCGAACGCCGCGAGGTCAACCGGCTCGAACGCGAGAACGAGCGACTGGAGCGCGAGCGCGACCGGGCCGAGCAGCGAGCCGACGAACTGGACCGAAAGCTCGACCGCCTGAAGACGCTGTGGAAGCTCGACCACTCGAACTTCTCGGACGTGGCGGCCGACAGAGACCTCGTCGCGGTGAAAGTCGTCGAGCAGTTCACGCGCGACGCCATCGAAACGGCCCAAGAGCAGTTCGGCCTCGTCGCCGGCGATGTGGTGTACCTCCGCGACGCCAGCGGCGCGGGCCAACGCACCGCCGAACTGTTGGCGGAGACCGAGCCGCGCGTCGTCCTCCGCGAGGGGGGCCTCTCGGACGCCGCCGACGAGGTGTTGTTCGAAGCCGAGATTCCGGTCGGTCCCGCCGAGGACGTGTCGATGCAGGAAGTCGACGAACTCGCCGTCGCCCGCGAGAGTGACGTGGAAGCCGTCGTCGACGACTGGGGCGAGCGCGCCGAGGAGCGTCGCCGCGATCAGAACTCGGCGATGGTCGACCAGATCATCTCCGAACACCGCGCGGAGAACCGCGGGAAGTGAGAAGCGGGCCGAGACGCCACCGGACGGAGAACCGTCCGCCCAACGGACGACTGTAGCCCAAGAGACATTCATCCCGACGTTGAGTTCACGGTATGTCTTCGCCCGAGCTTCGAGCTCCCAACGTTCGTGTCGTCTTCGCCGGGGTGCTGGTGACCGCGCTAGCCGTCGTCACCGGGCTCATATTACTCCCGTTTCTCACCTACCTGCTCGCCGCCACGCTGCTCGCGTTCGTGTTCTACCCGCTGCAGAAGCGACTGGCCCGGCGTATCGGCTCGCAGCTATCTGCCGCGTTTCTCGTGGGGACGGCGATTCTCGGCGTCCTCCTTCCGGTCGCCCTGCTGGTGTACGGGCTGGCGAGCGGCGGCCGCCTCGTCCCGCGGGAGCTCGAACAGCTCCCCGAGCTCCAAACCGTCGAGCGACTCGTCGAGCAGTACTTCGGCGTCCAACTGTCGATTCGTTCGCAGATCAACGCCGCCCTCGGACAGCTCTCGTCGATACTCGCCGAGCAGAGCTCCGGCATCGTTGGCGCGGGAGTTCACGCGACGCTCGGACTGCTACTGCTCGTCTTCGTCCTCTACTACCTATTGAAGGACGGCGACAGCCTGGTCGAGTGGTTGAAGTACGTCACGCCGCTGCCGCACACGGTGCAGGACGAACTCTACGCGAAGACGAACGCGATGACGTGGGCGGTGCTCAAGGGACACGTCCTCGTGGCCGTCGTCCAGGGCGTCGTCGCCGGCGTCGGCCTCTTCGTCACGGGAGTCCCGAACGCCGGGTTCTGGACGGTCGTGATGATGGTGGTCGCGCTCGTCCCGATTCTCGGCGTCGGCGTCGTGCTCGGCCCGGCGGTGGTGTATCTCGCACTCGCGAACCGCGTCCTCGCGGCCGTCCTGCTCGCGTTGTACGGACTGACCATCGTCGCGCTCATCGACGACTACCTCCGGGCGTACCTCATCGACCGCGGGTCGGCGCTCAACTCGGCGGTCATCCTCGTCGGCGTCTTCGGCGCGATATACGTCATCGGTCCGATGGGACTGTTCTACGGGCCCATCCTGCTCGGGCTGTTCAAGGCGACCATCGAGGTGTTCGACGACTACTACGAGGTGCTGGAGCAACCCTGAAACGTCCGACGCGCGATTTCGGAGCGTTCGCTCGAAGCGATGGGGCTGACAGCCGGGAGTGACTTCGCGGAGCGGCTTCCCGGACACCCGCCTCGACTCGCTCCGCGCAGTTCTCAATGCACGCAGAGGGGCGGTCCCGTCGCCGTATTTCAACACTCGGACGCCCTGACACACTTCCAGAAGTCATATCCCACACCCCACGCTCGGTACGAGTATGGACGTCTACGAGCGCATCACCCGGAACGCCGCCGAGGTGGTCACCGAGGACGAGGTACGCACGCTAGCTGAATCACCCGAGGGCAAGCGGGCGTACGTCGGCTACGAGCCGTCCGGCGTCCTCCACATCGGTCACATGTTGACGGCGACGAAGCTCATCGACCTGCAGGAAGCGGGCTTCGAGGTCACCGTCCTGCTCGCCGACGTCCACGCCTACCTCAACGACAAAGGGACGTTCGAGGAGATTCGCCGGACGGCAGAGCGGATGAAAGAACAGTTCATCGCCTACGGCCTTGACGAGTCGAAGACGGAGTTCGTCCTCGGCTCGGAGTTCCAGTTCGACCGCGAGTACGTCCTCGACCTCCACGCGCTCGAACTGAACACCTCGATGTCGCGCGCCGAACGGGCGATGGCCGAGATTAAGAGCGGCGAGGCGGTGAAAGTCTCGCAGGCGGTGTACCCGCTGATGCAGGCGCTCGACATCGTCTACCTCGACGTGGACCTCGCCATCGGTGGGATGGAACAGCGCAAAGTTCACATGCTCGCGCGCGACACGCTGCCGAGCATCGGCGAGGAGTCGCCGACCTGCCTGCACACGCCGCTCATCGCCGACCTCGGGTCGGGCGTCGGCAAGATGTCCTCCTCGAAGGGCGTCACCATCTCGATGGAGGACTCGACCGAAGATATCCGAGAGAAGGTCAACGGCGCGTACTGCCCGCCGACGGCCGATCCCGACCCCGATGAAGAGGGGAACGAACGCGAGAACCCCGTGCTCCAGATCTTCGAGTACCACGTGTTCCCGCGCTTCGAGACGGTGGTCGTCGAGCGGCCCGAGAAGTACGGCGGCAACCTCGAGTACGACGACTACGCGTCGCTGGCGGGCGACCTCGAATCCGGCGAACTACACCCGGCGGACGCGAAAGGCGCGCTGGCGACGTACCTCGACGAACTCGTCGCACCGGGCCGCGAGAAGATTCGACAGGCGAAGCAGTAGCGGGGCCCTTTAGAATCCGAACGCCCGCATCGTACTCTTGACGATACCCTGCGCGACGAGACCGACGCCTGCCAACACGAGCGCGAGACCGGCAGCGACGATGGGTGCCTGATAGGCCACGATACCTATTCCGGCGAGCAGCAGAACGATACCGAAAACACCGGCCGTACCGAGTTTGTCGAGCATACGCTGTACTCCTCGCGTGCGTCCGGTAAAACCACCGGTCGTCTCGCGGGAGAAGTCCTTCTGTCGCGCGTTCGGTGTTCAACGGCGGTTTTAACAGTTGGGGCGACGAACGCCCCCCTATGAGCGAGAACGAAGGGCGCAACAACCTTCGAATGCCGAACGACGACGAGGAGTTCGCGGTCGTAACGAACATGCTCGGCGCAAACCGCGTGAAGGTCCGCTGCGCGGACGGCACGGAACGGACCGCTCGCATTCCCGGTCGGATGCAGAAACGCATCTGGATACGCGAAGACGACGTCGTCCTCGTCGAACCGTGGGACTGGCAGGACGAGAAAGCCGACGTGACCTGGCGCTACAAGAAGCAGGAAGCCGAGCAGTTGCGCGAGGAAGGCCACATTCAGTAGCTTCGTTTTGCGGATGCCGGGGTCGACGGACCGAAGCGCGGAGCGACCGCCGGGGCACACCTGCGAGTCTTTTAGTGTCCCCGCCCGTACGTTCCTACGAATGACAGACGAGTTCGGCCTGGTGGAGCTCGACGCCGTCGACGGCTTCGGAGACGAGTGGGAGGAGATAGACGTCTCCGACACGGAGGCCGACCGTATCGCACGCCGCCGGGACCGCGAGTTCAGCCAGTTCAGAAAGCGCATCAAGGACGCCGACCAGTTCAAAGTCGAGCAGTCGGTGTTCGACGACGCCACCTTCGCGGCCATCTACAAACTGGTTCAGGACGGCCACATCGACGCGTTCGGCGGCCCCATTTCGACCGGCAAGGAGGCTAACGTCTACGAGGCGCTCGGGGCCGACGACACCGACGTCGCGGTGAAGATCTATCGAATCAACGCCTCGAACTTCCGGCAGATGCGCGAGTATCTCGAAGGTGACCCCCGCTTCCGGGGCATCGGCAACGACAAAGGCAAAATCGTGCTCGCGTGGGTCAGAAAGGAGTTCGCCAACCTCGAACGCGCCCAGAAGGCGGGCGTCCGCGTGCCGACGCCCATCGCCGTCGAGCGCAACGTGCTCGTAATGGAACTCGTCGGTCTCGTCGAAGAGCGCGCCCGCCGGCTCGCGGAGGTGAACGTCGAGAACCCGCAGACGGCGTACGAAGTCGTCCGCGAGTACATGCGGCGTCTTCACAGCGCCGGGTTGGTCCACGGCGACCTCTCGGAGTACAACATGATCATCCACGAGGGCGAACTCGTCATCATCGACCTCGGACAAGCGGTGACGGTTCACCACCCCAACGCCGACGAGTTCCTCGACCGCGACTGCGAGAACGTCGCGAACTTCTTCTCGCGGCAGGGCCTCGACGTGACCGGCGAGGAACTGCACGAGTACGTCACCGAAGTCGAACCCGAGCCGTAGTCTCTCTCCGACGACAGAATCAAGCCGTCCCGCGACGCCACCTGCGGTATGAGCGACGAGTCGGAGTCGCGAACCGTCGAACACCACCCGCCCGAACAGGCGTTCTCGCTTCTAGCCGACGAGACGCGTCTCGCCATCCTCCGCGAACTGTCGGATGCCGACGATTCTCTCAGTTTCTCGGAACTCAGAGCGCGCGTCGGCGTCCGCGACTCGGGGAAGTTCAACTACCATCTGAAGAAACTGCTCGACTCCTTCGTCCGCCGCGATGAGGGCGGCTACGAACTCACGCTCGCCGGAACGCAGGTCGTCGGCGCACTGCTGGCGGGGACGTACACCGCGTCCGTCTCTCTCGAACCCATCGAGATCGACGGCGACTGCCGGGAGTGCGGGGCGTCGCTCGTCGCCGTCTACGAGGACGAACACGCCAAGATTCGGTGCTGCGAGTGCGGTACCGTCAGGATGTCCTTTACGTTCCCGCCGGGGACCATCGAGCAGTACGACCGCGAGGAGCTCCCGCTGGCGTTCGAGCGGTGGGTGCTCTCGGAGTTCGCACAGGCGACCCGCGGGTTCTGCCCGAACTGCTCGGGGCGACTCGACGCGAGTCTCGAACTCAACGAGGACGGCCACGACAGAAACCGCAGTTTCCGGAACGAGGTGGCGTACCTCCGGTACCGCTGCGGCCGATGCGGGAACGAGATGCTCGCCAGCGTCGACACGCTGGCGACGAACCACTCGACGGTCGTCGCGTTTCTCGCCGACCGCGGTATCGACCTCGACGACGTCCCCTCGTGGGAACTCGACCAGGTTCTGGATGCGAACGAAACGGAGATGCTTTCGAGAGACCCGCCGCGCGTTCGGTCCACGGTCGGCGTGGGCGGCGAGTCCGTCGCCCTCGTCGTCGACGACTCCGGTGAGGTCGTCGACGTCGAGCGGTCGGACGCCTAACGGTCGAACTTCGAACAGAACCACGGTTCTGTCCTCACCGTTACAGAACAGTCATTCTGCTATCAGTTAACTCGGACAGGTGAGACGGTGAGGTATGAGACAGCTCCTCCGTAACGTCCCGTTCCGTCGACTCTTCCTCGGCCGTCTGGTGACGAACGCGGGCGACAGCGTCTACTACATCGCTGCGATGTGGCTGGTGTACGATCTGACGGGCGACCCCGCGATGTCGGGCGTCGCCGGGTTTCTCTCCGCCGCACCCTCCGGGTTGCAGTTTCTCACTGGGCCGCTCGTCGACCGCTGGGACCTCCGGCGCGTGCTCGTCGGGACGCAGCTCGTCCAGTGTCTGCTGATTCTCGCGATTCCCGCCGCGGCCGCGCTCGACTACCTCTCCGCGCCCCTCGTGCTCGTCGTGATGCCGCTGCTCTCGCTGACGAACCAGTTCGTCTACCCCGCGCAGTCGGCGGCGCTGCCGCGCCTCGTCGAGCGCGACGAGCTCGTCTCGGCGAACTCGCTGTTCTCGCTGGCGTATCAGGGCGTCGACGCCGGATTCAACGCGCTCGCGGGCGTGCTCATCGCCGTCGTCGGCGCGGTGACGCTGTTTCTGGTTGACGCCGTCACGTTCGCCGTCGCCGCGGCGCTGTTTGGGGGCGTCGTGATTCCGCCGTCGAAACAGATCGACGACGCATCCGCCTCCGAAACGAACGACTCCGACGGAACCGCCGTCGCCGACGGCGGCGACGAGGAGACGGAAGCCGGAGAGGAGGCGAACGGGGGCGACTCACCCTCCTACGTCAGTTCGCTCCGAGAGGGCGTCGACTACCTCCGGGGAACCGTCGTGACCTACATCCTCGTCGGCGCGGTCGGCGTCAACTTCGCCTCCGGCGCGGCGCTCGCCTCCATGCCAGCCTATGCGGACGCGCTCGGGGGTGCAAGCGTCTATGGAGCGCTCATGGCGGCGCTCGCTGGCGGAATGTTCGTCGGCGCGGTCGGTGCGTCGAAAGTAGAGGCCATCCCTTTCGGACGACTCAGCGTCGCCAGTTTCTCGCTGGCCGGGATACTGTGGCTCGCCTCGGTCGTCGCCGCCACGGTGTTCGGCTCCGTCACGGTGGCAGTGGTTCTGTTCGCGCTCGCGTCGATACCCGTCGGCGCGTTCAACGTGCTCATGGCGGCGCTCGTCCAGTCGATAGTGCCGGAGAGTCTCCTCGGGCGCGTCTCCGCGGTACTCGGTAGCGTCGCGTCGGTGGCAGTGCCACTCGGGTCGCTCGTCGGCGGCGGCGTCGCGGGGGCGTCCTCCCCGGTCGTCCTCTTCTACGCCGCTGGCGTCGCAATGGTGTGTCTCGGCGGGTATTGGGCCGCGGTGCCGACGCTCCGCCGGATGCCGTCCGTCGGGGAGACCGAGACGCTGAACGTCTGAGTCGACTCGGCGACACGCTTTTTTCAGTCCCGGGTCTACTCTCGCTCGATGACAACCGCTCCCTGGCGCTGGTGGTCGCCTCTCTCGGGAGCGGACAGTCCCGCCGTCGTCGTCGCCGCGGCGTAACCCGGCGACCGCGACGCGGGCGCTCACTTCGTTCTCCTGGGTCGCATCGCATTCGACCAGTACACGAAACCACCAGCACACATGCCAGAGTTCACCGTCACGCCGTACAGCGTCGAGGGCGAAGTCGACTACGACCGCCTCCTCGACCAGTTCGGCGCAGACCGACTGACAGACGAACAGCTATCGACCTTTCCGCAGCCGCCGCACCCGCTCCTTCGCCGCGGTGTCTTCTACGCCGGCCGCGACGTAGAGCGCTTCACGAGCGCCGCCACTCGGGGTGAGACCGTCTCGCTCGTGACGGGACGCGGTCCATCCGGACCGATGCATCTCGGCCACGTTCTCCCCTTCTACTTCGCGAAGTGGATGCAAGAGGAGACGGGTGCGTACGTCTACGTTCCGCTCTCGGACGACGAGAAGTACTTCTCGAAGGACCTCTCCTTCGAGGAGATACACGAACACACGCGCGAGAACCTCCGCGACCTCGTCGCGGTCGGTTTCGATCCCGATCGGACGCGCTTCGTCGTCGACACCGCGGACGCGGACGTCGTCTACCCGCTCGCCGCCGAGTTCGCCAGGGACATCACGCCCGCGACGGTGGAAGCGACCTACGGCGACCCGCCGAACGTCGGCCTGGGATTCTATCCGGCGGTGCAGGCGACACACCTCCTGTTGCCGCAACTGCTCTACGGGCGGCACCCGACGCTCGTCCCCATCGCCGTCGACCAGGACCCCCACATCCGCGTCTGCCGCGACATCGCCGGCAAGCAGCGCTACGACGTGGAGAAACCGGGGGCACTGCTCTCGAAGTTCTTACCTCGACTAGGCGGCGGAGGCGGTAAGATGAGCAGTTCCGGCGACGAGCCGAGCATCTACCTCACCGACGACCGCGAGACAGTGAAGCAGAAAGTGTCGAAGTACGCCTTCTCGGGCGGGCGAGCGGATATCGACGAGCACCGCAAGAAGGGCGGCGACCCCGAGGTGGACATCGCCTACCAGCTGCTGTTCTCGTTCTTCGAGACGGACGACGAGACGATCGAGCGACTGGCCCGAGAGTACCGCGCCGGGGAGTTGCTGAGCGGCGAGCTGAAGCAGTTCGCCGCCGAGCGAATCGCCGACTTCCTGGAGGCGCACCAGTCCCGGCGACCCGAGGGCGAGATTCGAGAGGCCGTAGAGCCGTACCGTCTGACCGAGGAGGAACGAGCGAAAGTGCGGCCCGACGTGTTCGGCGGCGAGTGAGGTGTGGTGAGGGCCGGCAGGGCCGAGACGCTCGCCCGTCGGACAGTCCGCGGAATCGACGACGAAGGTTAATCCGTCTGATAGTCTATCGACGCTATGAGTCGCGCGCGAACGATAGGGCTGTTTCTCCTGCTACCGCTGCTGTTCGGGGCCGCTTTCCCGGCTATCAAGGCGGGCCTCGACTACGTCCCGCCGCTGCTTTTCGCCGCCGGGCGCTACCTGTTGTCGGCTGCGTTGCTCCTCGGGTTCGCCGCCGCGACGACCGACGCGTGGCTGCCGCGGACGCGGAGCGACTGGGCCGCCGTCCTCGGTGCGGGGGTGTTCTTCATCGGCGGGACCGGACTCCTCTATCTCGGCCAGCAGTTCACCACCAGCGGCGTCGCCGCCATCATCTACAGTCTCATCCCGATTCTGACGCCGGTCGTCGCGTGGGGGCTGCTGCCGCACGAGCGCTTCTCGCGGCGGTACGTTCTGGGGCTGTTCGTCGGCTTCGTCGGCGTCGCACTGGTAATTCGGCCGGACCCGTCGAATCTCCTCGGAGAATCGGTCGTCGGCGAGAGCCTCGTCCTAACGGCGGCGGCGAGCGTGACGCTCGGCAGCGTTCTCGTCCGGCGGTACCGGCCGACGATGTCCGTCGTCGCGCTCACCGGGTGGGCGATGCTGCCCGGCGCGCTGATTCTGGTCGCGTTCAGCCTCGCGCTCGGCGAGTCGCTCGCGGCGGTTCGGCCGACGGTGACGGCGTTCCTGCTCCTACTCTACCTCGCGGTGTTCGCCAGCGGCGTCGGCTTCGCGGTCTACTTCCACCTCCTGGAGACGTTGGGACCGCTGCAAGTGAACCTCGTCTCGTATCTCATCCCGGTCGTCGCGGTCACTGTTGGGTGGCTGTTCCTCGACGAACCCATCACGGCGCTCACGCTCGTCGGCTTCGCAGTCATCGTCGCCGGGTTCGCGCTCCTGCGCGGCGACGACCTCGCGCCGATGCTGCGGCGAGGGTTCGGGAAGTTCCGAGAGCGTTCCGCCGCGTGAGTGTCGATACCGAGAACCGAGGGACGTGCCGCCGAAGGAACGCTTAAACGGCTCCGATGGGTAGCAGGGGGCATGCAACACGTGAAGGTTCCGCAGGACCGCATCGGTGTTCTCATCGGTGACGGCGGCGAGACCATGCGCGAAATCGAGAGTCAGGCGGAGGTCCGCCTCGACATCGATTCCGAGTCCGGGTCGGTCGCCATCGACTCGGTCGGCGACCCCGTCACGGGTCTCGTTGCGCCGGACATCGTCCAGGCGATCGGCCGCGGGTTCTCGCCCGAGACCGCGCTGTCGCTTCTGAACGACGAGATGCGGATGTTCGACCTCATCGATCTCGACGAACAGACACGAAACAAGAACGACCTCCAGCGTCAGAAAGGCCGCCTCATCGGCGAGAACGGCCGGACGCGCGAACTGATGGAGGAGCTCAGCGGCGCGGACGTCGTCATCTACGGGTCGACGCTCGGCATCATCGGGCAACCCGAGGAAGTCGAGGCGGTCCGCCGTGCGGCCGGAATGCTGCTCGACGGTGCCCCTCACGGCGCGGTGTACTCGTTCCTCGAACGCAAGCACAACGAGCTCAGCCGAGGGTTCGACATCTCCTCGGACTGAGCGCCGACGCCACCTTCTGTCGCCTATCGACTACTTATACCCACAGTCGATGAACGTTCGATTCCGCTGTCAAACCCCACACAGTGTGTCGTTTTGCCATAGCAGTGTTCGAAATCTTTTTATAGAATCACAAACAATCATGGCGTGATTATGTCTCAGCGACGCCGGATGGGCAACCAGCCTATGATCGTACTCTCGGAGGACAGTCAGCGGACGTCCGGAAAGGACGCGCAGTCGATGAACATCACCGCGGGCAAAGCCGTCGCGGAGTCGGTCCGCACGACGCTCGGCCCGAAAGGGATGGACAAGATGCTCGTCGACTCCTCGGGCGGCGTCGTCGTCACGAACGACGGCGTGACCATCCTCAAAGAGATGGACATCGACCACCCCGCGGCGAACATGATCGTCGAAGTCTCCGAGACCCAGGAGGACGAAGTCGGCGACGGCACCACCTCCGCCGTCGTCGTCGCCGGTGAGCTTCTCGACCAGGCCGAGGAGCTTCTGGACTCCGACGTTCACGCGACCACGGTCGCGCAGGGGTACCGACAGGCCGCCGAGAAAGCCAAAGAGATTCTGAACGAGCAGGCCATCGACGTCTCCGAGGACGACCGCGAGACGCTCGTCAAAATCGCCGCGACGGCGATGACGGGCAAGGGCGCAGAGAGCGCCAAAGACCAGCTCGCCGAACTCGTCGTCGACGCCGTGCTCGCGGTCGCGGACGAGGACGACATCGACACCGAGAACGTCAGCGTCGAGAAGGTCGTCGGCGGTGCCATCGACAACTCCGAGCTCGTCGAGGGCGTCATCGTCGACAAAGAGCGCGTCAACGAGAACATGCCGTACGCGGTCGAAGACGCCAACGTCGCGCTGTTCGATGGCGCGCTCGAAGTGAAGGAGACCGAGATCGACGCCGAAGTCAACGTCACCGACCCCGACCAGCTCCAGCAGTTCCTCGACCAAGAGGAGAAACAGCTGCGCGAGATGGTCGACAAGCTCGTCGACGTCGGCGCTGACGTCGTGTTCGTCGGCGACGGCATCGACGACATGGCCCAGCACTACCTCGCCAAGGAAGGCATCCTCGCCGTGCGCCGCGCCAAGAGCGGCGACCTCAAGCGCCTCGCCCGCGCGACGGGCGGCCGCATCGTCTCCAACATCGACGACATCGAGGCCGAGGACCTCGGCTTCGCCGGCTCCGTCGCCCAGAAGGACGTCGGCGGCGACGAGCGCATCTTCGTCGAGGACGTCGAAGAGGCCAAATCCGTGACGCTCATCCTCCGCGGCGGCACCGAGCACGTCGTCGACGAGGTCGAGCGCGCTATCGACGACTCCCTCGGCGTGGTCCGCACGACGCTCGAAGACGGCAAAGTGCTGCCCGGCGGCGGCGCTCCCGAGACGGAGCTCGCGCTGCAGCTCCGCGACTTCGCCGACTCCGTCGGCGGCCGCGAACAGCTCGCCATCGAGGCGTTCGCCGACGCGCTGGAAGTCATCCCACGCACCCTCGCCGAGAACGCGGGTCTCGACTCCATCGACTCGCTGGTCGACCTCCGCTCCCGGCACGACGGCGGCGAGTTCGGTGCGGGTCTCGACGCCTACACCGGCGACGTCATCGACATGAACGAGGAGGGCGTCGTCGAACCCCTCCGCGTCAAGACGCAGGCCATCGAGTCCGCCACCGAGGCGGCCGTGATGATCCTCCGCATCGACGACGTCATCGCGGCGGGCGACCTCCGCGCGTCCACCGACGACGGCGGCGACGACGAGATGCCGCCGGGCGGCGGCATGGGCGGTATGGGCGGCATGGGCGGTATGGGCGGCGCGATGTGAGCGCCCCCGGATAGGTCACACCCGCTCACCGCAACCGCTTCGCACCGCTTTCCGACCGTCGGCCCGTTCGCCGAATCCGATTTTTTTGACCCGCCCGGAACTCCCGTCAGCGGCGCTACTCTTTTCTGCGCCCGCCAGTTCGTACTCTCCGATGCTGTCGAAGCCGACGGCGGTCGAACGGCCCTCTGCGGAGTTCTGGGTCTCCGACTACAGCGGCTTCTCGGTCCCGGGAGAGGCCGAAGTCGGGACGCCGGTGGAGATTTCGATAACGGTCGAGAACACGGGGGAAAACTCAGCGTGCAGGTGCTCCGGCTGACCGTCGACGGCGAGGGAGTGAAAGCCCTGCAGGTGACGATGGAGTGAGCACCGCCGGCCATAGCGTACAGGTCGGTCGGCCTCAGGTCTCGGGGCTCTGGGCGGCCAACTCCTCGAACGCTGCCGTTAACTCGTCAGCGGCCGCGAGCGCTTCGAGGCGGTCGAGCGCCTCCTGGTCGTCCGACCGGTTCGCTTCCAGCGCGTCGGTCGCCTCCTCGGGAAGGTCGAGCGCCGCCGCGAGTTCGAGCAGTTGGTCGTACAGCCTGATTTCGAGTTCCTCGGCCGTCGCGGCGGCGTTGAGGTAGTAGGGGACTCTGAGCGCGTCGTTCAACACGATGTTGTTGAAGCGCTGCGTCTCGTCGACGAGTCCGTCGAGCATCGGTACGTCCCTCGTCTCCGGTCGGCGCTCGATGACCTCGAACACCGTCTCCACGCGCTCGACGTGGGTCTCGGTCTCCTCGCGGTGGGTCTCGAAGGCGTCGAGCAGGTCCGCGCGAACCGAGGAGTCAGCCACGTCGTCGAGTGCATCGACGTCCGCGGCGGTCGCAAGTTCGTCGAGGACGTCGACGAGTTCGGTTTCGACGGCGTAAGCGCTCTGGAGGCGGTACGTGAAGAGGTCGTGGAGTGTTTCGATGTTCATGGGTCGTGGATCGATTTGGGGCCGGGATGGTCGTGCGCTGGCGGTCGTGCGTCGGCGTACGTCACGAAGACGGAGCGAGCGGGTCAGAACGACTGCTGGTGGTCGTGCTCGTCCCCGGCGACCGGCGGGTCGCGGTCGCTGTAGCGCGGCCGACCGACAGCGTTGCGCTGGACGCCGTTGAGTATCGACAGCTGAAGGTCGTCCATCGTCTCGTACGTCTGTCTGCCGGAGGTCCGGAGCACGCGCGCCAGCGAGTCGCCTCCGCCGCCGGGGTAGCTGACCGTCACGTCGTCGTACGTCGAACAGAGCTCGTCGGTGTCGACCGGAAACGGCTGGTCGTCCAGCAGGTCGAAGATTCGGTTGATGTCCAGCGAGCGGAGTTTTCCGGTGGTATCTGGTTCGTCCTTCATGACGGGCGAGAATGCGTCACCGACGCGGAAGTCGCTTTGGTGGGCTTTCGGTGAGACTCGCTTCGGCGAATCGGACGGTCGAAGATGACCTTCTCTCGGAGGTGAGAGACAGTCGCAGCCGACAAAAATCACATTCCGACACTCGTGGTACGATGACCCGCATGACCGCAGTGAAAATCGTGAAAGTGCTCGGCACGTCGGAGGAATCGTGGCAGGACGCCGCCGAGGAGGCGTTCCGGGAGGCGAACAAGACCATCGACGATATCAGCGGCCTCGAGATCGAAGACTGGACGGCCAACGTCGAGAACGACGAAATCGTCGAGTACCACGCGACGGCGGAGGTAGCGTTCCCGGTACACGGCCAGGAGTAACGAGGACCGCTCGAAGGCGGCGAAACGACGGCGGAGAGTCGAACGGCTGCGTCGTCGACCCCCGAACTTTCATTTACGTGCTCCAAAGCTAATGCCGAGACGAGGGTATGTTACTCGGGTTCTATCAACGCATGTTCACCACAGCTACCGTCCTCGGAGACGGACGGCGCGCCCTCGACGACCGAGCCGGAGACCGAGCAGACGACACCGACCCTCGAAACCGCGACGAGGTGCCGGAATGACCGCCGAGTCGGAGGCGGCGGCCTCGGGCGATGTCGTCACCGGTGCGCCAGACCCATCGAACGCCGAACTCGGTGTCTCAAGTCGGATCGCCTCCGCGGTCGTCGGCGGGGCGCTCGTGTTTTTCGGCCTCAGGCGTCGCTCGCTCGTCGGCGCAGTGATGGCGCTCATCGGCGGATGGCTCGTCTATCGCGGCGGCAGCGGACAGCGTCGCCCTCGGGCGACGACGTCGAGTCCCGTCAGTTCCGAACGCTCGGTGCACCGAGACGGCGAGCAGTCGGCGGGACCGATGGACGTCGAACGCTCCGCCACCGTCGGGAAATCCGCGGACGAACTCGACGAACTGTGGCGCGACCCCGAGACGCTGACGCGGGTCGCCAGCGGCGTCGCCGAAGTGACTCTCGAGGACGAAGAGGAGGGCCGTTACCGCTGGCGCGTCGACGCGCCGCTCGGACGCACCCTGACGTGGGAGACCCGCATCGTCGAAGACCGCCCCGGCGAACTCTTGCGCTGGACCTCCGTCGACGGTTCGAGCGTCGCCGCCGAGGGTTCGCTTCGGTTTCGACCGGCGCCCGCCGACCGAGGGACGGAGGTGACGCTTCACCTCCGCTTCGACCCACCCGGCGGGTCGGTCGGCAGCGCGGCGATGAATCTCCTGGGCGTCGTCCCCGAAACGCTCGTCTCGAAGATGCTCTACCGGTTCAAGAGCCTCGCGGAGACCGGCGAGATTCCGACGCTCGACCGAAATCCGTCGGCCCGCGGGAAGGGTGATCTGGTGTGAGAGCGCTCTGCTGGGAGGGCGTCAACGACCTCCGCGTCGAGGACGTTCCCGACCCCGAACTCGTCAACCCGCGGGACGTGGTGCTCCGCGTGACGCTGTCGACGACCTGCGGGTCGGACCTCCACTTCCTCGACGGCTACCTCCCGACGATGCGCGAGGGCGACGTCATCGGCCACGAGTTCATGGGCGAGGTCGTCGAAGTCGGCCGCAAGGTCGAGACCGTCGAGGAGGGCGACCGGGTGGTCGTCCCGTCGTTCATCGGCTGCGGGAACTGCCATTACTGTCAGAGCGACCAGTGGTCGCTCTGCGACAACACGAATCCGAATCCGGAACTTCAGGAACCGGTGCTCGGCTACCCGACCGCCGGCATCTACGGCTACACGCACGCCTTCGGCGGCTACGCCGGGTCCCACGCCGAGTACGTCCGCGTGCCGCACGCCGACGAGGACTGCTTCGTCGTCCCCGACGAACTGAGCGACGAGCAGGCGCTTTTCGCCTCGGACGCCTGGCCGACCGGCTACATGGGCGCGGACTTCTGCGACATCGAACCCGGCGATACGGTCGCCGTCTGGGGCTGCGGCGGCGTCGGACTGATGGCCCAACAGAGCGCCGCGCTCATGGGCGCAGAGCACGTCATCGGCATCGACCGCTTCCCCGAACGGCTCCGGATGGCCGAGCGCGACGCCGGCTCGGAGACCATCGACTACACCGAGGTCGACAGCGTCGTCGACGAACTGAAGCGGCTGACCGGCGGCCGCGGCCCCGACGCCTGCATCGACGCGGTGGGAATGGAGGCGCACGGCACCGGCATCGGTCACCGATACGACCGCGTGAAGCAGTCGATGAAGCTCCACACCGACCGCGGCGACGCGCTCCGACAGGCCATCCGCGCCTGTCGAAAGGGCGGGACGCTGTCGATTCTGGGCGTCTACGGCCTGATGGACAAGTTCCCGCTGGGCGTCATCATGAACAAGGGCCTCACCGTTCGCACCGCCCAACAGCACGGCCAGCGCTACGTCCCGCGGTTGTTGGACCACATCGTCGAAGACGAGATGGACCCGTCGTACCTGGCGACCCACACCATGTCGCTCGAAGACGCCCCACGAGGGTACGAGATGTTCAAGGAGAAGGAAGATGGGTGCGTTCGGGCGGTGTTCGAGCCGTAGGGTGCTGCGAGCGCGAGAGAATGTGAACTACGCCGTCGGCTCACTTCGTTCGCCGCCGTCTACCTCAAATCCATCGAGAAGGCGTTCCGGGGCACCTCGCTGCGCTCGGCGGTCTCAAAGAGCACGATGGGAGTCTCGTGAGCGTCAGCGAGCGAGCACAATGGGATCTGAACCATCTGAACTTCGTTTCACTTGTTCCGTGATTTAAATCCTACGTGAATCTGTTCCGATACGCCTCGCTGCGCTCGACGGTCTCAAAGAGCACGATGGGAGTCTCGTGAGCGCAGCGAACGAGACTACATCGTGCGAGCGAGAACGAGCGTAGCGAGTTCGAGCGAGCACGATGGGATTTGAACCCACGGCCGTCGGATTAGAAGTCCGACGCTCTATCCAGACTGAGCTACGTGCCCTCGATTACGACGATTCGGTCCGAGCAAAAAGCGATTGTGGTTCATCGCATCAACTGAACAGCCGCGTGAGTGTGTGTCACCCGTCGAAGCGGTACAGCGAGGTGACGTGCGGCAGGCGGTTGAACATCCAGTACGCCAGTGGCAGACCGACGATGGTCACCGCGAGGAAGGCAGCGACGTTCGCCCAGAGCCAACTCAGCCACCAGCCGACGAGCACGAAGTACACCGCCCGGACGAGAAGCGAGTGCTGGCCGCGTGCGGCTTCCGGTTCGGAGCGCGAGCGTGGTTCTTTCAGGCTCAGCACGGTGGGTACGAGGTTCGTGAGCTTGATACCAAGCGGGAGAAGGACGACCGTCGCCGTCAGGAACCACGCGAGGTTGACGACGAGCGGCGTCGCCCACCAGCCGACGAGCAGGAACCACAGCGCCCGGGCGAGAAGCGAACGGTCGTTCATACGTGAACGAAGGCGCTACCGGGCGAAAAGCGTGCTGGCGGTCGACGAGAACAGCACATCTAAGTCCGCCCTGCAAGTATCGGGAGACGAATGAGAGTCATCGGTACCGTCGGCCTGCCCGGAAGCGGGAAGGGCGAGGCCGCGAACGTCGCACGCGAGGCAGGGATTCCGGTCGTCACGATGGGCGACGTCATCCGCACCGAGTGTCGCGCCCGCGGGCTCGACCCCGCCGAGCACCACGGCGAAATCGCCAAAGCGCTCCGCGAGGAGAACGGCCCCGACGCCATCGCCGCGCGGTCGCTGCCGCTCATCAGAGACCGGTTGGAGAACCACGACGCAGTCCTCGTCGACGGCATCCGCTCGGGCGTCGAAGTCGACCGATTCGAGGAGGCGTTCGGCGACGACTTCTACCTCGTGAGCATCGAAGCGCCGTTCGAGGTGCGCGTCGAACGCATCTCCGAGCGCGGCCGCGACCTCGGCGAGGGCGACGGCGGCGAGGGGCTCCGCGCCCGCGACGAGCGCGAACTCGGCTTCGGGATGGGCGAGGCGATGGAGCGCGCCGACGTACACGTCGAAAACACCGACACGCTGGAGGCGTTCCGCGAACAGATACAGTCGATTATCCGCGGCGAAGCGTCGGAACTGAAAGCCGAAAGGGACCGAACGCAATGATATACAGCATCGATGTCCGCATCGAAGCGCCCGTCAGACCGACCGAGGTGACCGACCGCGTCACCGACGCCGTCGCCAACCTCTTTCCGAACGCCGAACTCGAACACGAGTCCGGTCGACTCGTCGCCGAGACGCACTCGCTCGACGAGTTCTCGGACCTCCTGCACGAACAGGAGATTCTCGACACCGCCCGCCGTGAGTTCACGAAGCGGGGAGACGAGTCGGGCTTTTCGTTCGCGCTGAAGAAGCAGGCGGCGCTGAAAGGCGTCGTCAACTTCGCCGTCGGCAACCCCGACGAACTCGGCGACATCGAGGTTCACGTCACCGTCCGTGATCCGAGCGTCGACGAGTTCATCGACCACGTCGTACCGCCGACGAGAGACGGCCGCCCCATCACCGACTGATGCCCTGGCGACGGGATAAGCCGGGGCCGGCGAGCGTCCACGCGGCGGCGCTGATGACCGTTCTCGGACTGACCGCGCTCGTCACCGGGCGGGCGTTTCTCTTTCCCAGTCTCGGCCCCTCGGCGTACGTGTTAGCCACCGGCATCGGCGACGAGGACAGTGCGCCGACGCGAGTCGTCGGCGGCCACTTCATCGGCGTCGTCGCCGGGATGTTAACGTACCATCTGTTGGCCGACGGACTCGTCGCCACCCAACCCGTCCCCCCCTTTTCGATGGCCGGGATCCGATTGATGGCCAGCGCCACCGTCGCGGTGGGCCTGACGACGGCAGCGATGCTCGCCACCGACCTCCGACATCCGCCGGCCTGCGCGACGACGCTCATCGTCGGCCTCGGCCTGTTGACGAGCGTCGAGGAGGCGGCCATCATCATGGCCGCCATCGTGCTGTTACTGGTCGTCCAGCAGGGGTTGTTGACAATCCGCCGTGCGACGGGGCCGTTGACCGTCCCGTCGGACAAGTGCACGCCGGAAGCGTCGGAACCGCAGGGGGACCGCAGCGTCGCTGACGAGAGCCGTCCCGACAGTGAGAACTACTGACGCGGTGGTTCGGGACACACTAGCAAACGGTTATTACACGGACAGTATATACTCACCCAGAGCTGACTCTTGTCGGCTCGGAGAAACTATGGATCTAGACAAGTTCCTCGAAACACACGGACCGAAGGAGGGCGGGAACGCCTTCGAGAAGGAGAGTTCGAAGATGCTCGACGTCGCGGTAGACGGGAGCGTCATGGCAAAAGCGGGGTCGATGGTTGGCTACACCGGCGATATCTCCTTCGAGCGAAAATCCGGCGGCGGACTGACCGGCATGCTGAAAAAGAAAGCGACCGGCGAGGGGGCCGTGATGATGCAGGCGACGGGCACGGGTCACCTCTACCTGGCCGACCAGGGAAAGGAGGTCCAGATTCTCGAACTCGACGCCGACGAGGAGATAAGCGTCAACGGCAACGACGTGCTGGCGTTCGAAGAGAGCGTCACCTGGGACATCAAGATGCTGAACAGCATCGCGGGAGCGTCGACGGGCGGACTGTTCAACGTCTACCTGCAGGGACCCGGTCACGTCGCCATCACGACGCACGGCGAACCGCTCGTGCTGTCGACGCCCGTCAGCACCGACCCCAACGCCACCGTCGCCTGGAGCAGCAACGTCTCGCCCAGCACGAAGCGGGACCTGAACATCAAGAGTTTCCTCGGGCGGTCGTCCGGGGAGACGTTCCAGCTGCAGTTCGCCGGCGAGGGCGGATTCGTCATCGTCCAGCCGTACGAGGAACGACCGCCGCAGCAGTAGTAGTAGCCGAAATCGAACCGGCTCCGTTCAGGGGACGAGCAACACCGCGACGGCACCGCCGATGAAGACGATTTTCAACGCGGTGTTGACGGCGACGACTTTCGAGCCGAAACTCGCCCCCCAGATGCCGTACTGGAAGGGAATCGAGCGCTTGAACGTTGAGACGGCGAAGGAGACGATGCCGCCGAGAAGCATCGTCGCGACCGCCTGCCGCGGCGTGAACACCTCGCCGATCTGCGGCGCGATGGTCACCGCGCCCGTCGTCGTGTCGAAGGCGAAGACGGCGATGACCGGGACCGCAGCGCCGGGAAGACCGACGAGCGCCGCCAGCGGGTCCGCCACGCTCGTCAACGCCCGCAGCGAGTTCGTCTCCACGAGTAACGTGACGAGCGCGTAGACGACTGCGAGGCGGGGGACGATTCTGCGGAGTTTCTTCCACGTACTCTCCGCCGCGCCGCGGAGTTTTGCCGGCGTCGACTGCGTCTCGCGGTCCGGCGCGTCGATCTCGTCGGGCAGCGCCTCGGAATTCACGTTTCGCTCCGACAGCAGCAGCGCGCCCGCCAGAATCCCGACGAGCGTGATGCCGAGCGCGATGGCCGCTCGCGCACCGACGTACATCAGGCCGACGCGGAGACCGAGAATGGGGATCAGCACCGGCGCGTAGAACGTGAAGATATGCTGGACGAAGCCGAAGAACGTGTTGATGGTGACGGAGACGAGCGTCGCTCGGTCATCCAACATCCCCGAGTCGCGGAACTCCGCGAGCATTCCATAGCCCGCTGTCGTCGACGCCGTCGTCGTCAGAATCGCCGTCCCCACCTCTCGCGGGAGGTTCGCGGGCTTCGTCAGCGGGTAGGCGAGGACGGTGATGTAGCGGACCGCGCCGAAGGCGACGGCGACGTTGGCGAGGAAGACACCGACGCCGATGGCGACGGCGATTGTGAGGACGCGGGAGGCGACCTCGGCGACGAAGGGCCAGTCAACTACCTGTACGACCGACTGCACGGTCGAATGTCAGAAGCGTACGGGCAAATGGGCGTCGGTCGACGGCGGAGCGCAGGCGAGTTCAGCAGGGAGCGACGTCGTCGCCGCTGACGCGCCGAACGGTCTCGTCGGTGACGGCGTACCGCGCGTCCGAGCCGACGTCGGCCTCGGTGTCGTCGGTCGAGTACCAGTACGGGTGCGTCACCTCGACGTGGACGCCGTCGGCGGTTCGGTCGATGACCACGGCCCGTTTCTCGACGCCCGTCGGCGCGGTGGGTCCCCACCCACTCACACAGGAGGCGTTTTCGAGTTGCTCCGTAATGTGCGCCTTCTCGGCTTCGAGCGCGCGTTCCTTCGCCTCCTCGTCGGAAACGACGGACGCGGGAACCGCCGTCGGTTCGGTCGTCGAGGGGTCACCGACGGACGACTCGTCGCGGGCCGACTGATTCCCAGCGGCGTCGGTCGGCGTGGTCTGCGTACAGCCTGCGATTCCGAGGCCGAGTACGACGCCGCAGACCCGGAGGGCGTCTCTTCGGGCGGAGGACAGAGGCATGACCGTCGAGTTGCAGGTGGCGGCTAAATGTCTTGTGGGAGTCAGTTCACCGCTACACCCGCCTCAGCAACGACTGCTCGACGTTTTCTATCGCCGAGTAGCCGCAGAGACCGAGCATCATATCGAGGTCGGCGAGCACGTTCGCACAGACCGCTTCGACCCTATCTTGCCCGTCGAGCGCCAAGCCGTAGGCGTAGGGACGACCGAGCAGGACCGCCTCCGCGCCGAGCGCGAGCCGTCGACGTCCGCCGAGTTACACGAACGGCAATGCGAGTATTGGATACAGAAACGACGACGCGAGCACCGGTCACACGAGCACCCGGACGACGCCGAACAGCACGAGCACGCCGAGCACGTCGCAGGTGTTCGTCACCACCGGAATCACCACGTCGTCGGGGTCGAGTTCGAGGCGGTAGGCGGCGTACGTCGCGACCAGCGTAACGGCGATAGCGAGAACCGCGAGCACGGCCCCGCTGGCGGTGGCGACGAGAACGACGGTCAGCAGGTCGAGCGCCGCCCCGGCGACGAGCGCCTGAATCGCCCACGCCCCTGCGCCGACGAGCGGAAACAACGTCAACGAGAGCGCAATAGTGGCGATGGCGTTGCCCAACAGCAGGTCGTCGTCCGGCGCGAAGTCGAGCAGACCGAGGTGGAACGCCGTCGAGAGACGCGCGGCGAGGATACTCCCGAGATTACCCGCCATCCCGATAGTGACCGGCACGAGCACGAGAAGCGACGGATATCGCAGCAGCGTCGACTCGAACGTGTCCAGCACGAGGCCGCTGGCGAGTTCGACCGTCGTCAACACGAGGAGAACCGGAAGCATCGTCCGCGTGATTCGGCGGACGGTCCACTGGGTGTCGGGCACTCAGCCACCCCCCAACGCGAGCATGACGCGGGCGGCGAACAGCATCGTCGCGATACCGACCACGTCGCCGGTGGTAGTGACGACGGGACCGGCGAGCGTGTCCGGGTTCATCCCCCGTCGATAGCCGTAGAAGACGACGCTCAGTACCGCGATGGTCAGCAGAATCCCGGAGATGACGCCCGCGATAGCGGCGATGCCGACGAGCGTCCAGAGCGTCGCCACGGGCCGGCCGAGAGTGACCAACACGGTGTAGGCGAGTACGGCCGCGAAGACGCTGACGAGAATTCCGTTCGCGAGTGCGGCGACGAGCGCGTTGCGGATACGCCGGTCCGAGAGCGTGAAGTACGGTTCGATGAGACCCTGGTGGAGGCCGGAGGCGAGGCGGGCGCCGAGCGAGCCGTAGACGTTTCCGCGCGTCGCCAACAGCGCCGGGACGAGCACGATGAGGCCGGCGACCCGTTCGAGCTCCACCTCCATCCCTCCGAGAACGACGCCCGCGAAGAGACCGCCGACGGCGCTCAAGAGCAGCACCGGCAGCGCCTCACGGTACGCTTCGACGGCGACGTCGCGGACGGGCATACGAACACAGACGCGCGGCGGCGGTAAAAATCGGGCGGCGAGAGTGTACGGAACGGCTGTGTGTCACGGTGGCATGGGGAGAGCGCGTCGAGAGAGGACGGCGTGCGACGGCACGCGCCGACCGGGATCACGCCGCGGTTCGACCGTCGGCGTCGTCGCCGACGAAGACGAGCACAGCCGTCAGCGCCGCCGCCGCACCCATCGAGACGGCGAGCACCGAGAAGGCCACGCGGAAGTCGGCGACGTCCGAGAGGATTCCGACGGCCGCCGGCGCGAGCGCTCCCGCGCCCATCAGTAAGGTCCGCACCGCGCCGAGGCCGCCGCCGGCGACGCTGTCGGGGATGACAGAGACAAGGTACGCGCCCCGCACGGGGCGAAAACCGTGGGAACCGAGGCCGAACGCGACGACGACGGCACCCAAGGTGAGAACGGTCGCCTCGCCGACGGCGACGAGCGAGACGAGCGCGAGCGCCGCGAGGCCGAGGGTGAATCCGATGATAGGGAGCCTGCCGACCCGATCGCTGGCCTCGCCGGTGAGCAGTTGCACGAGGCTGACGACGAACAACACGCTGTAGATGCCGCTGGCGGCGACCGTCGACAGGCCGGCGCTCTGTTCGAGATACAGCGGTAGAAACGCGACTGCGCCGTTGTACGCGAAGGAGAAACAGATAGTGACGAGCACAAAGACGAAAAAGCGCGGGCGACGAAACAGCGCGGCGTACTCGCGGACGCCCACACTCCCGTCGGCGGCGACGTTGCGACTGTCGGGGACGCGCTTCGGCACGCGGAACGCGAACGCGCCGGCGAGAGCGACGCCGACGCCGCCGCCGAGCAGAAACACCGCGTGCCAGTCGGTGTACGCGCCGGCGCTCAGCGCCACGACGGCGGCGGGAGCGGCGACGCCGCCGAACGCGCCCACCGTGTCGAGAAATCCGAGCGCCCGACCGGTCTGGGCGGGGTACACCTGCGAGAGCAGGCGGACGGCGACGGTCTTGTGCACACCCGTCCCGATACCGACGAGCAGCATCGCGGCGACGACGAACGCGAACGGAACCGAGGGAACGAGCGCGAGCGCCCCGACGGCGGCGACGACGGCACCGGCGGTGATGACCGTCACCGCGCCGACGTGGTCGGCGAGCGCACCCGAGGGGAACTGCATCAGCGCGTAGACGAGCATCAGCGCGGTGAACGCGGTTCCGACGACGGCGTTCGAGACGCCGTACTCCGCCTGGAGCGTGCCGAAAAGCGGGGGGAACGCGTAGCGGAGGAACTTGGCGAGAAACCAGAGTAAGGCCGTCAAGACGAGCGCGTCGAAGCGAACGAGCGAACGCAGACGGGGAAACATTCACGCAGGAGTTGTCTGCGAGCGGTAAAAGGAAACGGAAAGCGGCGGTTCAGGACGCGAGTATTCCGGACGAGCGAGAGAAATGATTATAGTTCTACTATTTATTGACACAGTTATGGATAGAACATCGGTCGCACTCGGCGGCGCGCTCAGCGCCGTCGCCTCCGTCGTCGCCGTCGTCCTCTACGGACCCCAGGCCGCCGCGCCGTGGGGTATCCTCGCCGGAGCGGTCGTCGCGCTCCGCGCCCGCGACGCCACCGACGGCCTCTTCGACGGGGCGCTCGCCGGCCTCGTCGGCGCGGTCGGAGGCGTGCTCGCGGTCGTCGGCTTCTACGCGCTCGAAGTGTACTTTCTCCTCGGAGACGCCGAAATCGCCGGCAGCGTCGGTGCGTACTTCTCGGTCCCGAGCGTGGTGATGTTGGTGCCGTCGTTCGCCCTCGGCGGGATGCTCGCCGGCGCGCTCGGCGTAGTCCTCAGAGATCGGATCAGAGTGCGGGCCGGGGCGTAACCGTCGCTCAGAACGGGCCGAACCCGCCCATATCGCCGCCACCGCCCTGATTCTCCATCTTCTTCATCATCCGCTGCATGTCGCCGTCGCCCATCCCCTGGAACTGCTTGAGCGTCTGCTCCATCATCTTGTGCTGTTCGAGCAGTTCGCGGACGGTCTCCTCGTCCCTGCCGCTGCCGCGGGCGATGCGGCGGACCTGACTCGCGCCGACGCTCCGGGGGTTCTCCATCTCGGGGTCGGTCATCGAGTCCATAATTATCTCAAAGCTCCGCATCCGGTTCTGCGTGACGTCCATCGCGTCGTCGGGCAGTTGGTCCATGAGGCCGCCGCCGAGACCCGGAATCATATCCATAATCTGGTCGAGCGGCCCCATCTTGTTCATCGCCTCCATCTGCTTCTGCATGTCCTTGAGGGTGAACGACCCCTTCATGATGTCCTCGGGGTCCCAGTCGTCGTCCTCGGCCTGGGTCTCCGACATCGCGCGCTCGACGCGCTCGGAGAGCTGTTTGAGGTCGCCCATCCCCAGCAGCCGCGAGATGAAGCCGTTCGGCTCGAAACGCTCGATATCTTGGACCGTCTCGCCCGTCCCGAGGAAGGCGATGGAGGAGTCCGTCTCGTTGACGGCGGTCAGCGCACCGCCACCCTTCGCTGTCCCGTCGAGCTTCGTGATGACGACGCCGTTGATTCCGATGGCCTCTTCGAACTGGCGGGCCTGCTCTTTGGCGCCCTGGCCGATGGCCGCGTCGAAGACGAGAAGACTGAGGTCGGGGTTCACGAGCCCCTCTATCTCCTCGATTTCGGCGATGAGTTCGTCTTCGAGGCCGTGTCGACCCGCGGTGTCGACGATGTGGACGTCGGCGTCCTCGGTCGCCTCCAATCCCTCGCGGGCGATGGCGACGGGGTCGGACTCGTCGGGGTCGCCGTAGAACTCCACCTCGGCGCGCTCGCACATCTGCTTGGCCTGGTCGTACGCGCCGGGGCGGAAGGTGTCGGTCTGGATAACCGCCGGGCGCAGCCCTTTCTTTGAGAACCACCACGCCATCTTCGCGGCGGAGGTGGTCTTCCCCGACCCCTGCAGCCCCGCGAGGAGAATCGTCTGGGGTTCGAGCGGGATCTCCGTCGACTCGCCGACGATGGCGACCATCTCCTCGTAGACGATCTTGAGAACGTGGTCGCGCGCGGAGGTGCCGCCCGGCGGTTCCTCCTCCAGCGCGCGGGTCTTGATGCTGTCCGAGAGCTCCATCACCAGCGACACGTCGACGTCCGCTTGGAGAAGCGACCGCTGAATCTCCCTGACGACCGCCTCCACGTCCTCCTCGCTGAGGCGGGTCTTCCCTCGCAGCGTCTCCAACGTGCCGCGGAGGGAGCTTCCGAGATTGTCGAGTACCATTTGCTCACAGTACGCCACCGAACCGGTAAAGGCTTTATTCGTCGCGCCGCGCCGACTCGGGTCGATAGAGGTCGCGGGACGCGGCCGGAGACGACGGGGGAAAACACTCACGAGAACCGACTCGAACCGAGATTTATCCCCGAGGGCGATGCTATCTTCCCTATGGCGAACGACGAAGACGCTGGCCGCGAAGTGGCCGACGACGACCGACCGACTGGCGCCGACGCGACGCACGACGAGGAGCAGTCCGTCGGCGGCGACAGCACGACGGGATGGGAGGAGGCCGGGCGGATGGAGCTCAACCCGGACGCCTTCCTCGAAGCCGAGGACGGCTACGCCATCGAGTGTCCCGAGTGCGGGTCGCAGACGCCGTTTATGCGGATCGCCGAGACCGGCCGCTGCGACGGGTACCGGGGCGACACCGTCCAGTGTAGCGCGCTGCTGCGCGTCGAACTCGCGTGGAAGTCCGAGGGCGAACCGGAGTAGCCGCCAAACACCCGTCGAACGGGGAGCCGCCGAACGAAGTAGCCGCCGAACGAGGTACGGGTAGGCTATCCCGACGACCCGGCGTCAGTCGCCGCGTCGGCGTCGAACCCGCCCCCGAAGCGCCGTCGAACCCACCGGCGGACGGACCACTCGGCCAACGCGAACGCGAATACGAAGAGCAGACCGAACGGCCACAGAAGCGACGCGGGCGTGCCGACGGAGTCGCCCGCGCCCGGACTCCGGAGGAAGAAGAACACCTCGAACGCCGCGAGCGACAGCGGCGCGACGAGTCGGCGCGAGAGCGCGAGTGCGACCGGCACGCCGACGAGCATCACTGGGCCGCCGAGGACGTACAGCGCGGTCTGGACCGTCGTCCAGGTCTCAGTTCCAGCCTGCTCGAAGACGACCCCGAACCCGTCCGACGCCGGGAGGAGGAGCCACGCGAGCGCCGTCCACGCGACGCCCGCGGCGACGCCGACAAGGAGCGACCGCTCGGTCCGCGCGGCGAGTCGACGGCGGCCGCGACCGCTCGCCCGACGAACCGCGTACTCGACGCCGGCGACGGCGACTAAGAGCGGCGCTGTGAACAGCGAGAGCCCCGGTACCGCCGGGTCGGCGAGCCAGCCGACGGCGACGGCGACGACGGCGAGCGGAACGGGCGAGAAGACGCCGAGGAAACGGTAGAGAACCGCGGCGAGTGCGAGTAGCACGACGAGCGAACTCGCAGCGGCAACGACCGACGGACCGCTGTTGCCGACTGCGATAGCGATGTCGAACCCGAGCGTGAGCGTCAACAGTGCCCCGAGTACGACAGTCGTCCGCGAGACCGAGGGGAGGGCGACCATGCCGAACGGTCACCTCATTTACATATAGCTGTTGCTCACCGGTGAGAAACGAGAGAGGACTGCCGAGCGCTACTCCTCGTCTTCGAGGAGGCTCGCGACGAGCTCTTCGGGGATGAACCGCTCGATGTCGTCGTACTCCTGGCCGGTGCCGAGGAAGAGAATCGGCTTGCCGGTGACGTAGGCGATGGAGATGGCCGCGCCGCCCGAGGAGTCGGCGTCGGCTTTCGTCAGAATCGCACCGTCGATCTCGGCGGTCTCGTCGAACTTCTTCGCGCGCTGGACCGCGTCCTGTCCGGCGACGGCCTCGTCGACGAACAGCGTCATGTCCGGGCCGACGACGCGGTCGATCTTCTCCAATTGCGCCATCAGGTCGTTGGAGGTGTGGAGCCGACCGGCGGTGTCGCCGAGGACGATGTCGATGTCGTGGGCCTCGGCGTACTCGACGCCGTCGTAGATGACCGCCGCCGGATCGCCGCCCTGCTCGTGGGCGATGAGCTTCCGGTCGAGGTTCTCGGCGTGCTTGCGAATCTGCTCGTTCGCGCCGGCGCGGTACGTGTCGCCGTTGGCGAGCACCGTCGAGTAGCCCTGCTTCTCGAAGTACTCCGAGAGCTTGGCGATGCTCGTCGTCTTTCCGACGCCATTGACGCCGGTGAAGATGATGGTGACGGGCTTGTCGGCCTCGGCGATACGCTGGTCGAAATCGAACTGGCCGACGCTGATGACGTCGAGCAGCGCGTCGTGTAACGCCTCCTCGACGAGTTGCGCGGTCGTCTGCACCTGCTTGCGTGTGGTGCCGAGCATCTTCTCGCGGATCGTGTCGAGCATCTGCTCGGCGACGCCCATCTCGACGTCGCTCTGGAGCAGCGCCATCTCCAGTTCCCACAGCGGCTGTTCGAGGTCCTCCTCCTCGATGATGATGCGACCGGTGGCGAACGCCGCCGCACGCTTCAGTCGACCGGGACCCGAGCGCTCTTCCTCCTGTTCGTCGACGGACTCGTCGGGAACCGGTTCGGGAGACGACTCCGCGGTCTCGTCGGCGACGGCCTCGGCGGCGTCGGCCTCGGCGGCGTCGGCCTCGGCGGCGACCGCCTGCGCCGAGGGTGCGCTCTCGTCCGGTTCGGCCGTCTCGGTCGCTTCGGCGACGGTGTCTGCTTCGGCTCCTCGGGCCGAGGTGCGCACGGGGTCCGACGTCTCCGTCGCGCCGTTTTCGACTGCGTCGTTCGTCTCGGTGTCGGCGACGGACTCCGCGCTCGCGTCGGCCGGTTCGGCCGTTTCCGCGGCGTCCGCATCGACCGCGTCCGTCTCCGCGTCGGCCGCTTCGACTCCTTCGGCCTCGGCTTTCTCCTCGGCGGTCTCCTCAACGTCTTCGCGGAAGCTGTTGAGCTTCTTCTTGAGTCCGTCGAACATGGGGGGTATCGTGAGTTACTGGTCGTCGCCTTCCTCCTGCTGCATCTGCTGCATCTGCTGCATCTGCTGCTGCTGGAGGCGCTGTTGAAGTTCCTGGGCTTGCTGTTCGATCTCGCCGCTCTCGTCTTCGAGGTCGCGGATCTCGCCTTCGACGCCCGCGATACGCTCGTCGACGGCGTCCTGCTTGCTGCGGAGCGCCTCGATGGCACCGTCGCGCTCCTGTTCGGCCGCGTAGTTGCCGCCGAGGCTGACGACGACTTCGTCGATATCCTGAACTTCCGCACGGACGTACGCGCCGCCGCCGAGCGGGACCTGGACCGTCGAATCGGTTTCGAGCGTCTCCAGCGCCTCGATGGCCTCGTCCATCTCGGTCTTTTCCTGTTCGAGGTCTGAGACGTCTGCTTCCAGCTCCTCGATCTCCTCGTCGATGGCCTGCAGTTCCTGTGAGAGCTGCTGAAGTTGCTGCTGTCCGCCGCCGCCGCCCATCATCGTTCGGACACCTCGTCGAGTTCGATCTGCATGCGCTTGAGACCGTGCTCGCTGCCGAACCGCGAGAGTGCGTACTCGCGGGCGACGTTCTCGTTCTCGGCTTCGATTTCCTTGTTGAACGTTCGATACCCGTCGCGGCTTCGGAAGCGGCCGCGTACAGTAAACTGACTCATGGAAAAGCGTGGGGTAGCGAGCGGGAAGTATCTTCCTACTCGGAGAGTCGAGCGGGGCGCTCGAAGGCGGAGACGCGGCCGCGAAAAGTCGGCGGATCTCAGTCGATGTAGCCGAGCGTCTCCTCGATACGCCCGAGTTCGGGACCGGTGGTCTCCTCGCCGACGACGTAGCTGTCGTCGTTGGCGACGAGGCCGGAGCCGACCAGCGGCGCGCCGTAGTTGACGGTGCCGATGTCGGCGTAGACGTCGAGGTGTTCTTCGAGCGCCTCCAGTTCCGGTTCCCGGGATTTCGGGTGACAGAGCACGCCCGTGTTGTTGGCGACGGCCGCCGTCCCGACGGTCCGGACGTCGCCGAGGTCGCCGCGTTCGACCGGCACGTCGAGCGCTTCTTCGACGGCGGCGACGGCCTCGTCGTCGAGGTCGGGGTGGACCCACGCGCCGTAATCGTTGGCGAGAACGACGTTACCGGCGGCGTTGATGCGGCCGGGGAGCGGCACGACCGGGAGGTCGACGGTATCGGCGATGCGTTCGCGTTCGCGGTCGGTCGCGCGACCGGAGACGAGAATGCCGTTCTCGTTGCCCATCGCCAGCGCGCCGACGGTGCCCGACCCGCCGACCGTAGTCGGCACTGCGGGGACGCCGAACTCGTCGGCCAGCGCCGAGACGAGTTCGTCGTCCGCGTCCGGCCGGACGAGCAGACAGTCGTTCGTCGCGCGCGCGAAAACGCCGACGTACGGCGACCCGGCGAAGGAGGCGCGGAGCACCGTTTACTCGGCCGGTTCGGCCTCGACGATGGCCTCGCCGTCCTCGTCGAACCGCGCGGCGCGGACGCGGAGCTTCCGCGGCGGGTTCTGTCGACCCTCCGACCAGACGGCCTCGTTGAGCGAGGGTTCGAGTCGGACGGCGTCTTCGTCGACGTTGAAGTTCTTCGCGAGGTGCTGGCGGATGATGCTCATCGCGCGGTCGGCGCGCTTCTGGACGGCGACTTTCTTGACGCCGCGGAGCGGGACGGTGACGACCCGCTCTTCGAAATCACTCGCGCTCATTATTCGTCAGTGTCGCTTCGCCGCCAGTTGCGGCGCTTGGGGTTTCGCGTGACTTGCATGTCCGTCTTCAGCATGACCCACGTCGGGACGCGGCTGTTCTGGCGCTCCAGTTTCGCCAGCCGCTTCTTCTTGGCCTTCGATTTTTTACTCATAGTAGCAGTGGATTCCGCTGCGCGACATAAAATCTTGTTCCTTTGGCCCCGCCTCCCGCGAATCCGTCGGAGAGGCGAACTGTGCGATGTGCTGCCAGCGTCGGTGTGTCATTCGATGTCATTAGATACATTTGGGTCGCGACCGAACCCACGATATGTCGCGTAACTTCCGCGGCGAAGACGAGGGAAAGCGCGTCGTCGACCACGAGGGCAACGACGTCGGCACTATCGAACTCGTTGGCGACAACGACGAGTACGCGGACGTCGAGCGCGGGAGCAGCATCACCGAGGGACTGATGCAGATGCTCGGGTGGGAGTCCGACGACGACAGCAGACTCCACCGCGAGCACGTCATGGAGATGAACGACGAGGAGGTGCGCCTGAAAGAACCGCAGGAACGGCACGGGTGAGAGGCAAGCGGCCACGACGCCGCGCTCAGAGCGAGAATCGACTCACCGTCGAGTACTCCGGACCGTCAGGGCCGAGCACGCTCTCCTTCAGTCGAATCTGCTCGACGCGGAACGTGCCGACCGTCGGGTCCGTCTCGCGGACGACGCGGCGGACGACGTCTTTCCCGCGGGCGTCGTCCATCCGCGCGAGGGTGGCGTGCGGCGTGAACTCGTGGGACTCCGGTTCGAAGCCGATGGCGGTCGTCGCTCGCTCGATGGCCTCGGCGAGGCGCGTCGTCTCCTCGCCGCCCGCTTCGAGACCGAGCCAGACGACGCTGATGTAGTCGAGCGACGGGAAGACGCCCAACCCGCCGACCGTCGCCTCGAACGGGTCGACGCCCGCGGCGTCGACGGCCGATTCGAGCGCTTCCTCTACCTCCTCAAGCCGGTTCTCGTCGGTTTCGCCGAGAAATTTCAACGTGAGATGCGCCTGCGTCGGGTCGACGAAGCGCAACCCCTCGGCGTCGCGGAGGTCGGCTTGGACGGTGGCGACGGCGTCGGCGAACGAACGAGGTAGGTCGATGCTGACGAACAGTCGCATGTGCGAACGTGCGACGAGGAGCGCGTTAAGCGTCGGGGGCCGAGCGCGGACGACGGGCGTCGTTTCGGACGAACGTTTATCCGCGGTGACGGGACCACCACCGACCGTGAGCTAGGCGCGGCCGCGGGGCGGTCGAGGCGAGAGCGCGGTGCGCCCCCCGCGGACGGCACGATATCGACGCACCGTCTGTTCGCTACGAGTCGTTGCCGGTCGGCTCACTCGGCGCACAGTCCCGACCCCTCGACACGCATGACCGCTTCGCCGTCCGGGAGATTCGGCGCGTCGACCAGTTTGACGACCCGCTTCGAACCTCTGGCGTTCCGCAGGTAGAGGCGAACCGAGGAGGCGTGGCCGAGGATGTTCCCGCCGATGGGCCGAGTCGGGTCGCCGAAGAACGCGTCGGGGTTGCTCTGGACTTGGTTCGTGACGACGACCGCTACGTTGTAGAGGTGCGCGATACGGAGCAGGTCGTGGATGTGGCGGTTGAGCTTCTGCTGTCGCGCTGCGAGCGCCCCGCGCCCGAGATATTCGGCACGGAAGTGTGCCGTCAGCGAGTCCACACAGAGCAGTCGAACCGGCCACTCGGTGTCTTCGGCCTCCGAGACGAGCTCCCGGGCGTTCTCGGCCAGCAACATCTGGTGGTCGGAGTTGTACGCCTCCGCGACGTGGATTCGGTCGAGGAAGTCGCCGACGAGCGCGTCCATCGCCCAGTCGTCCGTCGGCGACCCGCCGATGCCGCGGCGGTCGAGTTCGGCCGAAAGCGTCCGGTCGTCGAGCCCGCGGACCATCTCGTCGATGCGTTCGGGCCTGAACGTGTTCTCGGTGTCGACGAACAGGGCCCTGCCTTCGAGGCCACCGTGGTCGCGCGCCAGTTGTACGTTGACGGTGAGTTGGTGAGTGACCTGCGATTTGCCGACGCCGTAACCGCCGTACGCCTCGGTGATGGACTGCGTTTCGACGCCGCCGCCGAGGAGGTCGTCGACCTCGGGCACTCCCCACCGGAGTTTGCCGACCTGCTTTCGGTGTCGGAGCATCTCGACGCCGGTCTCGAATCGACCGACGTCTGCGAACTCGCGTGCGCCGTGGACGATGTCGCCGGCGGCGGTCTCGCCGATGTCGGCCGCTCCAGCGATTTCGGCGGGGCTCGCAACCGCCAGCGTTCGGTAGGAGTCGTAGCCGGCCGCGTTCAGTTTCTCGGCCGTCGCCGGGCCGACGCCCGGGAGCCGTTCGAGGTTCGTCGCTGCCATGTAACCGGTTACCACCCACCGGGGATAAATCGTCGGTAACTGGGGGGTGAAAGTGAACGAGCCGGTCGAGAGACGCACGTTACCGCGCCTAAATCGCCCGAAATCGGCGTCGAGGTTCACTTTCGATTCGGGGCGACAGTGAACTTACCCGCGCGCGGCCCTACTGGAGAGTGTAGCGGTTCTTCGACCGCACCCACCACGATGACCAGATACGGTTACGCCGCGATGAACACGACCCTCCGCGAGGAGGGCGTCAGAGCGAACCGCGGGATGCGACAGGCGACGTTCGAGGAGCGCGGCCTCCCGTACGCCGGGGAGCTGGCCGAGCGAAACTGCCGCGACCTGCGGCGAATCGTCGAGTGGAATCTCGACCACGACATCCGGTTCTACCGAATCACCTCGGACCTCCTGCCGTGGTACAGCCAGTACGACCTCGGCGACCTCCCGAACGCGGCCGCCGTCCGCGAGGAACTCGAGGCCGTCGGCGCGCTCGCCGCCGACCACGACGTCCGGTTGACTTTCCATCCGAGTCACTTCGTCAAACTGGCGAGTCCCGACGGCTCCGTCGTCGACAACGCGGTCGTCGACCTCGAAAACCACGGCGCGCTCATGGACGCCATGGGGCTATCGCGGACGCCGTACAACGCGATCAACGTCCACATCGGCGCTCACTACGGCGACAAGGAGGCGACCGGCCGACGGTTCTGCGAGAACCTCGACCGTCTCTCGGAGTCGGTCCGGAGCCGGCTGACCGTCGAGAACGACGACACCGAGTCGCTGTGGAGCGTCTCCGAACTGGTCGACGTCGTCGCCGGACGGAGCCCGACAGCCCATCGGACGTCGTCCGATGACGTCGCCGACGAGGCCGGCATTCCGGTGACGTACGACGAACTCCACCACCAGTTCACGCACCGCGGGCTGAGCCGGCGAGAAGCGGCGCGGTTGGCCGCCGACACGTGGGAGACGACGCCGATCATCCACTACAGCGAATCGCGACGACTCCACGCGGGCGACCCGACGGTCCGCCCGCAGAGCCACAGCGACTACGTCCGCGGTCCGATTCGGACCTACGGTACCGGTGCCGACGTGATGATAGAGGCGAAGATGAAAGAGCGTGCGGTGCTTCGGTATCGGGAGCGACGTACCGCGGCGAGCGGAGACGGCGATGTGTCGCGCTGAGACGCCGGCGGGACGTAGCGCTTAACCAGCGCCGTCGCCAAAGCCGGGTTATGACCGACGACGGCGACCGAGAGCATCGCTACTCCGAGGGCCAGGGGTTCGACGATGCCTACGACGACTTCACGCTCGACCCGCCGGAGTTGAAAGTCGACCCCTCGAAAGTCGACCCTGTCGACTCCCGCGTCCTCTCAGACATCCTCGACCGACGGAACGTCGACCGCGACGACGTCGATGTGACGAGTCTGATGGAAGTCGGCCTCTCCTACATGCAGATCAACCGCTTCGAGGAGGCGACCGAGACGTTCGCCCGCGCGGCGCAGTTCGCCGAGGAAGAGAGCCTCGAAGCTCAGGAGGCATGGGTGAACAAGGGCGTCGCCCACGCGGAACTCGAGGAGTTCGACGAGGCCATCGGCGCGTACCGCGAGGCGCTCCGCATCGACGAGCGCTCCGAACACGCCGCCACCGCCGAGACGAACCTCGCGTACGCGCTCTGGGAGTTCGGCGAGGTCGAAGACGCGCTCGACCACGCAGAGCGCGCCGTCGAAATCGACCCGCGGTTCCCCCAGGCGTGGTACAACCGCGGCTTCTTCCTCTCGGAGCGCGGCCTCTACGAGGACGCCATCAACGCCTACGACAACGCGCTCCGTCTCGGCATGCGCAACGCCGACATCTTAGAGGAGAAGGCGATGGCGCTCGAAGAGATCGGCCAGTTGGAGGAAGCCGAAGAGGTGCAAGCGGAGGCCGACGAACTCCGCGAGCAGGTCGAACAGGAGATGGTCGAGGAGTTCTGATGCTGGTCCGCGAACGCCAGACGCCGGAAGGACTGCTCGTCTCCGTCTGCGACCCCGACTGCATCGGCGAGACGTACGAGAACGGGCGCGTGTCGCTGACCGTCACCGAGGAGTTCTACGGCGGCGACGACGCCGAAGAGACCGACGCCGAGGGCGTCGTCGACAGCCTCACCCGAGCGACGGTGGCGAACATCGTCGGCGAGGAGGCCGTCGGCGTCGCCGTCGATGCCGGTATCATCGACGAAGAGACGGTGTTGGACGTCGGCGAGACGCGCCACGCGCAGCTGCTCTGGATGCGGTAACGCCGGTTCCGAGAAAAGTCGACTCTTCGCGCGCGCGACTACGTCGGACTCGGCGTCCGAGCCTGCGAGAGGTACGCCGCGAAGTCCGTCGTGGTGATGATACCGATGAGGTCGTCGCCGTCGACGACCGGCAGGTGATGGAAGCCGTGTTCGATCATACTGTCGGCGACGTCTCTGATCGGCGTCTGCGCGGTCGTCGTGATGGGGTCGCGCGACATGTACGCCGACACCGGAGTCTCGTCTTTCGGTTGTCGCTCGGCGACGATCTGGACGAAGTCGGTGGAGGTGAGGATGCCTTCGAGATGGTTCTCCTCGTCGACGACGAGCACCGAGCCGATGTCGCTGTCCATCATCGTCTTGGCCGCCTCCTCGACGAGCGTGTCGGGCGTGACCGTGCACAGCGACGTTGACATCAGCCGAGCGGCGAAGATATCGTCCATGAAGTATCATCGGTTGTATAAGTGATAAGAGTTGTCGTGGCGGAAGCACCCGACGGCTCGCGTGCCGACGGGGCCGCCACGACGGTCCGGAACGTAACGACGAACGGTTACGCGTCCCCACCAGACCGAAGGGATGTTAGTGCTCGGTCCCCTGCAATCCGACAATGAGTACGCAGGAGTCGTACCCCATCGACGTCGACGCGATCCGCGAGGACTTTCCCATCCTGAAGCGGAAGGTCGGCGGCGACGTGACGATACCCGGTCCCGACGAGGGCGACGACACGCCGTTGGTCTACCTCGACAACGGCGCGACGAGTCAGAAGCCCGACCAGGTCGTCGACGCCATCGCCGACTACTACCGCACCTACAACTCGAACGTCCACCGCGGCATCCACCACCTCAGTCAGGAAGCGTCGGTGGCGTACGAGGAAGCACACGACCGCGTCGCGGAGTTCATCGGCGCGGAGGGTCGAGAAGAGGTCATCTTCACGAAGAGCACCACCGAGAGCGAGAACCTCGTCGCCTACGCGTGGGGGCTGAACGAACTCGGCCCCGACGACAGCGTCGTCCTCACGCAGATGGAGCACCACGCCTCGCTCGTCACGTGGCAGCAGATCGGCAAGAAGACGGGCGCTGACGTCCGATTCATCCGCGTCGACGACGAGGGCCGACTCGACATGGACCACGCGCGCGAACTCGTCGACGACTCGACGAAGATGGTGAGCGTCGTCCACGTCTCGAACACGCTTGGAACGATTAACCCGGTCTCGGAGCTCGCCGACCTCGCGCACGACCACGGCGCGTACATCTTCGTCGACGGCGCGCAGTCGGTGCCGAACCGACCGGTCGACGTGCAGGCCATCGACGCCGACTTCTTCGCTTTCTCTGGGCACAAGATGTGCGGCCCGACCGGTATCGGCGTCCTCTACGGGAAGCAGGAGATTCTCGAAACGATGGAGCCGTATCTGTACGGCGGCGACATGATTCGGCGCGTCAGCTACGACGACGCCTCGTGGGAGGACCTCCCGTGGAAGTTCGAAGCCGGCACGCCCGTCATCGCTCAGGGAATCGGCCTCCACGCCGCCATCAACTACCTCGACGACATCGGGATGGAGAACATCCAGGCCCACGAGGAGCAACTGGCCGAGTACGCCTACGACGAACTGACCGCGTTCGACGACGTGGAGATCTACGGCCCGCCGGGCGACGACCGCGGCGGCCTCGTCGCGTTCAACCTCGACGGCGTCCACGCCCACGACCTTTCCAGCATCGTCAACGACTACGGCGTCGCCATCCGCGCGGGCGACCACTGTACGCAACCGCTGCACCAGACGCTCGGCATCGCGGCCTCCACGCGCGCGTCGTTCTATCTGTACAACACGCGCGAGGAGATAGACGTCTTGGTCAACGCAGTGGACGAGGCGCGACAGCTGTTCGGCTGATTCTGGGTCACTGAATCGCAGTCTCTTCTACGACGACCGGGACGACCGCTTCGTAGGTTCGACTCAACCACTCGACGGTTGAGTGGACTTCTCTGGGTGCAACTTCGACTACCTCGTCGAGGGTGACGTTCGGTTCGAAGACGACTCTCCCCTCGCGGTCCAGCGACGACTGGAGCGCGAGTATGATGGTTCGTTCGTCGTCGACGTACACGACGCCGCTACTCCCCAGGCCCTCTACGCCGTCTCCAAGCCGCTTTTTCGTCACGTCGAGTGCGCTCCACAGTGCTAGTTCGGCCGCCTTCCCGCCAGCTAACGTCTTGTACGACGTGGTACCGTATCTGGCGACACGGCCACCTCCACCTATCGCCGCCGGATACCGGAACTCGCCCGTCTCCTCGTCGTAGTCGAACCGTTCGGGGTGGTCCTCTTCGACGACGCGCGACACGGAGATGGACTCGCCGCGAGCGGGGACCGTACTTTCGAGGACCATACGCTCGGTACAATCGTCTGGAGAATGAGCGTTCCGCCCTCGTCGATCAGCAGTTGGCTCGAACGCGTCGCTTATCCCGCCTCGCCCGACACCGATTACTCATGACCGAGCGCACCTGCTACGCCTGCGGCGCGACGGCCGACGCCCCCGCGACGCACTGTGACTGCGGCGAACCGCTGTGGCTCGACAGCGACCCCCTCGACTTCGACTGGAACGCCGTCGTCGACGACCCGGGGATGTGGCGCTACGCCGAGTTGCTTCCGTTCGAGTCACCTGGCGGCGTCGCCGACGCGGCCGGAGGAACGCCGCTGCTTCGCCTTCCCCGACTCGACGAGTTCGCCGGCGTGCGTCTCCACCTGAAAGACGAGGGGTCGAACCCGACCGGGAGTTTCAAAGACAGAGGCAGCGCACTCGGCGTCGCGGCGGCGCTCGAATCAGGTGCCGATACCGTCGGCACCGTCTCGCACGGCAACATGGCGATGAGTACGGCCGCGAACGCCGCGAGCGCGGGTCTCGACTGCGTCGTGCTCGTCCCCGACGACATCCCCGAGTCGCGCATCGCGCTCATCTCGCAGTACGGACCGACGCTCCTTCGAGTGAGAGGGAACTACGCCGAGCTCTACGACCGGTCGCTCGAACTCGGCGCGGAACTCGGAATCCCGTTCTACAACTCCGACGTGCCGCTGCGCGTCGAGGGACAGAAGACGACGGCGCTCGAACTATGCGAGGCGTTCGCGCCCGAGGTTCCGGACGCGATTGTCCTCCCGGTCAGCAGCGGCGGCCACGCAAGCGGCGTCTGGAAAGCGCTTCGAGAACTGGAGGCGGTAGGTGCCATCGACCGAGTGCCGCGGCTGTACTTCGCGCAAGCCGCCGCGTGCGCGCCCATCGCCGAGGCGTTCGCCGCGGGCGACGAGGGAGTCTCACCCGTGGAGGGCGGCGAAACCGTCGCGTACTCCATCGCCAACGCCGACCCGCCGAGCGGGACCCGGGCGCTCACGGCCGCAAGAGAAACCAGCGGCGGTGTCGTCGCCGTTTCGGACGACGAGATACGCGCGGCGCGGCGGGCGATAGCCGAATCCGGCGGTCTGAGCGTCGAATCCGCGTCGGCGACGTCGCTCGCGGCGATTCGGCGGCTCGCGGCCGACGGCGAACTCGACGCCGACGACGACGTGGTCGCGGTGGCCACGGGGAGAGGGATTTCGGAGTCGCCGCCCGCCTCGGAGAAGGCGAGCGTCGACCGGGTTGGTATCGACGAGCTCGGAGAGAGGCTGGCGGCGCGCTGAGTTCCGGAGACGCCCTGCGAGCGCCCCGGAACCCTTTTGCGTCACACTGGCCTACCCGGAGGCAACTATGGGTATGGGCTCGGACATGTACCGGCAGCAGATTCTCGACCACTACAAGAACCCGCGCAACTACGGCGAGATGGAGGACCCGACGTTCTCACACGTGGGCGAGAACCCCTCCTGCGGGGACACCATCAAGGTCGACGTTCGCCTCGAAGACGACGGCGAGACCATCGAGTACGTCTCCTTCACCGGCGACGGCTGTGCCATCTCGCAGGCCAGCGCCAGTCTGCTCTCGGAGAAACTGCAGGGGAGGACGCTCGACGAACTGGCAGCGATGGACACCGACGACGTGACCGAGATGCTCGGCGTCGACATCAGTCCGATGCGAATCAAGTGCGCGGTGCTCGCGCGACAGGTCGCCCAGGACGGCGCAAAACTCCACGAAGGCGAACTCGACGACCTCGACAGAACCGTCACCGAGGAGTGAGGAACGAAGCGGCGTCGGGACTCGGTGACCGTACAGAACCGCTAGCAGGACTCTTCTCGCGGTTCTCTCTTTCAGCGCGGGACGACGATACGAACAGATACGTCGTCACAGCCCGTATCACTGTCATGGCACAACACCCCACACAGACATACGAATGCGCCGACTGCGGCCGACGGCTACGGACGAACGCGCCGCCGGGACACTGTTCGACGTGCGGCGGGGAGATGCTGAATCTCAGCATCACCCGGAACAGTTAGAGAGAGTTTTCGAGGACTATTCGGGCTTCAGGCCTTCGTTTTTGACGCGCATGACGGCTTCGCCGTCGGGGAGGTTCGGCGCGTCGACGAGGCGGACGATACGCTTGTCGCCCTTCGATTTGCGGAGGTACATCCGGAACGTCGACTTGTGGCCGAGGATGTTCCCACCGATGGGCTGGGTCGGGTCGCCGAAGAACGCGTCGGGGTTGGCGGACACCTGGTTCGTCACGATGATCACGCAGTTGTGGAGGTTGCCGACGCGGTCGATGTCGTGGAGGTGGCGGTTGAGCTTCTGCTGGCGGTCGGCGAGGTTCCCGCGGCCGACGTACTCGGCGCGGAAGTGCGCCGTCAGCGAGTCGACACAGAGGAGGCGAACCGGCCACTCCGTGTCAGTGTGTTCGCTGGCGAGTTCCTCGGCCTTCTCGGCCAGCAGCATCTGGTGGTTGGAGTTGAACGCCTTCGCGACGTGAATCTTGTCGAGGAAGTCGTCGATGAGTTCCTCCATCGCGTCGTCGTCGGCCGGAGTGCCCTCGATTTCGCGATCGTCCATCGTCGCCTGCAGCACGTCGTCGTCGAGGCCGCGCACCATGTCGTCGATTCGCTCGGGGCGGAACGTGTCTTCGGAGTCGACGAAGATACAGGAACCGCGGAGACCGCCCTGTTCCTTCGGGAGTTGGACGTTGACGGCCATCTGGTGCGTGATCTGCGATTTACCCGCACCGAACTCGCCGTACACCTCGGTGATAGACTGGGTTTCGAGTCCGCCGCCGAGGAGGTCGTCGGCTTCCGGAATCTGCCAGCTGAGTTTGCCGATGGTCTGACGGCGTTCGAGCACCGTCGAACCGGTCTCGAAGCCGCCGATGTCGGCGGCGTCGCGGGCGGCGAGGACTACGTCGTTGGCCGTGCTCTCGCCGATGTCGGCCTTCGAGCCGAGGTCGCTCGGACTCGCGACGGCGATGCTCTCGTACGTCCGGTAGCCGGCTTCCATGAGTTTGTCTGCGGTCGCGGGGCCGACGCCGGGGAGGTTTTCGAGGTCGTCATCTGCCATTGTACATCCGGCTTGCGCCCCACCGGATATAAAGCCTCGTTAACAGGGAAGTGAAAGTGAAAATGGAGGCGAGCGCGGGGTTCGTCGGGTAACGGCCGAGAACGTTCAAAAGCGAAGAGTTCGAGAGGCGCGCGTCAGTCCCAGGGGTGGCCGCCGCGTGAATCCGGCCACAGCGGGTACCAGTAGCGTTCGTCGTCCTCGATGCCGAGTTCGCCGTCAAGGACGGATTGCAGTTTGAACTCGACGCGCTGGTTACGCTCGTGGCCCGTCTGCGGGGCGAACGGGTAGTACGCGCCGCGGCGGAACGAGTAGATCCAGTACGCGTGGACGTTCTCGTCGGGTTTCTCGAAGCCGAACACCGCCGCGAGGAGACGAGAGCCGTAGCCGCGTTCGATGAACTCGTCGGCGGCGAAGTGGATACTCGTCACGAGGTCCTCGGGGTCGTTGTCCTCCAGCACTACCCACTGGTAGCCGTGGCTGTCTTCGTGGCGACGGAACGTCGTCCCCGTCTCCTCGCTGCCGGCGTGGAGGATGGCCTCGACTTCGTCGAGCGTCTCGGCGAAGTCCGTGCTATCGACCGACGAGAAACAGAGCGCCGCCGCGCCGACGTGGTCGTAGCCGAGATCAGCTTCCATCGTCAGGTACGCCGTCGACATCCCGAAGAGGTCCTCGGGGTCGGCCGCGCGCGTCGCGTCCGCCTCCGCGCGGAGTCCCAGCACGGAGCGAATCGAGTCGAACAGTCCCATGGCTACCCATCAGTGCTCCGCTGGTTAGGACGTTTCTGTCTGGCGGGCGATCCGACGGAGACGCCGTCGGGGTGACAGGAGACGGAAAACAGGACGTCTACCGCGAAGTTCGCTCAGAACCCTTCCATCTCGCGCTCCAGTTGACGGAGGCGCTCGACGCGGTTCTCGGTGGAGGGGTGGGTGCTGGCGATTTTGCCGATGAAGCCGCTGCGGATGGGGATGATGAAGAACGCGTTCATCTCCGACTGCTCGCGCAGGTCCTCCTTCGGAACGTTGTCCATCCGGCCGTCGATGGTCAGCAGCGCGGAGGCGAGTGCCCCGGGCTTGCCGGTGATTGTCGCCCCGCCGCGGTCGGCAGAGTACTCGCGGTAGCGCGAGAGCGCTCGGATGAGCAGGAACGAGACGATCCACACGACGAGCGAGACGAGGATGGCCACGATGATGGGCGCACCCCCCTCGCGGCGGCTGCCGCCGCCGAACCAGAAGCCCCAGCGGACGATCATGAACGCGACCGTCGAGAGGAACGACGCGATGGTCATCACCATCACGTCGCGGTTCTTCACGTGCGCGAGTTCGTGGGCCATCACGCCTTCCAACTCCTCCTGGTCGAGCGTCTGCAGCAGCCCCGTTGTGACGGCGACGGTGGAGCTCTTCTGACTCCGACCGGTCGCGAACGCGTTCGGGACGCGCGACTGCGCGACGGCGACGTCGGGTTTCGGGAGGTCCGCCTGCTGGCAGAGCCGGCCGACCATCGCGTGTAGCTGCGGATACTCGTCCTCGCTGACCTTCTTCGCGCCCATGCTGTACAGTGCGAGCCTGTCGCTGAAGAAGAACTGGGCGAGGAAGAAGATGCCCACGAATATCAGCATGGACGTGTATCCGATTTGAGAGAGTACCCCCACGAAGGCGATGTAGAGGGCGAACAGGAGGAACATCGTGAGCGCCATGCGCCCGCGAAGCCCCCAGTCGGGTTTCCATTCCATACTCAAACATACCGTCTGCGAAGCATAAACCCTGTCGGAAACGGGGGCCAGATAGTGCGATACTCGAAAACCGACGGCGGAAGCCGACGGTTCGTCGGTCGCGGACGACCACAACCACCCATCCGAACCGACTTCGGCAACCCTGACGGGACGGGCGAGGCTACTTGCCGCCGTCGTCCCTTCGAGCGATATGGACACTGTACTCGTCACCGGCGGACTCGGCCGTTCGGGTCGCTGGGTCGTCAACCGACTCGCCGAGGACTACGACGTACTCTGCATTGACCTGTCGCAACCGGGCTTCGAGGTGTCGGAGCGCCCGCGAATCGACTTCCGGGCCGCCGACCTGACCGACCGCGGGGAGACGTTCGACCTCGTCTCCGAGTTCGACCCCGTCGCCGTCGTCCACTGGGCGGCGCTCCCGTCGCCGACGCGCCACGCAGGCGGCCGGGTGTTCGAGACGAACACGATGGCGACGTACAACGTGCTCGTCGCCGCTGCGCGGCGAGGGGCCAACATCGTCTGGGCGTCGAGCGAGAGCGCCTACGGCTTCCCGTTCGCCCGCGAGACGCCGCTACCCGACGAACTTCCCGTCACCGAAGCCCATCCGATGCGACCCGAGGACCCGTACGGCACCTCAAAAGTCGTCGGCGAGGAGATTGCGAAGATGGTCGTCCGTCGCTACGGCGTCTCGGTCGCCTCGGTTCGCCCGTCGTGGATTCAGTACCCTGGCGAGTACAACTGCCGCGACCGAGACGATCTTCGGGAGGACCGACCGCTCTCGGAACTCGACCTCGACGTCGGCGTCGGTAACTTCTGGTCCTACGTCGACGTGCGCGACGTGGCGTCGCTCGTTGCGACGGCGCTCGACACCGAGTTCGACGGCCACGAAGCGTTCCACGCCGTCGCCGCCGAGAACTATCTCGGCGTCGCGACGCTCGACGCGATCGAGGAACAGTTCGGCGCACTCCCCGAGAACACCGACCTCGACGGCGAGGCGTCCGCGCTGTCGACGGCGAAAGCCGACCGCCTGCTCGACTGGCGACCCGCTCACCCGTGGCGCGAGGCGGCCGACGAATCGGTCGCCGAACCTGACCTCCTCGCGGACTGACCCGCGGTGGGTTTTTGCGACCGAGTGGCACACCGTAGCGTATGGTGTTCGACGACAGAACCGACGCGGGCGAGCGATTGGCCGACCTGCTCGAACGACGGGACGTCGAATCCGACCTCGTGCTTGCGATTCCGCGCGGCGGACTCCCGGTCGGCCGCGCCGCCGCCGACCGACTCGCCGTTCCTCTCGACGTCGTCGTCGCGGAGAAACTCGGCGCGCCGGGCAACCCGGAGCTCGCCATCGGAGCCGTCGCGGGCGACGGGAGCGTCTGGTTGAACGACGAGCTGATCGACCACCTCGGCGTGTCGTCGGCGTACGTCGAGAAGGTCCGCGAGAACGAAGCCGAGAACGCCCGCGAGAAGGTCGCGTCCTACCGTGGAGGAAAGCCAGTGCCGGAACTGGAGGACAAACGAGTCGTCCTCGTCGACGACGGCATCGCAACGGGCGCGACGGCCATCGCCTGCCTCCGGCAGATACGAAACGCCGGGACGGCGCACGTCACCCTCGCGGTTCCGGTCGCCCCCGGAGACGCCGAATCACGGCTCGCGGGTGAGTTCGACGCGTTCGTCTGCGTCCAGTCGCCGAGGGAGTTTGGCGCGGTCGGCCAGTACTACCGGTCGTTCGAACAGGTGTCGAACGAGGAGGCGCGGGCGATGCTGGAGTCGTACGAGCCGTGAACGGCGAGCGGATGCGCGTCGAGCGCACCTGAAGACGGGGACTCGGGCGGCGGGACGCGGTAGTCGTCGGTCTTAAACATCCGAGCGGCTTAGCCTGGACAATGAGTCAAACGCGCGAGTTCTGTCCGCGCTGCGGAAACCCGGTCGAGGAGCGGTCCGAACCGCTGCCGGGTGCGCCGCGCGAACGCGACGAGGTGCTCTGCAACGCGTGTTACTTCGAGGATTTCGACCTCGTTGACGCGCCCGACCGGGTGACGGTCCGGGTCTGTGCGAACTGCGGGGCGGTCCACCGCGGCAACCGCTGGGTCGACGTCGGCGCGCGCGACTACACCGACGTCGCCGTCGACGCCGTCAGCGAGTCGCTGGGCGTCCATCTCAAAGCCCGGGACGTGGCGTGGGCCGTCGAACCCGAGCAGGTCGACCAGAACACGATTCGGATGCACTGTCAATTCTCCGGCGTCGTCCGCGGGACGTACGTCGAAGAGGAAGTCGTCGTTCCCGTCTACATCTCGCGGGAGACGTGCCAGCGCTGCGGGCGCATCGCCGGCGGCTACTACGCCAGCGAGATTCAGATCCGCGCCGAGAGCCGCGAACCGACGCCCGACGAGCAGTCGCGGGCGGTCGACATCGCCGAGGAGTTCGTCGCCAAGCGCGAGGAGGCCGGCGACCGAAACGCGTTCATCACCGAGTCGAAAGAGGTCGCCGACGGCACCGACATCAAACTCTCGACGAACCAACTGGGGCAGGCGGTCGCCACGCGCATCACCCGCGAACTCGGCGGCAACGTCGAGAGCTACCCGACGCTCGTCACCGAAGACAGCGACGGCAACGAGGTGTACCGCGTCACCTACGCGGTCCGTCTGCCGCGTTACACGCCCGGGACGGTCATCGACCCCGACGACGAGGAGGGGCCGGTGCTGGTCCGGAGCGTCAAGGGGAACCTGAAGGGGACGCGACTGACGACGGGCGACCGCTACGAGGCGCGCTTCGAGGAGGGTGAGACGCCCGACGCCCGCGAACTCGGCTCGGTCGACGACGCCGAAGAGACGACCGTCGTCGCCGTCGAGGACGACCACGCAGTGCAGGTGCTCGATCCCGAAACGTACCAGTCGAAAACCATCGCGCGACCGTCGTACTTCGACCCCGACGCCGACACGGTGTCGGTGCTGAAGAGTCGGGCGGGACTGCACATCCTCCCCGAGGACGCCGTCGGCGACAAATGACGGGCGGAGCGGAGAGCGAGTAAAAGCGGTAGAGTCGGGAACTCCCGTCGCTACGCGAGAGTAGAGTCGCATCGCTGCGCGAGGTTCATCGGACGAAGTCAGGAGTAAAAACGCTCAGTCGGCGCGGGCGGGGGTCACCGACTCAGACGACGACGGAGTGGCCTCACGGAGCGCGATACCGTGGGCGGCGAGCACCTTCCGGAACTCCGCTTGCGACTTCCCGGCGCGGGAAGCGGCCTGCGCGAGCGTCAGGGTTCCGCTGCGGTACAGCGTCAGCGCCGTCGTGAGGGAGTGAGTGTGCATCTGCGTTCGAGGAGAGATACAGAATAGGTGCATTTAAAGCTATCGTGAGAGTACGTGCCACTACCCATCAGTAGGAAGCATATTCGATTGACGATTGTCCAATATATTCTCCATAAGGAGGACATAGAGGTAAGAGAATGAACAATCGTGTCATACGTGTTCGGCAAATTCTGCCAACGGGTGAGTGAACAGCTACAAATGGGGGTGTGCCGAACGCGGGTGTATGGACCGACAGCAGTGGATAGCCATCTTCTTCGTCGTGCTCATGATCGGGTCGTCCGTCGTCTACGCGGGCGCGAGCCTGTTCTGAACGCGCGGGAGACGACCACAAAGCGTTTATCAGTTGGTTGTCAGCATCGGAGTATGCGTCGCCGCACGTTCCTCGCGACTGCCGCAACCGCACTCGGCGTGAGCCTCGCCGGATGCGCCCAACCCGCCGCCTCCCTCTACGTCTCCACTGCTGACGAGGACGACGAACTCGCCGAACGGACCAGCCGGCAGGTGACGAACCAAACGGCACCTGTCGTCCACGAACTCGCTACGAGCGGCTCTGTGACCATCCCTGAGGACGAGTGGCGTCCCGACACCACCCGAGTGACCGAGCACGAGGGGCGGTACTACACGTTCTCCGACGAAGTGGTGGACGTCGAGCGGCGGAAGTCGTACACCGCCGAGTTAGACCTTAACCCACCGAACACCGAGGGCCAGAGCGTCGAACTGTCGGCACTTCCAGAACCCGACCGCGAACTGGTGGGAGAGCTGCTCGAACTTCGAGACGTGACACAGACCGGCGACGGACCGGAGATCGGAGGCAGTCGAGTGTACTCAGTTGCAGAGGAAGAACAGTCCGAACTTGTTCCGGAACCCGCGTACGAGTTCGTCGTCGTCGACGACGAAACGTACGGTCTGAGTATCGGTGATTCCGAGTATACGCAGTTCAGAACCTACCGATACACGGCCGAGGAAGTCGCCGGAAGCACCGCGGAGTACGCCGGTCAGATTCGAGACGAGTATCTGTTCACCCTCTCTGGGCTGTCGAACGGCGAACGCGACCTGTTCGAGACAGCCATCGAAGAGCAGAGCGTGTTCCAAGAGGACGAGGCGACTGAAGCGTTCCGGTCGCTCGCAGACGAGATTCACGCTCACAAGGCGTTCGAGCTCACCGAAGACCGGGCGAGCGGATGGTACAGCGGCCAGTGGGTACTCGAATACGAAGGCGCCGTCTACTGGGTGACGGTCGACCACAACGACTGGGACGGCGAATAGGCGAACCCAGCCGTCACCCCACACCTCAACCGTCGCCCCACACGTCCGACAGCGGGTGGTTCTTCCGCTCCTCCTCGCTCGAGCGAACGCCGCTCTTACCGCGTCGACGACGGCGGCCGAAGCCGCGGCTCTCGCGGCCGAAGTTCGCGTGCTCGCCGGAGTCCGACGACCCACCCAGCGTTCCCGTGTCGCCGCCGTCGAGGCCCGAGAGCGCCGCCCGCGGGTCGAACTCGGGAAGTGTTGGATTCCTCGTCCGGTCGACCTGCTCGGCGAACCAGTCGGGCGTATCGGCCCGCGCGCGCTCGAACAGGTCCAGAAGACTGGAGTCGGCGAGGTACGTCGCGCCGTGGTCGTCCGGCGCGCGGATGACGCGCCCGCACGCCTGAATCACGGTTCGGAGCGCCGCGCGGTGGTACCAACTCCACTGCCCCTCTTCGAGGCGGCGTGCGACCCGTGAGTCGCTCGTGTTGAGGTACGGCGCTTTACACAGCACTTGCCATCGACAGAGCTCGCCCTTCAGGTCGAGCGCTTCCTCCATCTTCACCGAAAGAAAGAGTTCGGGGTCGGAGCTCGCCTTCCAGGCGTCTAACTCGGCGTCGCGGTTCTCTTTACTGTGGGTTCGAACGCGCTCGCCGACGCCGAAGTCGACGAGCAATTCGGCGAGTCGCTCCTGGATGCTGTAGGAGTGCGCGTGAATCAACCCCTTCTCGTCGGGGTGTTTCGCCATCAGGCGGACGACGAGACGGGCGATTTTCGGGATGGTCTCGTCGCGGTGTTCGAACGTCATCCGTCCCTGCGTCACGTCGTACAGCGGGCGGTTCTCGACGGGGAAGGTGTGCGGCACGTCGACCAGCGCGACGTCCTTCGGGTTGAGACCGACCTGCCGGCAGAAGGCGTCCTTGTTGAGAATCGTCGCCGACAGAAGCGCAAACTTGTTGCCGCGGTCCCACACCGTGTGGTGGAGATACTTCTCGGGGTTGAGCGGCTTGATGACGATCTGGGTGCCCTCGCCGCCGGGTTGGTCGACGACCCACGTCGTCGCGCTCGTCGGGTCGCGGTAGTCCTTGACGAACCAGTCGAGTTCCGAGCGCAGTTCCTGAAGCCTGTCGCGGCGGGCGGCCTCGTCGGGCGTGAGTTCCGGTTTCGCCAGGAGTTCGTCCTTGGCGCGTTCGCAGACGCCCGAGAGCGTCTCCGCGAGGCGGGACGCGCGTTCGACCGGGTCGTCCGCGTCCGCGACGTCGGGGATGCCCACGTCGTCCCAGACGGGGACGGTTTGCGGGCTCAGTTCGATGGTCGCGTACATCTCGGCCCACTCGGCGAGGCCGTGGGCCTCGTCGACGACGACGACGTCGCGCTTTCGAAACACGTCGCTTCCTGCGGTCTGCATGAAGTACGCGAGCGTCATCGCCGCGATGGATTTCGAGGAGGCGATGGCGCGGTCCGAGAAGTAGGGACAGCGATGACGCACCGTGCAGTCGAACCCCTTCTGTCGGACGCACGGCGCGCGGTTGACGGGCGTGTCGTGCTCGCCCGGGAGGATACAGCTGTAGTTGCGCTTGCCGCGGATGATGCTTAAATCGTCGAGGAGCGACTCGCTCTCCACGTCGTCGAGTTGCGAGACTTGCGGCGTCGTGTAGTACGCGTCGGTGGCGTGTTTCGGTTCGGACTCCTCGACCGTTCGGGCGCACCCGGCGATGGCCCGCGCGAGCAGCGACTTGCCGCTGCCCGTCGGCGCGCGCACCAGCACCACGTCGTTGCCGGTGGCGAACGCGTCACGAATGTCCCGGAGCGCCTGTTCCTGGTTGCCGCGGAAACTCGGCGCGGGGAAGGCCTCGAAGATGCGCTCGGGGTTCACGCGCAGAGCCACCGCGGGCAGCGGCCTAAAGCCACCGACTCGGCGGCGGCGCGGATCTCCGAACTCGCCGCCACACTACAGCGCCTTCACGTCCGCCGCCGTGACATCCCGGTCATCGGGCAGCTGCTCGATACAGTCGAAACAGAGCAAGCAGTCGGTGCCGTCGGCGAGTTCGAGCGCCATCCCCCCGGAGGGCCCGTAGTTGAAGCTCCAGAAGTCGCCGATACCGCCGCTGATTCGGATTTTGAGATTACAGCCATCACAGCGTGCCTTCGCCATGTCCGAAAACTAGCGAGGGCGACACAAGACCCCTTCGGGGCGGCGAGCGACGCTACCGGCGGTTAGCGTCGTCCGTCGAACGGGTACGGTGCCCGTACTCGGTCGTCGGGGCGACAGCCGCGGCGACACCTCTCCGGCACACGACAGTTTATGCGCCGCCGAACCGACCGACGACGTATGAGGGTGAACTGCGAGGGGTGCGCCGGCTGCTGCATCGACTGGCGACCGGTCGCCCCCGAGACGCTCGACCACGAGCGCCGGGGGCGGCGCGACCCGCTCGACGACACCTACAACCTCGTGCCGCTGACGCGCGACGAGGTGAAGACGTTCCTCGACGAGGGGCTCGCCGACGCGATGACGCCGCGGCTGTTCCGCGCCGACGGGAGGACCAACTCGGTCACCGTCGACGGCTACGACCTCGCCGCCATCGACGGCGGTCCCGTCTTCTACGTCGGTCTCCGGAAACCGCCGAAACCGGTCGGTCCGTTCGGTCTCGACCCGACGTGGCTCGACACGTGCATCTTTCTCGACCCCGAGACGCTTCGCTGTCGCATCCACGGCTCGGAGCTGTACCCCGCGACCTGCGGCGACTACCCCGGACAGAACCTCACGCTGGACCGCGAGACCGAGTGCGAGCGCGTCGAGCGGAGCTACGGAGGCGAGCGGCTTCTCGACGACGACCCGCCGGAGAAGCTTCGGGGGTTCGCGCTCGGTCCGCAAGCGTTGGGTGCGAAGCTGTTCGTCTACCCCGACCCCGAGGAACTGACGGGCGTCGTCGACCGGCTCGCGGACGGAGAGACGGCGGCGGCGGACCGCGCGCTGTTCGTCGGTGCCGCCGTCGGGTCGCGTCCCGGGACGACGGCCGTCGACGGGGAGAAAGCCGAGCGGGGGCGAAAGCGAGCGCTGGAGGCGAACTCGTGGGCCGGCGCGGTCATCGAGGCGTGGACGAGGCGAGCGGGCCGACCCGGCGACGACGCGGAGGTGCGTGCAGACCGGTCGGAGCTCGAAGAGCGGCGCGGCGCGCCGCCGACCGAGGAGTGGTGACGAGTCGACACCGAGTGACGGCGAGAGCTGTTAACCGACTCACGCCCGTCGTGATAGCCGATGAAGGTCCTCGTGACGGGTGCGACGGGGTTCGTCGGTGGGCGACTCGTGCCGGCGCTCGGGACCGGTGAGGAGACCGAAACGACGGCGGTCGCGGACGCGACGAGTGCGCCGAACACCAACTGAGCGAAGACCGGACGGAGATAGGATGCAGCACCAGCAGTACGACGAGAGGACAGGACCCGAACCGGAGTACGGCGACACCTGGGTGTACGAGAGCATCGTCGGTGCGCTCCCCGGCATCGACCTGACCGACTGGCAGGCGGTGTTGCTCCAGATAGCGATTTTCGAGGTCCCGGTGCTGTTTTTGGCGTGGGCGTACGACCTCTGGCACGCCGCGCTCGCGGGGACGGCGGCGGTGTTCGTCGCCGCCGTGGGAACGGTAGCGATGGTCCGTATCGGCGAGAGGACCCGCTCGGTGGGACTACCGAACTCGTATCAGCGACTGCTGTTCGGGTCGAGCATCGAAGTCGTGCTCGCGGTGCTGGCGTTTATCGCGCTGGTCACGCACCTGTTCGTGTTCGACCCCGAACGGGCGGCGAACCCGCTGGTCGAGACGCTGTTCGGCGAACGGCCGGACGCGATTCCGGTCTACCTCATGCTTCTGGTCCTCTGGGACCTCTGTTATCGCATCGGTACCTCGTGGTGGGCGTCGGTCGTCGCGCTGTGGCGTTCCTTCCGCTTTACCTTCGACGGAGAGACGGCCGCCGAACTGCGACGCATCAACCTGATGAACGTCGCGTTCGGACTCGCACAGTTGGTGCTCGTGCCGTTCATCCTGGACCGACCGGTGTTGCTGTTCGCCGTCGGCAGTCACGTCGTCGCCGTGACCGTCGTCTCCGTGCTGGCAGCGCTGACGCTCACCGTCGAGACGGGCGACGAAAACAAGTAGCCGACTAGCGCTCCTTTTTCATCTTGCGGAACTGGTCGAGCAGGTCCTCGGCGGAGTCACCGGAGTCGTACTCGAGACGTCCGCGGAACTCCGTGCGCGCCTCGTCGAAGTCCGCGTCGACCTGACTCGTTTTCTGCGCACGACGCTCGTGTTCTTCTTCGTCATAGGCACCCATTGACATGCTATGTCAACACTTAACAATTCACCTATAAATACATAACGGTCGCTCAGATTTCCAACAGGGAAGGACCGACCACGCACGGAACACGTAAGGTGTCCCACCGGTAACTCCGCGTCGTGGCACGACCTCTGCGGTTCCGGTACGCGCCCGGTCGATGGACCGAACAGCGCGTCCGGCACGATGTGTACTCTCATCTCGATTCGAATCTCGGTGCGGCCATGAGGCGTCCCTGGTTCAAACCGCCCTCCGGCTACGAAGCGCGACGCTTCGAGATGGACAACGGCGATACGGCACTGTTCTGCTGGAACGGCGACGGCGCGTACTGGCTCGGCAACACGGAGACGCCGAGTACGCTCTGGCGTACCGACAAGCACGGCTTCACGGAGGTTCCCTACCCGGTCTGTCGGTGGGCCGAGCGCGAACTGCTCGCGCAACTCTACGAGGAGACGCCGTGGCTCGAACCGTTCCCGCACCTCTCGTGGTTCTTTCTCCCGGTGTTTCTCTCGAAGGACGGTCGGGAGACGACGCGGCGGTTCTTCGACGAATACGCCGCCGGCTTTCCCGACGCGACGCGCGACGAGGCGCTCTCCTTCTACGAGTCGTTTCTGAAGACGGGGGTCTTAGACGAGTATCGCGAGCTGATGGCCGGTAAACTCGGCACCTCGAAGCAGCTCGACTTCGTGCGCATGAGCGCCTCGATGGGCGAGTTCAACGCGGCCGCACTGCTCACCGAGGCGGGGTACGACATCACCCCCGAAATCGAGGTGACGACCGGTCACTCGCTGGATTACCGCGCCGAACGCGACGGCGAGGGGACGCTCGTCGAGGTGACCCGTCCGCTGCCGACGGACCGCCGCAGCGCCGGCACGCCCGTCGCCGCCGTCCGCGACACCGCCGAGACGAAGACGTCGGGACAGTTGGAGCGACACGGCGGCGGTGTCACGCTGTTCGTCGACTGCTCGTCGTTCCCGGACGACGACTGGCGGGCAGTCCGCGGCGAGAAACCCGACGTGAGACACCGTCCCGCGGTCGTCTTTCGGACGCGACCGTCGGGACGCGTCGAAGCCTACCGGAAGGGAAGCGTTCCGCTGGACCTCGACGACGCCGTCGAATGGGTGTGAGTCGAGTCGAAAAGAGGGTACGTTGGCGGGTCGGTGTACTGGCGGCCCGACGCGCCCGGCGGGTGGACGGGGTACGGCGTCAGAAGGAGACCTGACCGGAGTACCCCTCACCGATAGTCGGTGCGTCCCTGTCGCTGTAGAATCGCCGGCCGACGGCCTCGTGGCCGACGCCGGTGAGCAGTGCCTCGTACACCTCCTCCGCGTCGGCGTACGTCTGCGCACCGAGACGTTCGAGCACGGTTCCGACCGTCTCCGTGCCGTTCTGTAGGTGAATCGTCTCTGTACCGTAGGCGCTGACGAGTTCGTCGGTGGTCGCGGGATACTCGTGGTTGGCAACGAGGTCGCCGGTTCTGTTCAAGCGCATCGATTACGACGACGCCGCAGAAGTTTATAACGATTTTCCATGTACATCATTAGTCGGGACGGGACACCAATAAGTCCTTAATGGTCCTTAATGTCGGAGCGATGCAGCTACGCGAGCGGATGGCGCGGCGCTTTTGACAGCGCGAGCCTAGCGACAGCCATGGATATCGCCGCCGACCTCCACGTCCACACCACCGCCTCCGACGGGCAACTGACGCTCGAGGAGGTGCCGGCGGCCGCGCGGGCAGGCGGCGTCGACTGGGTCGCCGTCACCGACCACGACACCGTACACCCGGAACTCGACGCGCCGGTGAGCGTCCGCGACGGCGTCACGGTGATTCGCGGCCTCGAACTCCGCGTCGACGTCTCCGAGCGAACTCTGGCGGGCGGCTGGACGGAGTCCGACATCGCCGGAATGCAGGTCGACCTCCTGGGGTACGGCGTCCGGCGGACCGCCGCGTTGACCGACGAACTCGAACGGCTCCAGCGAAACCGCGTCGAACGCGGCGCGGGGATGGTCGAACGCGTCGAGTCGTATCTGAACGTGGACCTCGACGTCGAACCTCGGCCGGGGATCGGCCGCCCGCACGTCGCCCGCGCCATCGACGAGAGCGAGGCCGACTACGACTTCCAAGGGGCATTCGACCACCTCATCGGCGACGGCGGTCCCTGTTTCGTCGCCCGCGAGATTCCGACGTTCGAGAAGGGAGTGGAGTTGCTCTCGGAGGCGTGCACGGTCGTCTCGCTGGCGCACCCGTTCCGTTACGACGACCCCGAGGCGGCGTTGTCGCTGACGCGGCATCTCGACGCCGTCGAACGCCACTACCCGTACGAATTCGAGGTCGAAGAGGCGCTCGTCGACGAGGTCGTCGAGCGCGAGAATCTGCTCGCGACCGGCGGGAGCGACGCGCACGGGACGGAGCTCGGCGTCTGTGGCGTCCCCCCGCGAGCGTTCGCGGCGGTTCGCAGCCGACTCCCGGAAGCGGTGGCTTAAACGCACTGGGGCACGAAAGGAGAGATATGCAGTGCCACTACTGCGACCGAGATGCCGCTTTCGCCGCCGGAAAAGACGGCATTCGAGTCGGTCTCTGCGAGCAGCATTTCCGTGAACGCATGGAGGAACTCGCCGAATCCGACGAGCTGCAATCGCTGCGGGAGCGGCTCGATGTCGACCGAGCCGAGTGAGTATTTTGCGGCGAGCGACGGTCGGCATCGAGAGGACGTGGACCGAGCCGAGTGAGCCTCGGACGAACTCGCTCCGGGCAGTTTTGCGGAGCAGAGCACGGCCGACGAACGTCTTCGATTCGACCAGCCGTCAGCGACGGCGACGGGTCAGCGTTCGAGTTCCGACGCCAAGAGCCCGAACACGCGCAGGTCGACCCGTCGCCCGCCGACGAACTCCTGTTCGCGGAGAACGCCCTCCTCGCGGAAGCCGAGTTTCTCGAGCACCCGCACGGACGCGGCGTTGGGTTCGCGCACGCGGGCGGTGAGTTTGTCGAGGCGGCGTTCGTCGAACGCGTAGCGCGCGAGCGTCCGCGCGGCGTCAGTCGCGTAGCCTCGGTCCTGCGCCTCCGGCGTAATCCAGTAGCCGAGTTCGGCGTTGCCGTTCGTCTCGTCGAGGTCGTAGAAGAAGCAGAGGCCGACCGCCCGGTCGTCGACACAGACCAGAAGCGTCTCACCGTCGTCGCTGCCGACGACCGACTCGAAGTAGTCGGTCGCCGCCGAGAGGTTCATCGGGCGCGCGTCGCCGAGAACGCGACGGAACGTCGGGTCGTTGCGGTGGCGAGCGATGAACTCGCGGTCCTCGCGCTCGACGGTCCGGAGTTCGACGCGGTCGCCGACGAGGAAGAGGGGGCCGGGCATGGTCGGGACGTCCACGCGACGACGGAAAGTAACGTCGGCCGTCTGAGAGACGAGTGCGAAACAGCGACGTCAGAGGTACGGGAGGACGACGAAGTACAGTAGCGCCAGAAGCGTCTCGAACGAGAGCGTTCCGAGCGCCGACAGCGCGATGAACTCGCGGGGACGCATCTCGGAGAGGCCAGCCGGGACGGTGAGCATCCCGCGCGTGAACGGCAGCGTGTTGCTCACCGGGACGACGATGGGGCCCCAGCGATCGAACCAGCCGTCGAACTTGTCGAGACGCTCCTCGCTGATTCGGAACCAGCGCTTCCGGAGCAGATACTCGCGGCCGCCGCGCTTGGCCACCATGAACAGCACGAACTGGCCGATCGTCGCGCCGAGGACGGCGATACCGATGATGAGGATGGCCATCTCGACGGTGGCGCCGAAGACGAATATCGCCCCGGGAACGACGAGTTCGCTCGGCATGAAGTACATCAGCATCGCGCCTTCGAGGACGAAGATACCGAGGAGTAAGAGAAACGCGAACTCCGAGTCGAGCAGGTCGTGCAACATCGAGGGAACCTCGAAGTTGGCCTGGAGCAGCAGGCTCAGCATACAGTGAACGTCCGTCGTAACAGCATTTATCGTTTTGGCCCCGATAGAGAGACACAGGCAAGGAGAGAACGACGCGACTTTGCGTCCGCCGGCCGTACCCCGGGTATGAACCTCACCGACCGCCCGCGTCGGCTTCGGCGCGACGGCGTTCGCGGCCTCGTGAGCGAGAACCGAGTCTCGGCGTCGGACCTCATCGCCCCCGTCTTCGTCGACGCGACGACCGACGAGCGCATCCCCATCGAGTCGATGCCGGGGCACGAACGCGTCTCCGTCGACGACGCGGTCGACCGTGTCGAGGAGATCCTCGAAACCGGTGTCGAGGCGGTGATGCTGTTCGGCATCCCCGAATCGAAGGACGAACTCGGAACACGCGCGTGGGCCGAAGACGGCGTCGTCCAGCGGGCGACCCGCGATATCGCCGCCGAGACAGACGCGTACGTCATCACCGACGTCTGTCTCTGCGAGTACACCGATCACGGCCACTGCGGGGTGATAGAGGACCACGCCGACGAGAACCCTACCCTCACGGTGAAAAACGACGAGACGCTCGACCTGCTCGGGAAGATCGCCGTCTCGCACGCCGAAGCGGGCGCGCAGATGGTCGCCCCCTCGTCGATGACCGACGGGATGGTCGGCGCGATTCGGGAGGCGCTCGACGCGGAGAGATTCGACGACGTCCCCATCATGAGCTACGCCGTGAAGTACCAGAGCGCGTTTTACGGCCCCTTCCGCGACGCCGCCGACGGCGCGCCCGCCTTCGGCGATAGGCGACACTACCAGATGGACCCCGCGAACGCCCGCGAGGCGCTTCGAGAAGCTCGCCTCGACGTGGAGCAGGGCGCGGACGTGTTGATGATTAAACCCGCGCTCCCCTACCTCGACATCGTCAACGCGATTCGCCGGGAGTTCGACCACCCGGTCGCCGCCTACAACGTCTCCGGCGAATACGCGATGCTACAGGCGGCCGCCGAAAAGGGGTGGTTGGACTTAGAGGAGGTGGCGATGGAGTCGCTCGTCTCGATGAAGCGCGCGGGTGCGGACCTCATCCTCACCTACTTCGCAGAGCAGGTCGCCGACCAGCTGTAGCGTCGTTCAACCGCCATCAATCTCGGGGCGCGCGCGCGACGGATTCGACCCGAAACGCTCGATTTTCGACCGTACAATCGTCCACATCCGCGGCAACATTTGTCGAACGGCTGCGGAGAATATGACCTTATATAACATGTATTCGATATTAAAGCGACCGTATGACCATTTAGGTGCCCCGGAAATTGTGTTTTCTAACACCAACGCTTATAGGAGTGTATTCCGTGACCTTTTGACGTGATTAAGAGCACTAATCGCCACGTAATCAGAAGAATCGTGAACAAACGTCCATGTGGATCGGGCTCCATGGGAGAGGTGTGTAACTGATGGACGCGTTCCTACAGACCGACCTCTCGGCGGTCGTCGAAGGTATCAACGCGGTGTGGGTTCTCACCGTCACGTTCCTCATCTTCTTCATGCACGCCGGCTTCGCGATGCTGGAGGCCGGACAGGTACGCTCGAAGAACGTCGCCAACCAGCTGACGAAGAACCTACTGACCTGGAGCATCGGCGTCATCGTCTTCTTCCTCGTCGGTGCCGGGGTATCGAATCTCGTCGCCGGCGCCGGCTTCGCCGACTCGTTCGCCTACATGAACGGCGGGTCGGCCGCGTGGATCGACTGGCTCTTCGGCGCGGTGTTCGCGATGACCGCCGCGACCATCGTCTCCGGTGCGGTGGCGGGTCGCGCGAAGCTCCGCGCGTACGTCACCTACACGGTCCTGCTCGCGGCCGTCATCTACCCGGTCGTCGTCGGCTTCACGTGGGCCGGCGGCTTCCTCGACGCGATGGGCTTTCACGACTTCGCGGGCGGCATGATCGTCCACGGGATGGGCGGCATCGCCGGCCTCACAGCGGCGTGGGTCATCGGCCCGCGTATGGACCGCTTCAACGACGACGGCACGGCTAACGTCATCCCCGGTCACTCGCTGACGTTCGCGGTCCTCGGCACGCTCATCCTCGCGTTCGGCTGGTACGGCTTCAACGTCGGCACCGCCGCCGCGCCGCTGGCGGAGGGCGGCAGCGAACTCGCCGACTTCGCGTACGTCGGTCGAGTCGCGCTCGTCACGACGCTCGGCATGGCTGCCGGCGCAATCGGCGCTGCGGGCGTCGCCCTGTTGAAGACAGGCAAAGTCGACACGCTGTACGTCGCCAACGGCCTGCTCGCCGGTCTGGTCGGCATCACCGGTGTCGCCGACGCCATCGTCTGGCCCGGTGCGCTCGCGCTCGGTCTCTTGGCCGGCGCGCAGCTCCCCCTCGTCTTCGAGTTCGTCGAGAAGCGCCTCAGAATCGACGACGTCTGTGCGGTGTTCCCCGTTCACGGTTCGGCGGGCATCATGGGCGTCGTCCTGTTCCCGTTCTTCGCCGTCGACGGCTTCTCGGTCGGGCAACTGGTGACCCAGGTCGTCGGTGCCGGCGTCATCGCCATCTGGACCGTCGCCGCGACGGCGCTGGTGTTCGGCGGGATTCGCGTGCTCGGTGAGGCCCGCGTCACGCCCGAACACGAGCGTGAGGGCCTCGACACCTCCGAACACGGCGTCGACACCTACCCCGAGTTCGGCCAGCCCGAAGGACCCGTCACCGACGCGGCAGGCGTCCGCACCGACGGTGGCGTTATCGGTGCGAGCGACGAGTACTCGACCGCAGAGGGTGAGAACGAATGAGCAGTGAACTCCCGAACGACGGCGAAATCAAGATGGTTATCGCCATCGTCCGTCCGGACAAACTCGGCGACGTGAAGAAGGGACTCGCCTCGGTGGGCGCGCCCTCGCTGACGGTGACGAACGTCTCCGGTCGCGGCAGCCAGCCCGCGAAGAAGGGTCAGTGGCGCGGCGAGGAGTACACCGTCGACCTCCACCAGAAGGTGAAAGTCGAGTGCGTCGTCGCCGATATCCCCGCCGAAGAGGTCGTCGACGCCATCCGCGAGGCCGCAAACACCGGCGAACCCGGCGACGGGAAGATATTCGTCCTCCCCGTCGAGAGCGCCGTCCAAGTCCGGACTGGAAACGAAGGCCCCGACGCGGTCTGAGCGACGGTCCGCCGCCAGTACTTTTTTTCGAGTGTCCGCGTTCGCCAGTGGTGACACGGTGGCACGAGGTGGTGACTCAGCTCGTCCACTCGGTCACGTGTCCCGACTGCAGCCGGAGAGAATTCCCGAAGCGCTCATGGGCGGAGTACTCGTACACGTTGGTATGCCTTCGAAAGCGAAGAAAGCCCTGCTCGGACTCGTCGCACTGTTCGTCGTCGCCTCCGTCGCCCACTACGCGCTGTTCGGGTCGTTCCCGTTCGGCAAGCCGCAGCTGCTGGAAGACGAGGAACTCGAAGCCGAGGAAGACGAGAGCGAGGCGGACGCCGAAGCCGACGCCGCGCAGTAGTCGACGCGCCGACTCCGACGACTCAGTAACTACTTTTTCGTCTGCGTCCGAACCGCGAGCCATGAACACGTCGAGACGGACCAGTTCGGCTGCGTCGCTCAGTCGGGGGACGACCCGCGCTCCTGCGCACGGAGGCGACTTCGCGTGAACCACGACCGCTCCCGCGACCTGTACGACCGAGCGCTGTCGGTGCTGTCGGGCGGCGTCAACTCCTCGGTGCGCGCGACGCGCCCCTACCCGTTCTTCATCGAGCGTGGCGACGGCGGCCACGTCGTCGACGCCGACGGGAATCGCTACGTCGACTACGTGATGGGCTACGGCCCCCTATTGTACGGCCACGACGCGCCGAAACCGGTGCAGGCCGCCGTCCAGAAGTACGCCAGCGCCGGGCCGATGTACGGCGCGCCGACGGAGATAGAGGTCGAACACGCCGAGTTCGTCGCCCGACACGTCCCCTCCGTCGAGATGATTCGGTTCGTCAACTCCGGGACGGAGGCGACCGTCTCGGCGGTCCGCCTCGCCCGCGGGGCGACGGACCGCGACAAAATCGTCGTCATGCAGGGCGGCTACCACGGTGCCCAGGAGTCGACGCTCGTCGAGGGGGGCCCCGACAACCCCCATCCGAGCACCAGCGGCATCCCCGAGTCGTTCGCCGAACACACCCTCCCCGTGCCGTTCAACGACGCCGAAGCGGTCGCCGAGGTGTTCGAAGAACACGGCGGCGACATCGCGGCCGTCCTCGTCGAACCGATTCTGGCAAACACGGGTATCGTCGCCCCCGTCGACGGCTACCACGAAACCCTACGGGACCTCTGCGACGAACACGAGTCGCTTTTGATATTCGACGAGGTCATCACGGGCTTCCGCGTCGGCGGCCTCCAGTGCGCGCAGGGGAAGTTCGGCGTCACGCCCGACCTCACGACGTTCGGCAAGATCATCGGCGGCGGCTTCCCGGTGGGCGCTATCGGCGGCCGCGCCGAACTGATAGAGCAGTTCACCCCCGCGGGCGACGTGTTCCAGTCGGGGACGTTCTCGGGGCACCCGGTGACGATGGCCGCCGGCCACGAGTACCTGAAGTACGCCGCCGAGAACGACGTGTACGAGCACATCGACCGGTTGGGCGAGAAACTGCGGCGCGGTATCACTGACATCTGCGCCGACCAGGCCCCCGAGTACACCGTCGTCGGCACCGACAGCATGTTCAAGACGGTGTTCACCCGCGAGGGACCGTCGAGCCTCGGTGGACAGTGCGAGGCCGGATGCCGACAACGCGTCGACTGCCCGCGCTTCGAGTACTGTCCGAAAACCGGCGCGGACGTCGCCAACGCCGAAACGGAGCGCTGGGAGCGCATCTTCTGGCAGGAGATGAAAGATCAGGGCGTCTTCCTCACGGCGAACCAGTTCGAGTCGCAGTTCGTCTGCTACGCCCACACCGACGAGGACGTCGAGGAGACGCTGGAAGCGTACAAAGAGGCGCTGTAGCGGAGCCCACTACCGCTCGAAGTTCGAGACGAGCGACTCTCTCGCCTCGCGCCACGCGCCGACGAGTCGGTCCGGCAGGGGGTCCGACGCCCACGCTTTCGTCTCACCGTTCTCGTCTAACCAGTCGACGGTCCGTCTCACCCCTTCTTCCCAACCGACGGTCTGTTCGTGACCCAGCTCTCGCTTCGCCTTCGCGTTGTCGAACACCGTGCTGTACTGGAAGTGGTCTCGAAGCCCCCGCGTTCGGTCGGGTGCGACCTCGAACAGGACGTCCGACGGGATGTGGACCAACTCGGGTTCGGGCGCGTCGAGGGCGGCGGCGACCCCTCGGTGGTACTCGTCCCACGTCAGGTGCTCCTCGGCGGTGACGTGGTACGCCTCGCCCCCGACGACCGACCCCTTCGCTTCCACTGCAGCGGCGAAACTCCGCGCCACGTCGTCGCGGTGACAGGGAGCCCAGACGGAGGTCCCGTCGCCGTGGACGACGATCGGTTTGCCCGCGCGGATGCGGTCGATGTAGCTCGTCCGGTCGCCGAGCGAGTGAATGAGCCTCCCGCCCTCGCCGTAGGTGTGCCACGGACGAAGCACGACCGCCGGAAAGCCCGACTCCTCGTACGCCGCGAAGAACACGTCTTCGGCGGCGGCTTTCTCTCTCCCATATTCGCTCGTCGGCGGATGTCGCGGCGTGTCTTCGGTCAGCGGCATCCGAGAGACGGGGCGGGAGTAGACGTCGATAGTCGAACAGAAGACGTAGCGGTCGACCGATTCTCGAAACGTTCGGACCGCGCTCTCGGCGTCTTCGGGGGTGAAACAGACCATGTCGACGACGGCGTCGAAGTCGCGGTCGCCGAGTTGCCGCTCGAACCGCTCGTACTCGGTCCGGTCGCCGCGAATCGCCGAGACAGAATCGGGAATCTCGGCGTCGGTCTCGCCGCGGTTGTACAGCGTCACGTCGTGGCCGGCGGCGACGAGTTGGCGGGTGATTCCGGTGCTGATGAGTCCGGTCCCGCCGACGATGAGCACGTCCATGGACGGTCGTCTCCGCGCGCGAGGAAGAATTCGAGGGCGGAGGCAAATGGGACGCGATGTACAGACCTGTTCGTCGATGTCTCGACGTGGCGGGCGATACTTATCATCCGGGGCGCCCTATCTTCGCCCGTATGAGCCCTCCTACCGACGAACCGACGACGAACAGCGACACCCGAATCGACGGCCCGACGTCGACGAGCGGACCGAACGGTCGGACTGACTCGACCGGGTCCACCTCCGAGAGCGTCCGCCGCATTCTGGATACGTACCTCCCGACCGCGTCGGTCGAGTCGAACTGGTGGTACTGGATCGCCGCCGTGCCCGCGCTGTTGGTCGTCTCGCTCGGCTTCGGCGTGAGTGCGTTCTTCCTCGCGCTTCTCGGCGTGGGGTTGGACATCGCGGGGTTCATGGGCCTCGCGTCGGCGGGTTTCGGCCTGCTGTTCTTCCTCGTCGCCTCGCTGTTGGCGCTCGCAAGCCTCGTCGTCGCCGTGCTGTTCCCGGTGGCGATCTACGTCGACGCCCGCGCCGTCGAGGTGGCCGATCTGGGCTGGAACCCCGACCCGGTGCTGTACTTCCTCGGCGCGGTGTTCGCCGTCGTCGCCACGAACTTCGTGTTGAGCGTTCCCCTTTCGGTGTACTACCTCTACAAGCGCCACGAGGCTATCGGGCGGCCGTGAGCGTGAGAGACCCTCGCCGAATCGGCCGCAGGCGGAACTGAAGCCCTTTTCAGGGTACGACGCCCACCGACGCACATGAGTACTCACGGGACACTCCGCCTCGCGACGCGAGGCTCCGACCTCGCGCTGCGACAGGCCGCGAGCGTACAGGAGGCGCTCGCCGGGCGACGCCGCGACGTGGAACTGGTCGAAGTCGAGACCCGCGGCGACCAGATTCAGGACGAACTCATCCATCGTCTCGGCAAGACCGGAGCGTTCGTCCGCGCGCTTGACGAGAAGATTCTCTCCGGAGAGGTCGACGCCGCGGTCCACTCGATGAAGGACATGCCGACCGAACAGCCCGAGGAACTGTTCGTCGCCGGCATTCCCGAGCGCGCACCCGCCGGCGACGTGCTGGTGACGCCCGACGGCCGCGACCTCGACCAGTTGCCCGACGGCGCGACGGTGGGCACCTCGTCGCTGCGCCGGCAGGCGCAACTGCTCGCCGCCCGGCCCGACCTGACGGTCGAACCGCTGCGCGGCAACGTCGACACGCGCGTCGAGAAACTGCTCGCACCGTCGCTGCAGCGAGAGCACGAAGAGCGCGTCGAAGCCGACAAAGACCGGAAGGGAAATGTCGACAACGACGACTACGAACCCGAGTACAACGAGCGACCCGAGGAGTGGTTCGATAGCCTGAGCGAACTCCAGCGAAACGCCCTCGGCCGCGAGATCGACACCGAGTACGACGCCATCGTGCTCGCCGAGGCTGGCCTCAAGCGTAGCGGCCTCGACCACCACGTGAACTACGCCCGCCTGCCGCGCGAGCGGTTCGTCCCCTCGCCCGGTCAGGGCGCTATCGCCGTGACGAGCGTCGACGGCGACGCCGCCGACGCCATCCACAAAGCTATCGACCACTCGCGGACGCGCGTCGAGACGACCGTCGAGCGGACGATTCTCTCCGAACTCGGCGGCGGGTGCGTCGCCCCCATCGGCGTCTTCGCGCTCGTGCAGGGTCGGCACGTCCATACGCGCGTGCAGGTGCTCGGCCGCGACGGCCAGGAGACGGTCGAGTCGACGCGCGACCTGCCGGTCGAGACGCACGCCGTCGCCGCCGCGGAGTTCGCCGCCGACCTCAGAGACCGCGGCGCGGCCGACCTCATCGAGGAAGCGAAACGCGACGCCGACGAGGCGGCCGCCGACGAAGGAGGCGCGCGGGAGGACCCGGAGGAAGCGGACGAATGAGCGACGCGGACGATGGGTCCGAGGGGACGTCTGAATCGACCGTCGGAACGGTCTACCTCGTCGGCAGCGGCCCGGGCGACCCCGACCTGCTGACGGTGAAAGCGCGTCGACTGCTCGACGAGGCGGACGTCGTGCTGCACGACAAGCTCCCGGGTCCCGAGATTCTCGGCCAGATTCCCGAAGAGAAGCGCGAGGACGTGGGCAAGCGCGCCGGCGGCGAGTGGACGCCGCAGGAGTACACGAACAAGCGCCTCGTCGAACTCGCCCGCGAGGGCAGGACGGTCGTCCGCCTGAAGGGCGGCGACCCGTTCGTCTTCGGCCGCGGCGGCGAGGAGGCCGAGCACCTCGCGAGCGAAGGAGTCCCCTTCGAGGTCGTCCCCGGTATCACGTCGGCCATCGGCGGCCCGGCCGTCGCCGGAATTCCGGTGACGCACCGCGAGCACGCATCCTCCGTCTCCTTCGTCACGGGTCACGAGGACCCTACCAAAGGCGAATCGGCGGTGAACTGGAAGGCGCTCGCCGAGGCGGGCGGCACCATCGTCGTCCTCATGGGCGTCGGCAAACTACCCGACTACGCGAAAGCGCTTCGTGACGCCGGGATGGACCCCGAGACGCCGGTCGCACTCGTCGAGCGCGCGACGTGGCCGAACATGCGCGTCGCAACCGGGACGCTCGACACCATCGTCGACGTGCGCGACGAACACGAAATCGAACCGCCCGCCGTCACCGTCGTCGGCGACGTGGCCGGAACGCGCGAGCGGGTGCTGGAGTTCCTGCGAAACGAGTCGGAATCGGGGGTGGAGCCGTGAGCCGAGAAGTCCGCGTCGCCGTCTTCCGCCCGGACGACGAGCGTCTCCGGGACGCGGTCGAACTGCTCGACTCGCTCGGCGCGACGCCCGTCCCCGACCCGATGCTCGCGGTCGAGCCAACGGGTGCGGTGCCGAGAGACGACGCCGACTACGCCATCCTGACGAGCAAGACCGGTGTCGAGCTCGTCGCCGACGCGGGGTGGGCCCCCGGCGAGACGGCGCTCTGCGCCATCGGCGACAGCACCGCGGAGGTGATGCGCGAACGCGGCTACGCGGTCGGTTTGGTCCCCGACGAGTTTTCGTCGATAGGGCTGGTCGAGGCGCTCCGCGACCGGGTGCCGGGCGCGCGGGTCGAAGTCGCCAGAAGCGACCACGGCTCTGTGGTGCTCACGGATGGATTGGAAGCCGCCGGGGGTTACGTCCACGAGACGGTTCTGTACGAACTCGTCCGGCCGCCGGGGTCCGGAGAGTCGGCCGAGAGGGCCGCCTCCGGTGAGTTGGAGGCGGCGCTTTTCACCTCGTCGCTGACGGTCGAACACTTCCTCGGCGCGGCCGCCGAACGCGGCTTTCGAGACGAAGCTATCGCGGGGTTAAACGACGCCGTCGTCGGCGCTATCGGCGAACCGACGCGCGAGACGGCCGAGCGCTTCGGTATCACCGTCGACGTGGTTCCCGAGGCCGCCGACTTCGAGGAACTGGCCTGCGCCGTCGTCGAAGCCGCCGCGCCGACGTACCACGAGTAGCCAGAGCGGAGCACTCGACGCGACCCGCCGGTCTCGACGCGGCCCGCCGGTCTCCTCCCGTCTCACTGCTCTCGACTCGCTGTCTCGTTACGCTTCCTCGCCGGGAGCGCCGACGGCGAAAATTCGGGGGTTACGTCGCCTCGCCTCCCTCCATCTTCTCGCGGCGCACGACGACGACCGGACCGAGCGAGCGGTCGGCGACGCGGTCGCTCTCCTCGCCGAAGACGAACGACCGGAGCGACGGCGTGCGTTCGCCCATCACCACCACATCGTGGTCGGCGGCGACGTCCGCGGTATCCGAAATCGGGTCGTCGGTGGCGACGACCGCCGCGGAAATCTGCTCCGGGGAGACGCCGCCGTCGAGCAGCGTCGCTCTCGCATCTGCGACGAGCGGGTTCTCGGCGGCGGGTCCTGCCGGCGAATCCGCGTCTTCGGAGACCGCGCGGAACAACGTCACTTCGACGTCACGTCCGGCGACGAGCGGGGCGACGACGCGGGCGACGTGGTCGATATCGACGTCGGGATGAAGCGGGACGAGCACCCGCTCGACAGTCGGTGCGGGGTTGGCGATGAGGTACGCCTCGCAGTCGAGATCGTCGGCGACACGGTTGACCGTCTGCGCTTCACCGCGAGTGAACACCAGTCGCGTCTCAACCTCGTCGGCGAAGAGGGCGGTCACTTCGTCGAGCTTCGACCGCCCGAGTTGCTCGAACTCCATGCGCGCCTGTCCCGGCGGCGTCTGTTCGGGGACGACGTAGTAGCCGAGGACGACGACCGACGCCGGGGCGAGAAACGCGGCGAGCCCCGTCGCCAGCGACTCACCTTCGAGGACGCGGAGGGGGACCAGAATCCGGGGTCCGTCCGGCATCAGAACACCCCCTTGAGTCGAACGCCGCGTGCGTAGTAGAGGTACCAGCCGCCGGAGGCGACCATGACGAACGCCCCGACGACCTGCGAGAGCGGGCGCATGAAGAAGATGAGCGCGAAACTCGCCAGCGCGCCGACGGCGGGTGTCACCGGATAACCCGGGGTCCGAAACGAGGGGTCGTACCACTCCGGCGGCGAGCGTCGAAGTACGAGCAGTGCGACACACATCAAGGCGTACATCACGAGGTGGAGAAACGACGCCACCTCCGCGAGCACCTCGACTTGCCCGACGGCGACGAGGACGAGCACCGGCCCACCGGCGGCGACCAGCGCGACGTGCGGCGTGCCGTACTGGAGGTTGAGTCGACCGAACCACCGCGGCACGAGTCGGTCGCGGCTGAGCGCGTAGACGGCGCGCGAGGAGCTCAGTATCGACGCGTTCGCGCTCGATAAGGTGGCGAGCAGCCCGGCGAAGAGGATGGCGACGGCTCCCGCAGTGCCGAAAAAGGAGCGGGCGACTTCGACGATAGCCGTCTGTCCGAACCCCGAGAGTCGCTCGCTGCCGAAGGCGCTCGTCGCGACGAAGATAGTCGTCACGTAGAGGAGGCCGACGGCGAGTACCGACCCCACCATCGCCAGCGGGAGGGTTCGACCCGGCTCTTTGATCTCTCCGGCGACGGTCGCCACCTGCGCGAATCCGAGATACGAGGTGAAGACGAGCGCTGTCGTCGTCAGAATCGGGGCGGTGCCGAACGGGGCGAACGTCTCGGGGATGGCTCGACTGCCGATGAGGCCGAGCGACGAGAGCGACCCGTAGCCCAGAAACGTGACGAGAATCGTGATGAGCAGACCGACGACGACGTTCTGGAGTTTGGCCGCGTTCTCGGTTCCCGTGACGCTCAAGAGCGTCAGGACGACGCCGAACAGGAGGCCGAGCGGCGTCACGAGACCGCCGCCGAGCGAGAGCCCGGCCTCGTTGAGCACCGCGGCGGCGTAGCTGCCGAAGCCGACGAGGTAGAACGCCGAGGCGAAGACGAGACCGAGCCACAGACTCATTCCGACGACGGTCCCGAACGCCGACCCGAGACCGCGCGAGATGAAGAAGTAGCCGCCGCCGCTTCTCGGCATCGCCGTCGCCAACTCCGCGGTCGGTAGCGCCACCGCGAGGGCGACGACCGCGCCGATGGCGAACGACGCCGCGGCGGCGGGACCGGCGCGTCCGGCGGCCAGACCGGGGAAGACGAAGATACCCGCGCCGACCATCGTCCCGACGCCGATGGCGAGCGCACCGGAGAGTCCGACGGTACGCTCCAGTTCGACGCTCTCTTCGTACACCGTCGTCTCGGCGGTGGTCTCGACTGCCTCCGCCTCGGCAGGGACGGTCTCGTCCGCCTCACCAACGTCGTCGGTGAGTGACATAGGCTAGCCATCAACGAGCGGAACGAAAAGTCTAGTCCGGCCCGAGTCGAGTCTGCGGAATGCCGAAAACTGGGACACGACGAGCGGCGTCAGTCGTGGACACGCGAGGGCACCGACGCACGCATCGACCCCGACGAGCAGAACCGGTACACCGGTTCGGAGCTGGGGACCGGAACCCCGGCGGCCGCGAAGAGGTCGTTTTCGCGGATGGTCTCCGTCGCGGCTGTCGACTTCGAGCAGGTACGGGACCAGCGGCCGAACTGCGTCCGGGTCGACCGGCCAGTAAGCGAACGACGGGCGGCGGGCGGCCATCGTCAGAACCGGTGACCGTAGCGCGGACGACCGAGTCGTCAGAAGACGGTGAGACAACGCCGAGAGCCGCGTTCGTTGGCCCGGCGAGGCGGAGGCGAGCCTTTAACCCCGAAGACGACCCATCCTCCGTCGATGTCCGCCGGTCCCGTCCCCGAACTGCACGCGCGCGCCGAGGCTTGCGCCGACCACCTCCGAAGCGCCGACTCCGTGCTTCTCGCCTCCCACATCGACGCCGACGGGTTGACGAGCGCGGCCGTCGCCGCGAGCGCGCTCGAACGCGCGGAGATTCCGTTCGACACTGTCTTCTCGAAACAACTCGACGCCGACGAGATCGCCGCCATCGCCGCGACGGACCACGAAACGGTCCTGTTCACCGACTTCGGCAGCGGCCAACTCGACAGCATCGTCGACCACGAGGCGGCGGGCGAGTTCACGCCCGTCGTCGCCGACCACCACCAACCCGCCGACGCCGACACCGAGTATCACCTCAACCCGCTGCTGTTCGGCATCGACGGTGCGTCGGAGCTCTCCGGCGCGGGCGCGAGTTACGTGCTCGCCCGTGCACTCGAACGAGACGGCGGAGACAACCGCGACTTGGCGGCGTTGGCCGTCGTCGGGGCGGTAGGCGATATGCAGGACTCCGACGGCGCGCTCCGCGGCGCGAACGAAGAGATCGTCGAAGAGGGCGTTGACGCGGGCGTGCTCGAAGCGAATACCGACCTCACGCTGTACGGCAAGCAGACCCGACCGTTACCCAAGCTACTCGAGTACGCCAGCGACGTGCGGATTCCGGGTATCTCGAACGACCACGCCGGTTCCATCCGATTTCTCGACGAACTGGAGCTCGACCTGAAAGCCGACGGCGAGTGGCGACGGTGGGCGGATTTGACGGCCGAAGAACGACAGACCGTCGCCAGCGCCCTCGTCCGCCGCGCCGTCGCCAGCGGCGTGCCCGCAGACCGAATCAACTCGCTCGTCGGGACGGCGTACACCCTCGTCGACGAGAAGACGGGAACCGAACTCCGCGACGTGAGCGAGTTTTCCACGCTTTTGAACGCGACGGCGCGCTACGACCGCGCCGACGTGGGCTTGGCCGTCAGTCTCGGCGACCGAGACGGGGCGCTCGACCGCGCACAGAAACTGCTGCGGAACCACCGCCGGAACCTCTCGGAGGGGTTGCAGTGGGTGAAAAACGAGGGCGTCACCGTCGAGGAGAACGTCCAGTGGTTCGACGCCGGAACGCGCATCCGCGAGACCATCGTCGGCATCGTCGCCGGCATGGCCGTCGGCGCGAGCGGTATCAGTCGCAGCAAACCCATCGTCGCGTTCGCCGAGAAGAACGACGGGGAGGTGAAAGTCTCCGCGCGGGGGTCGCACTTTCTCACGCGGAAGGGACTCGACCTGTCGGTGGCGATGCGCGACGCCTCCCGTGCCGTCGACGGCGACGGCGGCGGTCACAACGTCGCCGCGGGCGCGACGATCCCGACCGGCGAGCGCGAGGCGTTCGTCGCCGAAGTAGACCGTATCGTCGGCGAGCAGTTGGGGTAGATCCGACGGCCCGAATCGGGTCGAAATGCCGGTGTTGTCCTCTGTACTCGATAACCGAGAGTCTCGAATGGAGTAGTCAGAAACTGTGAGAGGACTCTCGTCGGAAGGCACACCGAATTAGTATATCACTATATGATTTATTGGCAGTGCTCGCAGATGCGTGGCTAGTTCGGTGCACAAGCGCTGCCGAGAAGCAGCAGAACAGTCCCGCCTATCCTCTCGGATTTGCCGAATGTGGCACTTCGAGAGAGATGTACAGACTCTCGTCGTTCAGGTCCGCTCGGCCTCTCGCTCTCGCGTCGTTCGTTCTTCGGATACAGGTTGAGTCAATTTACAGGATAGAGCCGCCACGGTCAGCCCGAATAGCCATGCGAACGACACGGAAACGCCGGGGTCTGGGTAGGAGACAGGTCGTCAAGGAGAATAGCACGGGAATACGCCAGAGAGGTGGCGGGCGGTCGATTGCGCTAGGTCTCCGCCATCTCATCTCGGAGCGAGCACCAGTCACGTTCGTCGAGCCGCCGAGTTCCGGCCGCCACGTCCAGCGAGTCGCTCTCGAACCGAACAAAATGCGCGGGTGTGTACCGTTCAGGATCTCCCGCCCGGCGTTACGTCGTCGCCCTGGAGAGCGACGGACAATTTACTCGCTGGTGACTGCGAGTGGTAACGAAATCGACGGTGCGCCGAACTGCCCACACGCGGTATCGTACCTTCTTCAGTCTACAGCTGGTGGTGACGCTTCCGCGCGCAGTTCCGTAGCCCGCTCCGGATAGTTCACTCACTAGCGGCGGAGAGACACCGGAATCCGCCAAGGAGATCTCCGAGACCAGCAGGTGATGACCCGGACCGAATGCCTGCCATAAACCAAATACCGAGATACAAAAATTACATCGTTGCCGAAAACACGGCCCGCCTGGCACAGGTGACTGTTAACACGGTAGGGAACCAATCGAGAGTATGTCGCGACACGAGGCTTCCTTCGAGATAGAGTCAAAAACGGATTCGTACGCCGCTCGACGCCTCTTAGAACGAGCGTACGACACGATTCGAGAGGAGTCGCGGAGCGTCCGCGAGGGTACGGACGACGCACAGGCCCTTATTCGAGAGTTCGAGACGCTTCGAGACGCAGCCAAGCGTCCGACGAGAGGCAAACTGACGATTATCTACGAGCAGGACGACGACGGATTCGACGACTGAGAGCGGAGGTACCCGCCCGCGGTAGAACGAGCAGTCGACGGTCGGCGCGGATACCAGCTCTTTTCCCTTACAACCGCCTCGTTTCGATATGTCCTTCTCTTCGGCCACACCGTCAGTCCAGAGTGTGGCTTCGTCTCCGTTGACGGTCGATATGCTCGTCGTCTTCGCCCTCATTCTCCTCGCGCTCGTGCTGTTTGCGACCGAGCGGTTTCCCATCGACGTCACCGCCATCCTGTTGATGGTTCTGTTGATGGTTCTCGAACCGTGGACGCAGATCACCCCGCAGGAGGGGATTTCCGGCTTCGCCAACCCCGCCACCATCACCGTGTTAGCGATGCTCATATTGAGCACCGGCATCAATCGGACCGGAATCGTCCAACTGTTCGGTCGGAAGATGGCCGCGTTCGCGGGCGACGACCGGCGCAAGCAACTCGCCGCGACTATCGGCGTCGCCGGACCGGTGTCAGGGGTCATCAACAACACGCCAGTGGTCGCCATCCTGGTCCCCATCATCGCCGACCTCGCCCACGAGGGGAAAACGTCGCCCTCGAAGCTGCTCATGCCGCTCTCTTTCGCCTCGATGCTCGGAGGGACGTTGACGCTCATCGGCACGTCGACGAACATCCTCGCGAGCGACATCACGGCCCAAATCGGTGCGGAGTCGCCCGAGCTCGGGTTACACGCGTTCGGGATGTTCGAGTTCACCAAACTCGGCGTCGTCGTCTTCGCGGTCGGAGCCGTCTATCTCATGACGGTCGGCGTCCGGTTGCTCCCCGAGCGCGTGCCGGTCGACGAGGACCTCGTCGAGGAGTACGCCCTCCAGGAGTATCTCGCGGACGTCGTCGTGCCGGCGAACTCCTCGTTGCTCGGCCAAACCGTCGAGGAAGCCCTCGGCGACGACGAACTCGATATCGACGTTCTTCAACTGATTCGGAACGGAGAGCGCTTCTCCGAGCCGCTCGCCCGCAAGGAGATTCACAAGAGCGACACGCTTCGGCTCAGGACGAACCGGCAGACGCTCGAACGCATCATGGACGCGGAAGGACTCGCGCTCGCCGGGCGACCCCGGACCGAAGACGAGCTCCACCCGGACGACGAGGAGCCCGTCCTCGTCGAAGTGGTCATCCCGTCGGGGTCGTTTCTCGTCGGCGAGACACTTTCGAGTTCGGCGTTCCGACAGCGCTACGACGCGAACGTGCTCGCCTTCCGGACCCGCGGCGACGTGGTCCGCGACCGCTTCGAGGATATCAAGGTTCGCGTCGGGGACACGCTTCTCGTTCAGGCACCGCCCGACAGCCTCAGCCGGCTCGTCGGGAACGAGGATTTCATCGTCGCCCACGAGTTCGACGAGGTGACCTACCGGAGCGAGAAGATACCGTTCGCCGTCCTCATCATCGCCGGCGTCGTCGCGCTTCCCGCGCTGGACGTCCTCCCGATAGTCGTCTCGGCGCTGGCGGGGGTCGTGGCGATGGTGTTCACCGGCGTGCTCAAACCGACCGAGCTCTATTCGTCCGTCGAGTGGAACGTCATCTTCCTGCTCGCGGGCGTCATCCCGCTCGGAATCGCCCTCCAGCAGACCGGAGCCGCCGACCTGCTGGGGGACGCCGTCGCCTCGACGGCGGCGTTCTTGCCCGCAATCGGCGTCCTCTGGGTGTTCTATCTCGCGACCGGGCTGTTGACGAGCGTCATCAGCAACAACGCGAGCGTCGTGCTGATGATTCCCGTGGCGGCCAGCGCCGCGCAGTCGATCGGTGCGAACGCGTTCGCGTTCGTGCTCGCCGTGACGTTCGCGGCGTCGACGGCGTTCATGACGCCCGTCGGCTATCAGACGAATCTGTTCGTCTACGGACCGGGCGGCTACACGTTTTCGGACTTCATCCGCGTCGGTGCGCCGTTACAGCTCCTGTTGTCGGTCGTGACCGTCCTCGGAATCGCGTTCTTCTGGGGCGTTCGGGTGTGAGTCGGAGAGTCAGAGTCGAGGCCGCGTGACGCCAGTATCGTGGATTCACCACTGGACGTCGTACTAACGTTGATTGGTCTGGGGGACCTCACGATAGCATGGCCGAGTTTCCAGACGAACGTCAACTTGTAGTGGAACTGCGCTCCCAGTTGGAGGAGTGGACGAACACCGCCCGTAGAGAGGCGTACACCGAACTGTTCGAGGGCGACGACCCGCTTCTCACCGCCGAAGAGCTACAGGTCCTCGATTCGTTCGATTCGGCGATGGAACGGGCGGGTGGCGACGGTATCTGGGGGACCGATCAGTACGGAATCCACACGGCCGGTACCGGGAGTTCGGACGCCTCGCTCGGCGTCGTCTGCGTCTACCACCCGCAGATAACCGGCGACTCCGTGCTCCGGGGACAGGACGATGTGGACGACGAGACGGAGGAGCGAATCAACGCGGCGCTCTGGACGTACAGCGAGCGCGTCGCGGAACTCATCGAGCGGGAACTCGACGCGTACGTCGAGCGAAGGGGAAGCTAACAGCGTTGGAAACGGGCTCAGTTAGAGAGAGTAGACCGGCTTCGGGTCGCCCAACGTCCAAGTGCTCGAAACACGGACCGTCCGACTTTTGCACACCCCCGACCGACTCCCCGGTATGACCGACTTCGACCCCGAGAAGTTCGAAGAGAAGTACGTCCACTACTTCCCGCAGCTACAACGCGCGTACAAGAGCGCCTTCGAGACGATGAACGAGGAGTACGACTCGACGCTCATCCACGGCATCGACCAGCAGATTCTCAACGAGTCCGAGCCGGTGTACGAGGACGGTCGTTTCCGCATCCAGTTGCCCGAGAACCCCCACGACCGCCTCACGAGCGTCGTCGTTGACGACGAGAAGCTGGACGCGACGCTGGAGCGGTACGTCGAGGAGTTGGAGGCCGAACACCACCGTGTGTTCGGCGTCGAGCGGCCGTAAATCGGCGTCCAGACGCGTCGAAGCCGTGATTTCCCCGTTCAGCAGTCGAGGCGAACCAAAGGCATAAGACGCCACACCGCCAAGCCGCGAACATGAGTACGGAGCCACAGGACGCCGACGACGACCTCAAAGAGCGCGTCACCAACTTCCTACGCCGCAACTTCCCGCAGATTCAGATGCACGGCGGCAGCGCCGCCATCCAGCACCTCGACCGCGAGAGCGGCGAGGTGAGCATCGCCCTCGGCGGGGCGTGTTCCGGCTGCGGCATCTCGCCGATGACCATCCAGGCCATCAAGAGCCGAATGGTCAAAGAGATCCCCGAGATCAACAAAGTCAACGCCGACACCGGCATGGGCGGTGGCGGAATGGGCGACGACGGCGGCATGAGCCCGTCGTTCCCCGGCGAGACGACCCGCGACGACGAGGGCGACGAAGGCCCGCAGGCCCCGTTCTAACTCCGTTTTAGGGCCCGTCTTCGCCGCGGTAGCGTCGGCTTAGCGCCAGGAAACATACCCGTGTTTTATTCCGGTTACCGACAGAGAGTGAGGTATGAGCGACGAGTCTCCCGCGAACGTGTTGTTCGTGGTGATGGACACGGTTCGGAAAGACCACCTGACGCCGTACGGCTACGATAAACCCACGACGCCCGGTCTCGAATCGTTCGCCGAAGAGGCGATGGTGTTCGACCAAGCCGTCGCTCCCGCGCCGTGGACGCTCCCCGTCCACGCGTCGATGTTCACCGGGATGTATCCGAGTCGCCACGGCGCAGACCAGGAGACGCCGTACCTCGACAACGTGACGACGCTCGCGGAGACGCTGTCCGCGGCCGGCTACGACACGGCCTGTTACTCCTCGAACGCGTGGATTACGCCGTACACCCACCTCACCGACGGCTTCGACGACCAGAACAACTTCTTCGAGGTGATGCCCGGCGACCTCCTCTCGGGGCCGCTGGCGAAGGCGTGGAAGACGCTCAACGACAACGAACGCCTGCGTGCGGTCGCCGACAAGCTGGTGAGCCTCGGCAACACAGCTCACGAGTACCTCGCCGACGGCGAAGGCGCAGACTCGAAGACGCCCGCCGTCATCGACCAGACGATGGAGTTCATCGAGGAGAGCGACCGGTCGTTCGCCTTCATCAACCTGATGGACGCCCACCTCCCGTACCACCCGCCGAAGGAGTACAAGCGAAAGTTCGCCCCCGGCGTCGACTCCACCGAACTCTGCCAGAACTCCAAGGAGTACAACTCCGGCGCACGCGACATCACCGACAGCGAGTGGGAGGACATCCGCGGGCTGTACGACGCCGAGATAGCGCACATCGACGACCAGCTCACCCGACTGTTCGACTGGCTGAAAGAGACCGGCCGGTGGGACGACACGATGGTCGTCGTCTGCGCCGACCACGGCGAACTCCACGGCGAACACGACCTGTACGGCCACGAGTTCTGCCTGTACGACCCGCTCATCAACGTCCCGTTGCTGGTGAAGCACCCGGAACTCGGCACGGGTCGCCGCGACGACCAGGTCGAGTTGGTCGACCTCTATCACACCGTGTTGGACGCGCTCGACGTCGAAGGCGGCACGCCGGCGTCGCCCGGCGAGGACGTGGTCGCCCGCGACCGGACCCGCTCGTTGCTCTCGGCGTCGTACCGCGAGTTCGCCGAGGCCGACTCGCCGGACCCCGGTCAGAAAGGGTCGCCCGACGGCGAGTACGCGTTCGTCGAGTACTCGCGTCCCATCGTCGAACTCAAACAACTGGAGGAGAAGGCGAAAGCCGGCGGCATCACGCTCCCGAAGGACTCCCGTTTCTACTCGCGGATGCGTGCGGCTCGCCGACCCGACGCGAAGTACGTCCGCATCGACCGCATCCCCAACGAGGCGTACCGCCTCGACGAGGACCCCGGAGAGTTGACGAACCTCGCCGGCAAGGGCGACGAGAAAATCGAGGCCGCAGAACAGGCGCTCGCCCGCTTCGAGGAGGCCGCCGGCGGTGCCTGGACCGGCGAAGACGACGTCGAGGTGACCGACGACGCGCTCGACGACATGGACGAGACGACCCAGGACCGCCTCCGCGACCTGGGGTACATGGAGTAGCGGAGTCGGCGTCGAACGTCAACGCAGCCCTCGCTCCGTTTCCCAAGCCCGCAACAGCGCCGCGAGCGTGCGGTTCGTCGGCACGTCGAGTCGGTGGCGCTCGGCGCGGGCGACGACCTCCCCCGAGATGGCGTCGACTTCGGTTCGCCGGCCGGCGTCGACGTCTTGGAGCATCGACGACCGGTTCTCCGCCGTCGCGTCGACGACTCTGTCGAGCGTCGCCAGCGCGCGTCGGGTCGGAACCGAGACGCCTTCCGCGCGGGCGACGCGCGCCGTCTCGCGGGTCGCGCTCCGGGCCACGTCGGCCGCGTCGCCGTCGGCGAGCGCACCGTTTTCGACCCGCGCGAGCGCCGTCACGGCGTTGATACCGGCGTTGACCGCGAGTTTCGTCCACCGACGCCGCGGCATGTCAGTGGCGACGAGCGTCTCGATACCGGCGACGCGGAACGCCCGCCCGACGCGTTCGGCGAGCGGGTCGGTGCCAACGTCGAGCGACCCGAGGACGATTCGTCCAACACCCGTACACTCGACGTGACCGGGTTCGAGCAGTCGTGCACCGTAGGTCGCCGTGCCGGCGAGCACGGGGGCGTCGAGTTTTTCGTCGAGCACCTCCTCCGTGAGGCCGTTCTGCAGCGAGAGCACGGCGTCGAACTCGCCGGTCGCAAGCGCCTCGGCCGCGTCGGCGGTGTCGAACGCCTTCACCGTCACGAGCGCGAGGTCGGCAGCGAGACCCGTGCCGTCGGTCGTCGCGTCGGGGGCGGTGTCCGCGTCGACCGCACCCGAGATTCGAAGTCCCGCCTCGCGGACGCGACTCGCGTGCGGGTCGCGGGCGACGAGCGTCACGTCGTGGACGCGCGCGAGCAACCCGCCGACGAGACTGCCGAGACTTCCAGCACCGAAGACGACGACGTCCATACCACCCCTCTCGGAGCGGGCGACAAAAAGGCGGTCAGTCCGCGGTTCGGCCGTGGGCCGGCGGCGAACTCAGTCCTCGGTCCAGTAGTAGAGGTCCTCTTTCGGCGTCCCGCAGTTGGGACACTGGTCCGGGAGGCCGTCGCCAATCTCGCCCATCTCACCGCACTCGGTGCAGCGCCACATCAGATGCGCTTCTCCCCAATCGTGTCCGGAGCGAGCGTGTTCGATGCTCATCGCCTCCAATCCCTCGCGCATCGAGACGTAGAAGCCCGCGTTGTCGAACCCGCGGATGGTGCCGAGTTCGGTGCCCTCGTCGTCGTACACCACCTTACCGAGGCTGAGCCGTTCGATTTCGTTGTCCGAGACGTCGTCCGGGGTCTCTCCACTGTCTCCAACCATACACGGAATTTCGACGCCGAGGGGGATAAAATTCCGTACCGACGCGGAGACCGAATGACCGTGGTCGCGTCGTCGCGGTCGCTTCGCCGCGGTCGCTCGTCGGAGGATGGAGCCGCGAACGGGCCACCGTCCACGGGTTACTCGGGTGGCGCGTCCCACTCCTCGCCGTCGTCCTGCGGATCGTAGCCGACCGTTTCACGGGCGTGGTCGAGATCGTCGAGCCACCGCCGCTGGTTCCCGCTCACGCCGTAGAACTGGTCCCACTCGACGGTGTCGTCACGGAGACAGCAGTCGACCAACTGCGCGAGGTCGCGGCGCGACTGCCACAGCCCCTTGAGTCGGGCGATCTGCTCCTCGTAGGCGTCGCTGCCGCGCTCCCACCGGCCCTCCTCGACACCGCGTTCGGCGTCGCCGTAGGGGTGGTCGTACGCCGGTGCGCGGACGGAGCCGATTCGGAGCGCGTAGAACCGGATGCCGTGGGCCTCCGCGGCCAGCCGACCGAGGTCCTCGCCGTAGCTCTTGGTCAGCCCGTAGCGCGAGTCCGGGCGGTGCGGTTCGGCGTGGTCGGTTCTCACGCCTCGGTCGTGGTAGACACCGGGCGCGTTCCGCACCTCGACCATGCCGACGGCGTGGTTCGAGGAGGCGAAGACGATGCTGTCGAGGTCGGCGTCGACGGCCGCCTCGTAGACGTTGTGCAGCGCTTCGAGGTTGTCCGAAAGCGGGGTCGACCAGCCGAGTTCGCGCGAGTCGGGACCGCCGGTTCCGGGTACGAGCGCCAGATGGACGACGGCGTCCTGCCCGTCGAAGTGGGGGCGAATCGCGTCGTAGTCGCGCACGTCGGCGACGACGCTCTCGTGTTGACCCTCGTCGTCTCCGGTTTCGACGTCGAGCAGCGTGAACTCGTACTCGTCGCTGTCGCCGAGGTGGTCGGTTATCGCCGACCCGACGACGCCGTGGCCGCCGGTGATGAGCACGTCCATACGCTATCACTGACGTAGCCGGTCATAGTCTCTCGGGCAGAGGGTAGGGAGAAATCGGGCAGAGAGCCAGAGAGAAATCGAGCAGGGGGCCGAGTGTTCAATCGCCGGTGACGCCGAGTTCGGTGGCGAGGCGAGCCATCGGTTCGGTGTCGAACTCGCCGACCAGGTCGGTGTAGTCGACGTGCCCGGTCCGCGACTGGTACTCCTCGGCGAGCGCCAGCACGGTCGCGTCGTCGTACGCGCGCCCGACGATTTCGATTGCGGTCGGGAGGTTCCGCTCGCCGAAGCCGTTCGGCACGGAGACGCCGGGCAGTCCCGCGACGTTCGACGCCGCGCCCATCGAGGTGCTACTGAACTCGGCGAAGTAGTCGACGAACGGCGACCCGAGGGGGCTGGCGACCGTCGCCCGCGTCGGGACGACGACGGCGTCGTACGGTGCGAGCGTCTCGTCCAGTTCGCGCTGTGCGATAGTCCGGACGCGGTTCGCCGTGATGTAATCCTCCGCGAGGACAGCCTGCTGGGCGTAGCCGCCGATTCGGGAGGCCTCGTTCGTCAGGTCGAGCGCGTCGCCGCGGGCGACGAACTCCGCGAACGCCGACGCCGACTCGGCGTCGATGACGGTGCCCGCGACGGATGCGTACGGGATATCGGGTAGCGAGATTTCCTCGACGTCGGCGAACTCCGAGAACGTCTCCACCGACTGCCGGTAGTTCTCACGGACGGCCGGTTGTTCGTTCTCGCCTGCGCTCGACAGCACGGCGATTCTGACGTTTCCTCGCAGGCGGGCAGGCGGCTTCGCAGGGGGACGCTCGGTCGTACTCGGGTCGCGCTCGTCGGCCCCGGCGATGGCTCGGTAAACGAGGTCACACCCCCGCGCGGAGCGACAGAGCGGTCCGAGTTTGTCCATCGTGTACGACAGCGCCATCGCGCCGTGCCGACTCACCCGGCCGTACGTCGGTCGGAAGCCTGCGATACCGCTGAACGCCGCCGGCGTGGTGATAGAGCCGAACGTCTCGCTGCCGACGGCGAAGCCGACGAGTCCGGCCGCGACGGCCGCGCCGGGACCGCTGGAGGAACCGCCGGCCCACGCATCGGTGTTCCACGGATTGGCCGTCGGGCCGGTGAAGGTAGCGTCCGCCGAATCGTAGACGAAGCCGCCGGCGAGTTCTATCATCGCCAACTTCGCGACGAGAACCGCGCCGGCCTCGTCGAGACGCTCGACGACCGTCGCGTCGTAGTCGAACCCCTGGTCTCGGAGCGGGGCGGCGCCCCACGTCGTCGGGTAACCCTCCGCGGCCAGCAGATCTTTCGCGCCGTACGGAACGCCGAGCAGCGGTCGGTCCTCACCTCCGCCGTTCGACAGTTTCTCGTCCGCCCGGTCGGCCGCCTCCAGCGCGCGCTCCTCGGTCACGGTGACGACGGCGTTCAGGTCGTCGCCGACGGTGCGCAGTCGCTCGATGTACGCCTCGGTCAGCTCGCGGGAGGTGAACTCGCCGTTTCGGAGCCCCTCGCCGAGTTCTTCGACGGTCGAGAAAAGAGTCGCTTCGTCGACCATCACTCCTCACCTCGGTACGGTTCGAAGGTGTACGCCGGGTCGGTGGTGTACGCGAGATCGAACTCGGCGGCGGCCTCGCCGGAGGCGAGAATTCCCGCGATGCGCGTGCGGACGGCGTCGAGTTGGTCGTCGCTCAGCTGGTCGCCGTAGTTCGCCTCGACGTACGCGAGGAGCGCGTCGGTTCCGACCGGGACGTCTTCTTGCTGAGCGGCCGTGTCGGCGTCGGTCGGGCCGCCGTCGGGGGTGTCGCCGTCGTCGTCCAGTGCGGCGGCCGACTCCGCGGAACCGAGAAAGCCCGCGGCCGCGAGTGCGCCTAGCACCGTCCGTCGTCGGAGTCCGGTCGTCTTTTGCTCGTAATCGCGTTCGCGTGTCGTGTACGTCGGGTCGTGATAGTTTCTCATGCGTGTCGTTGACAATCACGATTAGGAGCTATTAGAGTTATTCTTGTGTCGGCAGAAAATTAAGTTATAGCTGAGTGTTCGCGTCACTGGACAGTCGACGCGGCGTGACGACGTGTCTCCGAGAGGAGGATGGAGTAGGTCGCAGAGAACGTTTCGGAGAGGAGAACCGAGCGCTACCGAACCCGAGAGCGAGTGTCTCGACGCCCTGCGCTGTGAGGACTCCACTGTTGAACGTCCTCTCCCATGGCGTTTCGTTCGCGGGATAGAAAATCGGGCGGCGGGCCGCCGAAACGGATAGGTAAGCCGCGACGAGTAGTTTCGGCGGGAGATGTATTCGAATGCGTTCGGTTAGAATGCACCGCGAACTCGAAGCGGCGGGAGTCCGACGACGGGCGGTCGCGTACCTCGTGGACCTGCTCCTCGTCGGCGGCGGCGTGCTCGGCGTAGTGAATCGGTCGGACCGTTCGCTCGGAAAGCGAGTACTGGCGTTCGGACTCCTCGCAACGATCGTCGGATTGCTCTATCACGTCGCGTTCGAAGGGAGTCGGGGGAGAACCGTCGGTAAAGCGGCCGTCGGCATCGTCGTCGTCGAAGCCGACGGAGCTCGATGCACCTACCGGGCCGCCGGGATTCGAACCGCACTCCGCTTCGTGGATTGGCTCCCGGTCGGCTACGTCGCCGGCGTCCTCAGCATCCGTCTCACCGAACGAGGTCAACGTCTCGGGGACCTCGCGGCGAACACGGTCGTGGTGAGGGGGCGACGGTAGTACGTGGCTGAACGGGCCGCACGGCATCCTTCGAATCGGCGGCCGCGATGCGGGCTCTGACCCCGTGGACGAGCCGCTGACCGCCCTCGGGCCGACGCTCTGTCTCGTCGGTTACCGCCATCGACGCGTCGAAGCACGTTCGCTTACATGAAGTCCGCGATGCCGCTCTGTTTGTTCTTATCGTTCTGCGACCACCTTTTTACTCCTCAGGCCGCGCTTCGCGCCGCCTTCGTCGCAAAAATCTGGACCAAAAAGGAGTAAATCACATGAAGTCCGCGATACCACTCTGTTTGTTCTTGTCGTTCTCGAAGACGCTCTCCAGGCTCTTCTTGAGCACTTCGAGGCGCTGTTTCGTGTAGTCGCGGCAGCCGAACTCCTCGGCCACCTCGATGGCGGTGTCCATGTACTTGTTCACGGAGCCTTGGTGGACCGTGAGATTGACGCGCCCGCCGCACTCGCGGCAGTCGCCGGTGAGCGGCATTCTCCGATACTTCTCGCCGCAGTCGAGACAGCGCGTCTGCTGGCGCGAGAAGGCGCGGAGGTTGCCGATGAGGTCCGGCAGGAAGTGGTACTCGATGACGCGCTCTGCGACGTCCGTCTCGTCGACGGCGCGGAGTTTCCGCGCGAGGTGGAGCTGGGCGTCCATCTTCTCGGTCATCGACCCGAGCGTCTTGTAGGCGGAGAGCGCCGGGCCGAGGTGGATGTTCGAGGTGTCGTGGGTGTGGCGGAACTCCGAGTATTCGAGGTCGGTGCCCAGGTTGTCCTCGGCGATGGTGATGAGGTCCTCCACGTCGCCGGGGTCGACCATCTCCCGGGTCGCCTCGTAGAACTCCCGCGGGTACTGTCGCACGATGTCCATGTTGTGCGCCTCGTCGTCGATTTCGGAGGGGTCGATGCGCGAGGACATGACCAATGGTGCGTCCATCTGCCCGCCCCGTTTGTCGGGGAGAAACTCCTTCGAGAAGTTCAGCAGGCCGTCCATGAGGAGCATGACGCAGTCCTCGTCGCCGTCGCATTGACCGACGTAGAGGTCGTTGGCCACGAGCGTGTGCGTCTCCTCGACGGTGAGACAGTACGTATGCTCTATGTCACTTTCGACGTACTCGACGGAGACAACTTCGTCGAGGAGTACGTCGCCACCGTCGCCGAAGAGCCGTTGCGAACGGAGTTCGGTCGCCGCCAGCACAGTATCTATCGTGGTTTGCTTCCGTTCGAGATGGAATCCGATTTCTTCGGCGAAGCGAACGGCGTTCTCCGAGGTTATCTTGAGAACGGTCGTCTCGAACACCGGTGACTCGTCGTAGAACTCAGCAACGACGCCCGAATTGACGGTGCGAACCTCGGAGTACGTCTTCGCCGCGATTCCGAACCGCTTGAGAAGACCGACGAGATCCTGCGAGAGTTCGTCACTAACCGTATGGGCACGAATCTCGATGCGGTCACCGGAGGCACTGCCGTCTCCGCTGAAGTACGCGGCGAGGAATGCGGCGACAACGCCGCGAGTGGAGGAAGTCACACAATCCGGAACGCGCTTCGACTCAGCACGGCCGCCTACGTCAAGGACATCAGAAAACAGTGCTGTGACGAGGCGGCTGGATACCGTCACTTTCCACTTGTTCTCCTCGTAGGCCCCAATGCCGAGTGCGTCGGCGAAAGCGTCGATGACTGCCGTCCGTGCCTCTTCGTCTGGAATACAGATGGTCGTCTGGTAGAACTGGCCCACTTCACGCCGAGTAAACCCCTCAGCCGCGTAATATCCGAGGAGAGTGCCAACGTCTTCATCGACCACTAACTGACGGGAAACGGTTGCCGTATCGCGGCGGATACCGAGATTGACTTCGGTAGGAACGAGGTCAACGATGTCGTCTTCGCCGACCAGTTCGATGAGGATACTGACGGGGATGCTGTCTCTACTAACCCAGTTGTAGACCGTCGATTGACTAACTCCGAGCGTCTCGGCGGTAGCTTTACAGTAGCCTTTGCCGGACGTTGCATCGTCTAGCAGTGCTTTGAGTTGCTCGGTACCGAAGCCTCGAATTACGAGGTCTTCGTTCGGAATCGACTCGATGGCGAGGAACTCCTCTAAGAGGTCGACGGTGACATGATCTCCGTCGAAGGAAACAGCCTCCGGTGCGGGAAGTTCGTCGCCGACCAGGAGAGACTGAGCCTCTACTGGTTCGAGTCCTCGGTTCCATCGTCGGAGTTTGTGATCAGCTGTTACAATGAGCGTGCGACCACTCCGCGTTTCTACTTGAACCAAGTGGTCGGGTGACTGATGCTTCGAGATCGACTCCACACGGCTCAAGCACGGGCTGTCGTCGGGGCCAACAGCAGGAACGAGAACGTCTTCGTCCAACTCCTGCACTAGCGTCCCGAAGTCGTCCGTCTCAGGGTCGTCGAGCCGCGCTTCGACCAGCGATTCGATACTGTCGTAGTGCCACTCGCCCACCTCGTCCTCGAACCACACCTTCGTTTCCGGGTGGAAGCAGTTCCGACGCTTCGCGGCGTGGAAGTACGGATGCGCGTACCCCACCGCCGCGCTCGTGAACCCGACGACCCGCCCGACGACCGCCGCGGAGGTGTGCGGTGCCATCCCGAAGACGAGTTCGCCGATGAGGTCGTCGCGCTCGTTCACCTCGTAGAAGGCGGGGAGTCCGTAGTAGCTCTCTAGGAGGTCGTCGACGAAGTTCGCCGTCTTCAGCATGTGCTCGGCCGCGCCGTCCGAGAGGACGATGTCCTGCACTCTGAGTTCGAGCAGTTGGTCGTCGTGGCGCAGCGGTTCGCCGTCGATGTCGCGCTCGTAGCCGAGTTCGCGGAAGTGTTCGGCCGTCACGTCCAACTCTTCGGGTCTGACGGCGGTGACGGGCAGGTCGGTCATGTCGTAGCGGACCGTCCCGTCTTTGAACGCCGTGACGCCGTGTTTGGCGCGGAGAATCCCTTTCTCGATGGCTTCCGGCGTCTTGTGCGCCGAGGTGAGCCCCTTCACACCTTTCAGAATCTTGTACGAGGCTTTCCGCTCGCCGACGGCGTCCAAGGCCTCGGTGAGTTCGCGGCCGACGTCGACGTCGTGCCAGTCGGGGCTCTCGACGTCGCGCTCGCAGCGCGGGCAGACAACCCGACCACCTTCGTCGGGCTCGACCTCGATTTCGCAGTCGGCGCACTCGTAGTACGGTTCGGTGTGCCCGCCGCAGGAGGGGCAGTCCGGTTTGTACGTGCGTTCGCCGCAGGCGGCGCACTCGCGGCGGCCGACGCGCACGCCGACGACACCGCGTCGGCCCCGGTCGTCCATCTTCCGGGCCGCCTCGCCGACGTCGCGCTGGCTCCCGCCGGCCTCGCCGATGGGGAACAGCGTGTGGACTGCGGGTGAGAGGTCGCGGCTCTCGGATTTCTCGGGTCGGCCCATCCGGTTGCCGACGCGGGTCGGCGCGCGTTCCTGTATCGAGAAGGGCGCGACCTCGGTAGCGGCTTTGACGGCGTTGTCGCCGCCGTTCCAGCTGCGAGCCTCCGCGGAGAGGTCGTCGGCGTCCCACGTCTTCCGGAGGCCGTCGTCGACGCCGAGCGTCCGCGCGAACAGTCGCCACTCCGGGATGCGGAGCGCGTCGTCGGTCTGTGAGTGTTCGATGAGTAGGTGTTCGAGCGTGCGTCGCGTGGTCTCGGTGCGCTCGATGGCGAGAATTCCGTCCACGAGTTCGCCCGCCGAGACGGCGTCGGCGAGCGCCTCGAACTCAGCGACCGAAATGTCGTGCCAGAGGTAGGTGAACTTCGGGTGCAGCGGCGCGTCGTACTCGGTGGCCCACTCCAGCGCCTGCTCGGCGGTCGGCGACTCGAGGTCGACGCGCGGCGAGTCCCGAAGCGCCTGTACGTCCGCGCCGGCGTGGTCGAGGTCCTGCACCCACCACTCGGGCGTGTAGGAGGCGGGCGCGAGCGGGTGGTTGTTTTCGACGAACTCGCCGTAGTTGACGAGGTACTCGCCGAGGTCGAGAATCTTCTCGACGCCGTTTCGGATCTCCAGCGCCTCCTCGGGGTCGTCGATGCGCCGGACGTCGCCGTTGGCGAGGCGGACCGTCGGCCCCTCGATGGAGTCGACGGGGACGACGCCGCCCGCCTTCCCGGGGCGTTCGGTCTTGATTTGCGTTCCCGTGGCGATGAAGTCGTCGACGATGTGCATCGTCGCCGGGTGGACGCCCGCCGTGGCGAAGCCGTGGTTCCGCGCGCGGCCGTATCTGAGTCGGAAGCCGCCCGCTTCGGAGGGGTGACCGAACACCGGGCGGCCGGCGATGAGGTCGCGCAGGAACTTGGTCGCGGGGTCGACGCGCGGCGGACCGTCGGGTTCGGCCGGGTCGGCCTCGGAGACGTCGCCCGCGTCGTCGGCCGCGTCGACCTCGGCGTCCGCTTTCTCGCTTTCGTCGGCGTCTTTACTCCCGTCTGGCTCCCCGTCGTCCCTGCCGATGGTGCCGTCGATGAGGTCCTGGAGCCACGGCCAGTCGACCTCGTCGAGTTGACGGGTGTAGCGCTGAATCTTCGGCGCTTTCAGCGCGATTCCCTCGGCCATGACGAGACACATCCCGCCGCGCGCGGAGTTGGTGTCGACGCGGTCGAGGTCGCGGTAGCCGGAGACTTCCTCGTCGCCGGTCGCCTCGCCGTCGAGCATGATGGGCATGTTCCGCGAGATGAAGCGCGTCTCCTTGTCCTTCGGCGAGTACTGCAGGCCGGTCTCCTTGTCGTACAGCGCGACTTCCTCGACGTAGCGTTCGACCTCGTCGTCGCGGGCTTTGTACTCGTCGAGGCCGATGAGCGTCCGCGTGTAGTCGGCGACGAGCACCGAGAGCGCCTGCGCCGTGCCACCCGCAGAGCGGATCGGCCCGGCGTAGTAGACGTTGACGAACTCGGTGCCGTCGTCGTTCGAGAGGATCTCGACGCGGTCGATACCCTCGATGGGGGCGGCGACGACCCCTTCGGTGAGCAGCGCGACGGCCGTGCGGACCGCGCCCTCGACCTTCCCCGCGCGGGTGTCGTAGTCGCCGACGCGGCCCTCCGCGAAGTCCTCGGCGAGCGCCAGCGCCGCCTCCTCGCGGGACATCTGTTCCTCCAGTTCGCGGACGCGCTCGGCGACGCCCTCGATTTCGAGGATGTTCTCGACGCGGTCGGCCATGTCCTTGGCGACCGGAATTTCGACTTCCGTTCCGGGGTCTCTGCCCTGCTCGCGGGCGGCGTCGGCGAGCTCGAAGGCCTCGTCGAGGCGGGTTTCGATGCGCGCGAAGTAGCGCTCGTCGTCCGGCCTCACGTTAGAGCCAGAGGTCCAGGTCGGTCACGTCGTCGTGGTCGCGTTCGAGCGACTCGTCGAACGCGCGGAGGTACACCTCGCCGGCGAACACCGTCGCGGCGTTGAGGTGACCCGCCAGCGCCTGTCCGCTCGGCCGCGAGAGCACGGCGTGGGTGTGCGCGAAGGGTTCGCCGTCGAGCAGCGCGACGTTGCCGACGCAGGCGGCGACCTCCAGCGGTTCGTCGAACTGGACGGAGCGGTACTCCTTGTCCGCCTGGTCGTAGAACCAGACGTCGGCGTCCTGCACCGCGCCCATCGCGTTGAACCACGCCGACTCGATCCCCTCGCGCTCGGCGAACTCCTCGATCTCCTCGCGCCAGTCCGCACCCGTTTCGAGTCGCGCCAGAAACTCTCGACTCGAAGTGACCTCCCGGTAGTTCATGGACCACTCGTTGCGGGGGACCATCAAAAAAGTTCAGTGTTCGCGGGGCAGGTGGCGGGAATCGATGCGAGCGAACCACGAACCAATGCGAGCGAAACGCAAACCGACGTACGCGGGAGGTGGCGCCCGAGCGAGACGAACGAAGCGGGTACGGACCGGTACGTACCCGAACGGAGCGGTCGAGAGACGCAGTAATATTTACAGACAGATAATAGCATGTTTTTTCAACCGTCTTCGCCAGTTTCCGCCTGCCACATGTCATCGAAACACCGGTTCGAGCGACGTGAGTTCCTGAAGACCACGGGCGCGCTACTCGGCGGTGCGGCGCTGTCGACGAACGTCGCCGCCGCGGAGACGGAGACGCTGACGATTCTCTCGTACAACGACGTTCAGAACGCGGCGGCGGAGGACACGACGCTGCCGCGGTTGGCGACGCTCGTCGAACAGCGTCGGGCGGCGGCCGACGGACCGGTCGTCGTCCTCGGCGCGGGCGACCAGATCGGCCCGCACGCGCTGTCTCCGGTGTCGGAGTGGCGCGCGCCCGTCGAGGCGCTCGCCGTCATCGACCCGGACGCCGACACGGTCGGCAACCACGAGTTCGACTACGGCGTCGACGGGTTCGCCGAGGCCGCCGAGGCCTCCTCGTTTCCGTGGGTCGCTACGAACCTCGTGTACGAGGACAGCGAGGAGCCGGTCGCGGGTGCCGAGCGGTACGTCGTCGTCGAGCGCGGCGGCGTCCGCGTCGGCGTGCTCGGCACCATCTACCAGGGACTCGACGGGTCGGTCAGCGACGACCTCGGCGCGGCGGGGCTGACGGTGCGCGACCCCGTCGAGACGGTCGACGAGTACGAGACGATACTCCGCGAGGAGGAGGACGCCGACGTCGTCGTCGTGCTCAATCACATCGGCGTCAGGTCCGCCGAGGAACTCGCCGAGGCAACCGACGTCGACGTCGTGCTCGCGGGCCACGACGAGCAGGCGTACGAACCGAGCCTCGTCTCCGGAACCGTCGTCAGCGAGGCCGAGGCGAACGCGAACCACCTCAGCGAGATTCACCTCGCGGTCGAAGACGGGGCGGTCACCGCCGCCGAGGGCGAACTGCTCGAAACCGCGGACGTAGAGAAGAACGAGCGGGTCTCGGAGATAATCAACGAGTACCGCGCGGAGGTCAACCTCGACGAGGTCATCGCGACCACCGAAACAGAGCTCGACGCGAGCGCGAACCTCAATTACCACGAAGAGACCGCCATCGGGAACCTCATCACCGACGCGATGCGGGAGCGAACCGACGCCGACGTCGCCATCACGAACTCGGGTGGCATCCGCTCGGACGCCGCCTACGGACCCGGCGAACTCACCGGCGGCGACGTGTTCAACGTGCTCCCGTTCGCCAACACGCTCACGACGCTCGAACTGACGGGCGAGGAGCTCGTCGAGACGCTCGCCAGTCAGGTCGTGACCCTGGAGAGCGAGGTCGGTCAGCAGTACGGCGCGGAGGTCAGCCAACAGGTCAGCGGCGTCCGCTTCGAGTGGATCGGCCACGAGGGCGAAGAGCTCGTCCGTGACGTCTACGTCGGCGGCGAACCGATCGACCCCGCGGAGACGTACGCCGTCGCGGTCAACTCTTACATGGCGGGCGGCGGCAGCGGCTTCCCGCTGTCGGACAAACCGGTGCTCGACGAGACGGACGAACTGCTGGCGCCGGCGGTCATCGCGTACCTGAAACAGCGCGGCACCGTCGCGCCGACCGTCGAAGGACGGATGCAGCGCGTCGACTCGACGTTCGGCAACGAACCCGAAGTTCGGGTCGACGGTCGCGGCCGCGTGGTCATCTATCTCGACGAACTCGACGACTTCGAGGGACTCGGCGAGCGCGTCGAACTGTGGACGAAGACAGGCGAGGCGGTCGAACCCGAGGCCGTCGTCGACGGCGACGACGGACTGGTGGTCCGCTTCGACGACGCCGCGGTCGCGCAGATGGTCGACGGCGAAGGCGAGGTTCCCCTCGACCTCTACGTCGACTACGACTCCGGCGAGTACGACCGCATCTACTTCGACTCCTCGCGGGCGAACGCCGACGTCACCGCGACGGTGACCGAGCGCAGTCGCGGCGACGAGCGCGGACGCGGTCGGAGTCGGCAGCGCAGCGCCCCGACGCGGTAACCGCGCGTCGACGCCGTTTTTCGGTGGAGCTGCGACGGAGGTCCGGGGAGGCCGGGTGGCTCAGACGAGAGAGCGGTACGCTCGGCTCACGAAGAGAGCCACGCAAAAAGGCGGTCGTCGGTCGGGGGCGAGACGTTCAGCACCACTCGGCGAGTACCGGGGCGTCGGCCGCTCGCATCGAAAGCCAGGCGTCGTCTCGCGTAATATCTGCGATGATGAGCTCCGCGCTGCGAGGAGAGGAGGAATCCACCGAGGCCATGACCTCGGCGTCCGGGACATCGACGGCTGCCGTCGCTTCCGGCGTCATGTATGGGATGTTATCGCATGGGGTAATAAACACACCGAAACGACAGGCCAGTTGTCCCACTCTACTGGCGGTGTGTTCGTGGAGTTGAATGACGCAGAGAGCGCGTGAAAACGCCGATTTCCGGAAAGCAGTCGGTCTCGCCTAGAATAGGTAATGGGTTTACAGGAAGCGAAACGGTATTAACGGAGAACCGAGGGTCCGAACGGGACCGACCACCACACCTTCGCAGAGTACAAGAGGTGCGAGAGAGTACGCGACGCTATGCAAGTCGCCGACGCTATGACGCCCCGCGAGGAGGTCGTGACGGTCGAACTCCCAGGCACGCGGGACGACGTACTCGAGTATCTCCAAGAGCGCGGTTTTTCCTCCGTTCCGGTCGTCAAACAGACCGACGACGGCGAGGAGTACCGCGGTCTCGTCTCCCGCGACGATCTCATCGAACACCCCGACGAGGACCAACTCGCCATCCTGATGCGGGAGGTCCCGACGACGACGCCCGACACCGACCTGACCGACGCCGTGCAACTGATGCTCCGCGAGGGCGCACGCCGCGTCCCCGTCGTCGAGACCGGCGGCACGACGACGCTCGTCGGTATCGTCACCATCACCGACGTGGTCCACGCCATCGCCCGCGGCGACGTCGACGGCGAGACGGAGGTCGGCGAGCTCGCCGCGACGGATATCAACACGGCGTATCAGGGGACGCCGCTGACGGTCGCCGAGCGCGAAATCTACTACGCGAACGTGCCGTACGCCGTCGTCCTCGGCGACGAGGGAACCATGTCCGGTATCCTCACCGAAGTCGACATCATCGAAGTCGCCCGCGTCGTCGAGGGCGAGGACGAGACCGGCGACTCGATGGCCAACCAGGACGACGAGTGGATGTGGGAAGGCATCAAAGCCGTCGGCAACCGCTACATCCCGACCCGGAACGTCGAGATTCCGACCGAACCCGTCTCCGAGTTCATGACGAGCGACCTCGTCACCCTGACGCGCCGGAAGACGGCGCAGAAAGCCGCCCAGCAGATGATCACGAACGACATCGAACAGATTCCGATGGTCAGCGGCGACGAGCTCGTCGGCGTCGTTCGCGACGTGAACCTGCTGGAGGCGCTCTGAGATGACCGACACCGAAGCCATCGCCGAACTCTCGAAACGCCGCGGGTTCTTCTTCCTCTCCAGCGCCGCGTACGGCGGCGTCGCCGGCTTCTACACGTTCGGCCCGCAGGGTGCGGCGCTGAAGGCGAACGTCGAGTCGGCGTGGCGCGACCGCTTCACTGTCCGAGAGGGGAACCGCGAGATAGAGGCACCGACTATCATGCCAGAACCCGTCTTCGAGGCCTCCGGCCACCTCGACGGCTTCAACGACATGCTCGTCGAGTGCGCCGCCTGCGGCGAGAGCCACCGCGCCGACCACCTCGTCGAGGACGTCACCCAGATCGAAGACGCCGAGGCGCTGCCGAACTCCGAAGTCGCCGACCTCATCGCCGACCACGAGATCCACTGTCCGAACTGCGGCGAACCACTCGCGGGCCAGCCCGTCGAGAACTTCAACCTCATGTTCAAGACGGACATCGGTCCCGGCGGCGACCAACCCGGTTATCTCCGCCCGGAGACGGCGCAGGGCATCTTCGTCGAGTTCCCGCGACTGAAGGAGTACGCCCGCGGCCAGCTGCCGTTCGGCGTCACCCAGATCGGTCGCGCGTACCGCAACGAGATCAGCCCCCGGAAGGGTCTCGTTCGGGTGCGGGAGTTCACGCAAGCGGAGCTCGAACAGTTCATCGACCCCGAGGAGGACGAACCGAACCTCGACGCCGTTTCGGACGTCGACGTTCGCCTCTACCCGGCGACCGAACAGGAGAAAGACGACGGCGACTACCTGGAGACGACCATCGGCGACGCCGTCGAGGCGGGCATCATCGCCAACGAGTGGGTCGGCTACTACCTCGGCGTCGCCAAGGGCTGGTACGAGCGAATCGGCGTCGACATGGACCGCTTCCGCTTCCGCCAGCACCTGGCGGGCGAGCGCGCCCACTACGCCAGCGACTGCTGGGACGCCGAGTCCGAGGTCGGCGGCGACTGGGTCGAAATCGCCGGGTTCGCCTACCGCGGCGACTACGACCTCTCGAAGCACGGCGAGTACGGCGACGACGACTTCACCGTGTTCAAGCAGTACGACGAACCGAAGACGGTCGAACGCGCCGTCGTCGAACCCGACATGAGCTCGCTCGGTCCGGAGTTCGGCGGCGCGGCCGCCGACATCGCCGACGCGCTGCGCGACCTCGCAGCGCGCGACCCCGACGCCTTCGACAGCGACGAGGTGACCGTCGAGGCCGACGGCGAGGAGTACACCGTCTCGACCGAGGTCGCCGACTTCCGCGTCGAAGAGCAGACCGAGTCCGGCGAGCACATCACCCCCCACGTCGTCGAGCCGTCGTTCGGCGTCGGCCGCACGGTGTACACGGTGCTCGAACACGCCTACCGCGAGGACGAGGTGGCGGGTGAGGAGCGTACCTACCTCGCGCTCGAACCCGAAGTCGCGCCGACGTACGTCGGCGTCTTCCCGCTGGTCGGCAACGACGAGCGACTGACCGACCTCGCACGGGAGCTCGTCCGTGACGTACGCGAGGCGGGTCTCTCCGCCGAGTACGACGACTCGGGTAACATCGGCCGTCGCTACCGTCGCAAGGACGAAATCGGTACGCCGTTCTGCGTCACCGTGGACCGCGACGGCGTCGAGAGCGACGGCGAGACGACGGTGACGGTACGCGAACGCGACACGACCGCCCAGATTCGGCTGCCGGTCGACGCGCTCGTCGACGAACTGACCGCGATGCGGTCCGGTCGCAAGACGTTCGACGACCTGCTCGACGCGTACGAACGCGTCGACGCCGACACCGCGGAGGCGTGAGCGAACTCACGCGCCGGTTCGTCCACGCGAGCGGAACGAGCATCCCCGCGCTCTACCTGCTCGGCGTCGTCACGTGGCAGGAGCTGGGGTACGTGCTGCTCGGTCTCTCGGTGCTCGTCTCGGTGCTCGAACTCGCCCGGTTGGGCGTCGGTCTCGACTGGTGGGTGTACCGCAATCTGACCCGCGAGTACGAACGGGAGAACGTCGCAGGCTACGCGCTGTACATGTACAGCATGACTGCCGTCGCGTGGCTGTTCCCGTGGTTCGTCGCGGTGCCGGGGATGTTGATGCTCACCGTCGGCGACCCGATAAGCGGGATTCTGGGCAGCAACGAGGCGGGACGCGCGAAGGAACTCGGCGTCCTCGGCGTCATGTTCCTGGTCTGCTTCGCGCTGGCGGTGCCGTTCACCACCGGACCGGCGGACGTTTCCCGACTCGTCGGCCTCGGCGCGGCGGCGGCGGGCGCGGCGGGCGCGACGTTCGCCGACGGCGTCAAACCGGTCGTCGCGGGCTACGTCGTCGACGACAACCTCTCGATTCCGCCGACGGCCTGCGTCGGCATCGCGGCGGTGCTGTTGGTGGCCTGAGTCCGTCCCGGACGGTAGGTACGGTCGGCGTTCGCGGCAGGGAACGACGGTAGAATCTTGGTGCCCGCGTTCAATTCTTCATGGTATGACCGTCTACGAGAGCGACCTTCCGGGCGTCGGCAAGAAGTTCGAGGTGGAGTTGAACGACGGGAGTCAACTCGTCATCGTCATCCACAACACCGGCAAGCGCGAGCTCTTTCTCCGCGAATCGCCGGACGCGGACTCCGAGAAACTGTTCGAGCTCTCGGACCGCCTCTCGCGGCAGGTCGGCACCATCATGGAAGGGGCGTACTTCCAACCGATTCGGACCGAGACCATCGACACGGTGTTGTCGGACGACACGCTCATCGAGTGGGTGAAGCTCACCGTCGACTCGCCGCTGGTCGGTAAGACGCTCGCCGAGTCGCAGGTCCGCCAGCGGGTCGGCGTCTCCGTTGTCGCCGTCCAGCGCGGCGACGAGACCGTCTCGAACCCCGGCGCGGACTTTGCGGTCGAGGAAGGAGACACCCTCGTCGTCATCGGCGGACAAGACGCCTGCCGGGAGTTTCAAGAGTACGCGACCGCAGAGTCGGCAACCGACGAATGAACGGCGGCGCGTACGCCGCCGAGAGCACGGCAGCGACGGCTCTAGACGAAGGGGGCGGCGGTTAGATGGCGGCGATGGAACTGTGGCAGGTCGGTGCCCTGTTCGTCAGCATCGCGGTGGCGGGCACGATAGCGACGCGCGTCGGTCTCTCGGTGATTCCGCTGTACGTCGTCGTCGGGATGCTCGTCGGACCGAACGTGCTCGGGCGGTACGCCTCCGAGTTCGCGGTCCCGAGCGGCGACATCGTGACGATACTCGCCGAAATCGGCATCGTGCTGTTGCTGTTCTTTCTCGGCTTGGAGTTCAGTCTCGACCGCCTCTTGGAGGCAAGGCGGCGAATCACCGGTGTGGGGCTGTTAGACCTCGGTGTCAACTTCCCCGTCGGGGTCGGCCTCGGTCTGCTGTTCGGGTGGAGTCTGCTCGAATCCGCCCTCTTAGGCGGCATCGTCTACATCTCCTCCAGCGCCGTCATCACGAAGTCGCTCATCGACCTCGGCTGGATCGCCAACAGCGAGAGCGAGCCGATGCTGGGGACGCTCGTGTTCGAGGATCTGTTTATCGCCATTTATCTCGCCGTCGTCGCGGCGCTCGTCGGCGGCAGCGGCGGCCTCGAAACGGCTCTCACCGACGTCGCCGTCGCCGTCGCGTTTCTGGGCGTCCTACTGGCGGGCGTCTGGTTCGGCGGGCCGCTGTTCGAGCGGCTGTTCGACGCCGATTCCAGCGAGCTGTTCGTGCTCCGCGTGCTGGCGGTGGCGGTGTTCGTCGCCGGTATCGCCCTCGCTATCGGCGTGAGCGAAGCCGTCGCGGCGTTCTTCGTCGGCATGGGCTTCTCCAGCACCGACCACGTCGAGCGCATCGAACGTCTGCTGACGCCCGTCCGCGACATCTTCGCGGCCGTCTTCTTCTTCTACATTGGCCTGGGCACCGACCCGCTGCTCGTGGCGACGACGGTGGGGATTCTGGCGATCGCCGTCGTGGCGACGACGCCGACGAAAATCGTCTCCGGGTTCTTCTCGGGGCGCATCTACGGACTCGACGACCGGCGGTCGCTCCGCGTCGGGTTCGGCATGGTGACACGCGGGGAGTTCTCGCTCATCATCGCCACCGTCGCCGCCACCGGTAACGGGCCGGTGATGACGCAGGTGATTCCGGCGTTCGCCGTCGGCTACGTGCTCGTGATGAGTATCCTCGGGACGGTGCTGATGCAGTACTCGGAGGTGTTCGAGGGCGTACTGCAGCGTCGCCGCTCGGAGACGACGAGCTGAAAATCAGGAGAGTAGTTCCGCCAGCAGCCCGTTCTGGGCGTGCAGGCGATTTTCGGCCTGCTGCCAGACGAGCGAGCGCTCGGATTCGAGCACCTCGTCGGTGATCTCCTCGCCGCGGTGGGCGGGCAGACAGTGCATCACCTTCGCGTCGGCGTCGGCGAGCAGATTTTCGTTCAACTGGAAACCGTCGAACGCCGCCAGTTTCTCCTCGCGCTGGTTCTCCTGACCCATGCTCACCCACACGTCGGTGTAGACGGCGTCCGCGTCGGCGACGGCGGCTTCGGGGTCCGTCGTCGTCTCCGGTTCCCCGCCGAGTTCGGCCGCGCGCTCCAGCACCGAGGCGTCGATGCCGTAGCCGTCGGGCGTCGCCACCGTGAGGTCGATACCCGCGAGCGCACAGCCGAGGACGAACGACTGGGCGACGTTGTTGCCGTCGCCGACCCACGCGACGTCGACGTCGAAGTCGCCGAACGTCTCGCGGATGGTGAGAAGGTCCGCGAGCGTCTGACAGGGGTGGGCGTCGTCGGTGAGACCGTTGACGACTGGGACGGTGGCGTACTCGGCGAGTTCTTCGAGGTCCGCGTGGTCGAACAGGCGCGCCATGATGATGTCGACGTAGCCTGACAGCGCGCGAGCGGTGTCCTTGATGGGTTCGCCGTGGCCGAGGTGGACGTCGTCGGGACCGAGGAAGATGGCGTGGCCGCCGAGTTTCGTCATTCCCGTCTCGAACGACACTCTCGTTCTGGTGCTCGGCTTCTCGAACAGCATCGCCAGCGTCGCCCGCGGGAACTGCGCGTCGTCCTCACCCGCCTTCAGCGCCGCCGCCCGGTCGAGGACGGTCTCGACCTCCGCGGCCGAGAGGTCGTCGATGTCGAGGACGTTCGCCGTCTCCAGTTCGGTCGCGGCGGCCATCACGCCCCACCTCCGAGTTTCTCGGCGACGGTCGTGAGAACCGACACCGACTTCTCGAACTCCGAGAGCGAGAGGTGCTCGTTCGGCGCGTGGTCGAGGTCCGAGTCGCCGGGGCCGTAGGTGACCATCGGACAGTCCCAGACGCCCGCGTAGAGATTCATGTCGCTCGTCCCGGTCTTGCGGAGCAAGCGGGGGTCGCCGCCCGCCTGCCGGATGGCGACGCGGAACGCCCGCGCCACGTCGGTTCGGGGGCTCTCCATTACGGGCGGGATGGGTTCCTGCCAGTGGACGCTCCCGTCGGTGAGTTCACCTTCGGCGACCTCGCGGACGTCCTCGATGGTGAGACTGGGCGGGACGCGGAACTGGACGTCGACAGTCGCTTCGACGGCGAAGCCGTCCTCGGTGGGGCCGCCGGCGAAGGTGATGGGTTTGGTCGTCACCGTGTCGAAGACGCCCTCCGACGCTTCGGCCTCGAAGAACTCCGCGACCCGGGACCACCAGTTCACCGCCGACTGGATGGCGTTGTTCTCCGGTCGGGAGGAGTGGCCGAGTTCGCTCGTACCGACGTACGTCCCCGCGAGGAAGCCGCGGTAGCCGAGCGTGATGCCGTCCCACCCGCTGGGTTCGCCGTTGACGACGGCACCGGGTTCCTCGCGCGTCTCGGCGAGGTGGCGCGCGCCGCGGGAGTCGGTCTCCTCACCGACGACGCCGACGAAACTCACGCCGGTCTCGACGGCCGCCGCCGCCATCGCCGCCAGCGGCCCCGTCGCGTCGACGCTGCCACGGCCCCAGAGCTGTGGGCCGTCGTCGCCGTCTTTCACCTCGACCGGTACCTCCCCGGGAACGGTGTCGATGTGCGACGTGAGGAGCACGGAGTCGTCGGCGAGCGCGCGGACGTTGCCGACCTCGTCGACCCACACCTCGCGGTCGTGGGCCTCGAAGAAGTCGACGAGCACCGCGGCCGCGTCGGCCTCCTCGCCCGAAACGGAGGGTGTGGAGACGAGGTCGTACAGCAGTTGTTTACCCTCGGTGTCGAGCGCGTCGTGGTAGTCGGCCGTCTCGTTCGCGGCGTCCGCACCCTCGAGCGCGTTCATCCGAGCACCTCCGCGAACGCCTCGACGAAGCGGTCGGCGTGTTCCTGCTCGGCGACGAGCGGCGGCAGCAGTCTGACGACCGAGCGCCCGGCCGGAAGCGCGAGAATCTGCTCGGAGAGCGCCAACTCCCTGAGGATACGGTTCGCGCCGCGCTTGACTTCGACGCCGAGCATCAGCCCCTGCCCGCGCACCTCGCGGACGGGGAGGTCGTGCTCCTCGGTCGCGGCTTCGAGCGACTCGACGAGATACGCGCCCACGTCGCCGGCGTGCGTCGGGAGGTCCTCCTCGACCACGACGTCCAGCGTCGCGTTCGCGGCGGCGCAGACGACGGGACCGCCCGAGAACGTCGACCCGTGGTCGCCGCACTCCTCGGCGATCCAGTCGGCGCAGAGCGTCGCGCCGAGCGGGAGACCCGAGGCGATTCCCTTCGCCGTCGTGAGGATGTCGGGCGTGACGCCCGCGCCCTCGCAGGCCCACAGCGACCCGGTGCGGCCGACGCCGGTCTGAATCTCGTCGAAGACGAGCGCCGCGCCCGCCTCCTCGGTCGCCTCGCGGGCTGCCCGTAGGTACTCCGTGTCGGCGGGGTGGACGCCACCCTCGCCCTGGACGGGTTCGAGGAACACCGCTGCCGTCTCGTCGTCGACGGCTTCCGCGAGTTCCTCAGCGTCACCGTAGGAGACGAACTCGACGCCCCCCGCAAGGGGCTCGAACGGCTTCTTGTACTGCTGTTTCCACGTCATCGCCAGCGCGCCGAGGGTGCGGCCGTGGAAGCCGCGCTTGGTGGCGACGATCTTCGACCGTCCGGTGGCGCTACGGGCGAACTTCATCGCCGCCTCGTTGGCCTCGGTGCCGGAGTTACAGAGCCAGACGTTCGAGATGTCGCCGGGCGCGAGCGTCGCCAGTTTCTCGTACAGTTTGGTGCGCGCGGCGACGGGGTACGAGCCCTGCACGTAGAGCAGTTCGCCCGCCTGCTTCTGGACCGCTTCGACGACCTTCGGGTGGCAGTGCCCCGTCGCGGCGACGGCGTAGCTCGCGCCGAAGTCCAAGTATTCAGTCCCGTCCTCGGCGTAGAGGGACATCCCCTCGCCCGACCGAATCTGGATGGGTTTCTCCGAGAAGACGAAGCCGCTCACTGCGACTCACCTCCGGGCACCGCGTCCGCGGTGTCGAGGCCGGGAGCGTCCTCGCCGAGCGCGCCGCGAGTGATGCGCGTCCCCGCGCCGTTGAGCGCCGCGACGATGGGGTCGTTGACGTTCGCGTCGGAGACGATAACGGCCGACGCGCCGCCGGTTAGCGCTTCCTTGGCCGCCATCACCTTCTTCGTCATGAACCCCTCGGCCGCCGAATCGACTGCCGCGAGCTCCTCGGGCGTCGCCGCCGAGTCGATGAGCGTCGCCTCGTCGTCGGGGTCCTCGTAGACGCCTGAGACGTCGGTCAGGACGACGAGTTCGGCACCGAGCGCACCCGCGACGGCCGCGGCCGCGCGGTCGGCGTCGGCGTTGACGGGCGTGACGGAGCCGTCTTGCTCCTCGCCGAGCATCGGGACCGTGACGACGGGCGTGTAGCCGTCCGAGAGCAGCGTTTCGAGGAGTTGGGAGTTGACCGACTCGATCTTTCCGGAGTGGTCGCCGCGCTTGATCTTCTTCTTGCCGTCCTCGACGACGCGGACGGCCGACTTGCGCTTTCCAGTGAGGAGCCCGCCGTCGACGCCCGAGAGGCCCATGGCGTCGACGCCAGCGTTACGCAGCGTCGCCGTCAGGTCGGTGTTGAGTTTCCCGGGCATCACCATCGAGAACACCTCCATCGCGCGCTCGTCGGTGAAGCGGCCGACGACGCCCGACGGCGTCTCGACGTAGGTCGGCTCTTCGCCGAGCGCTTCGAGGGTGTCGTCGACGGCCGTCGACCCGCCGTGGACGACGACGACGTCTCTGCCGTTGGCGACGAGGTGCGCCACGTCACCCACCGCACCCGCGGGGTCGACGGCTTTCGCGCCGCCGACTTTGACGACGACCGGCGGTTCCCGGCTCCCGCTCCCGTCGTCTCGCGGCGACGAGGTTCCTCCGTCCGTGTACAGTTGGTCGTCGTCTGTGCCGCAGTCGTTGTCGACGAGCCGCTCGTGGGCCGCGAGCAGGTCGTCGCGCGTGTAGGTGCTCTGTGTCATCGGTGTGTCTCGTAGTTCGGTTCCGTCTCGTTCTCAGGGCGAGCCGACCGGGTGCAGGCCGGTGAACTCCAGTCCGGCGGTTTCGTCGAGTCCGAGCGCGACGTTCGCCGCGTGGACCGCCTGCCCGGCGGAGCCTTTCATCATATTGTCGATGGCCGAGAAGACGACGAGGCGCTTGTTCGAGGCGTCGACCTCGAAGCCGACCTCGCCGAAGTTCGTCCCGGCGACGGCCTTCGGTTCGGGGTAGCGGTAGACGCCGCCGCCGCCGGCGACCATCCGCATGAACGGTTCGTCCTCGTAGCTCTCGCGGTACGCCCCCCAGAGGTCGCCCTTCGTGACGGGCGAGTCGGGGAAGACGTGACACGTCGCCGACGCCCCGCGCACCATATCCACCGCGTGGACGGTGAACGACACCGAGAGACCGAGGAACTGCTCGATTTCGGCCTCGTGGCGGTGTCCGGTCGGCGCGTACGGGCGGACGACGCCCGAGCGCTCGGCGTGCGAGGAGGCTTTGCCGGCCGACGCGCCACCCTCCGACGACCCGACTTTCACGTCGACGACGACCTGCTCGTCGCCGTCGAGTACGTCGGCGTCGAACAGCGGCTTCAGGCCGAGAATCGTCGCCGTCGCGTTGCAGCCACCGGCGGCGATGAGATCCGCGCCGGGCAGTTGGTCGCGCGTCAGCTCGGGCAGCGCGTAGACGGATTTCTCCAGGTACTCGGGCGCGACGTGGCCGTCGTACCACTCGTCGTACTGCTCTTCCGTCTGGAGGCGGAAGTCCGCCGAGAGGTCGACGACGGTGTCCGCGGCGTCCCGAAAGCTGTCGATGTGTTCCATCGAGACGCCGTGGGGCGTCGCCGCGAACAGTACGTCGACCGATTCGAGGTCCTCGGGCGAACTGAAGCGCAGGTCCAGTTCCCGCAGGTTGGGATGAACCGAGCCGACGGTCTTGCGGTCGTACTGGCGGCTGGTCGCCTGCGCGACCTCGAACTCGGGGTGGCCCGCGAGCAGACGGAGCAGTTCGCCACCCGTGAAGCCGGAGCCGCCGACGACGGCCGCGCTCAGGCTCACGCGACCGCCTCCGCGGCCGTCTTCTCGGCCGCTTTCGCCTCCAGCCAGTCGACAACGGCGGCCGGAACGTCGACGTCGGACGCCTCGTTCAGCGCCTTGAACTCGACGGTGTGGTTCACCTCGTGGACGGTGTAGCTCTCGCCCGTCTCCATCAGGTCGACGCCGAGCAGCCCGCCGCCGACGGCGTCGCTGGCTTTCTGAACGAGTTCGAGCGCTTCGTCGTCCCACTCGAAGTTCTCAGTGACGCCGCCTTTCGCGGCGTTGGTGAGCCAGTGCTCGGAGGTGCGAGTCATCGCGGCGACGGGTTCGCCGTCGGTCGCCACCACGCGGATGTCGCGGCCGGGCTTCTCGACGAACTCCTGGACGTAGAACACCTTGTGCTCGTAGTGGCCCAAGGTGGCTTTGTGCTCTAGAATCGCTTCGGCGGCGCTTCTGGAGTCGATCTTCGCCATCAGGCGACCCCACGACCCGACGACGGGTTTGAGGACGCAGGGGTAGCCGAACGCCTCGATGGCCTCCATCGCGCTCTCCTTCGTGAACGCGACTTTCGTCTCGGGGGTGGGGACGCCCGCCTCCGCGAGCGCGAGGCTGTTTTTCGCCTTGTCGGCGCAGATTTCGGCCGTCTCGGGACTGTTGACGACGGGCACGCCGTAGCTCTCGATGAAGCGTGTCGCGTACAGCGAACGCGAGGTGGCGAGACAGCGGTCGACGACGATATCGAGGTCGTCGACGGGCGCGGTCGTGTCGTGGAGTCCGAACTGGTGCTTGCGGACGTCGATCTTGGTGACGTCGTGGCCGCGCTCGCGAAGCTCCGAGAGGAGGAGCTTCTCGTCCCTGCGGATTCGGGAGTACAGCATTCCTATTTTCACGCGAGCCACCCCCGATGGCGAGTGTGAGCTCGCCGGATCTGTGATTCGGCGTTGTTCACGGTTACTCCCCCCAGTCCTCTTCGAGCTCGGGGGCTCGTTCGAGGACCGGCGGGTTGACGTCGATGACTTCGAGCTCCGCACCGCAGGTGCCGCAGTCGATTATCTCTCCGGTTTCGAGGTCGTCGGCGAGGTCCAGCGTGGTCCCGCACTCGGCGCATTCTGCTTCGGTCATGGTGTATCCACTTCTTGTGGGTTACCCACCTTAAATGCAGCGAAACTGTTTGTGAAAATTAATGACGGAGTCGCCGCTAAGCGAGTCCAGAGCGTTCGTAGCCGCCGTTTTGGAATTCAGTGTCGAGATTCCGAGTGTTGTTGTCCCCCGAAGGGGACGGCGGCGGGAGCGGAGCGCCCGCGAGCCCTCGGGTTCGGACCGGCTTCGGGAGCGGTCGCGGTTCCGGTCGCGGTCGTCGCGGGAATCTCGGAAGGCGTGGAAGCCGCGGAGCCGGGGCTCGCGGTCGTCGGAGTCCTCGGAGTCGTCGCAGGCGTTCAGACATAGCTCGTTACCTCCGCGCGGAGTCTCTCGTCGGCTTCGGCCAGCGCGTCGCGGCACGCGGCGACGGAGTGAGCGTCCGCGTCGAAACGGGTTTCGGCCTCGTCGAGTTGGGTCTCGACCGCCGACGCCGCGGGTCCGCCGAGCGAGTCGCGAGTGGCGACGCTCTCGGCGGGGTCGAGGGCGGCTTCGACGGTCTCGCGGTTCACGCGGGTCCAGAGGGACTCCCCTAACACCGCTTCTGCGGCCGCGTCAAGTTTTGCAGCAGTAGTTGCCGCATCGTCCTCGTCGTCGATTCCCTCGGCCGCGGCGGCGACGATCTCGTGCGCCGTGCGGAACGGCATCCCCGTCGCCGCCAGCGCGTCGGCGACGCCCGTCGCCGTCGAGAAGCCGTCGCCCGCGTCCGCCGCCAGTTCGTCCGCGTTCCACGTCGCGGTGGCGATCGCGCCCGCCGCGACGTCCGTCGCGTTGACGACGGCGTCGACGGCGCGGAACGCGTGCGGGTGCGCCAACTGCAGGTCGCGGTTGTACGCGCGGGGGAGGCCCTTGAGGTTGGTCAGAAGCCCGGTGAGACCGCCGACGGCGTCGCCCGCGGTGCCGCGGACGAGTTCGAGCGTGTCGGGGTTCTTCTTCTGGGGCATGATGGAGGAGGTCGAGGAGTAGTCGTCCGAGAGGTCGACGTACCGCTTGTTGGCGAAGATGATGAGGTCCTCCGCGAGCCCCGAGATGGTCGTCGCGTGCGTCGCGAGCGCGCCGAGCGTCTCCGCGAGGAAGTCCCGCGACGACGAGGCGTCCATCGAGTTGCCGAGCACGGCGGCGAAGCCGAGCAGGGCGGCGGTGCGCTCGCGGTCGATGTCGAACGGCGTGCCCGCGAACGCCGCGCCGCCCAAGGGAGAGCGATTGATACGGCCGTACGCGTCGAGCATCCGTGCGGTGTCGCGGGCGACCGCCGCCTCGTACGACAGCAGGTAATGGGCGACGGTGATGGGCTGGGCGGGTTGCAGGTGCGTGTAACCCGGCATCACCGTCTCGGTGTGCTCGGCCGCGGTTTCGCGGAGCGCCTCGCGGAGCGCGAGCGTCCCTTCGACGGCGTCGAGGACGTCCTCGCGCAGGCGGTAGCGGATGCAGGTCGCCACCTCGTCGTTGCGACTGCGGGCGGTGTGCATCTTTCCGCCGTCTTCGCCGACGTGCTGAATGACGGCGGCTTCGATGGCCTCGTGGACGTCTTCGCCGCCGGGGAGGTCGGCGTGACCCGCGTCCTCGACGGCGTCGAGCGCCGCGAGGATGTCGGCGGCGTCTTCGTCATCGACGATGCCTTGCTCGGCGAGCATTACGACGTGCGCGCGGTCGACAGCGAGGTCGGCGTCGAAGATGCGCTCGTCGGCCGCGAGGCTGGAGAGGAAGTCGCGGGCGGGGCCGCCGCTGAAGCGGTCGCGGCGGATGACGTCGCCTACGGACTCCTCGCTCATGGATTATTCGTCCTCTTCGCTCTCGGACCCGCCGTCGCTGTACTGCGCTTGCGACGAGGGTCCGGTCGATTCGCTCCCGGACCCACCGTCGGCGGCGAGTTCGGGTTTCTCGACGTTCTCCGCCACTTCGTTGGCGAGGCGCGACTGGAAACCGTGGTACTTGGCGACGCCCGTCGCGTCGCCCTGCTCGATGCCGTCGACCGTCTCGGTGTTGAACGAGGCGGCCGACTCGGAGTAAACCGCAAATTGGCTCTCGCGGGCGACCGGGCGGGCTTGGCCACCCTGGAGTTTGACCGTCACCGTGCCGGTTACGGTTCCTTGGCTCTGGTCGATGTAAGCGTTCAGCGACTCCATCAGCGGCGCGTCGACGAGGCCCTCGTAGCCCTTCTGGGCCCACTCGTTGTCGACTGTCGTCTTGAAGTCGCGCTCCTCCTTGGTGAGGACGAGCTGTTCGAGCGCCTCGTGGGCGGTGAGCAGCACCGTCGCTGCGGGGTGTTCGTAGTTCTCGCGCACCTTCAGACCGAGCATGCGGTCTTCCATCATGTCGGTGCGACCGACGCCGTACGCGCCCGCGAGGTCGTTGAGATGTTCGATGAGCGCCAGCGGCTCCATCTCCGCGCCGTCGACGGCGACCGGATAGCCGTTCTCGAACTCGATTTCGACGAGTTCCGTCTCGCTCCCGGGCGCGTCGGTCCACTCGTAGATCTCCTCCGGCGGGACGTAGCCGGGGTCTTCGAGTTGGCCGCCCTCGATGGAGCGGCTCCAGAGGTTGGTGTCGATGGACCAGACGCCCTCGTTGCCGCCCTCGACGGGCAGTTCCTTCTCGGCGGCGTACTCCATCTCCCACTCGCGGGTGAGACCGAGTTCGCGCACGGGGGCGATGACTTCGAGGTCGGAGGCGCGCCAGACCGCCTCGAAGCGCAGTTGGTCGTTTCCTTTGCCGGTGCAGCCGTGGGCGATACCCTCGCAGCCGTGCTCCTTCGCCACGTCGAGGATGGCCTCGGCGATGACCGGGCGCGCGAGCGCCGTCCCGAGGGGGTAGCCCTGGTACGTCGCATTCGCGCGGACGGAGTCGAGGCACTGTTCGGCGAACTCGGCTCGCGCGTCGACGATGTAGTGTTCGAGGTCCAACGCCTCGGCCGTCTCCTCGGCCTCCTCGAACTCCTCTTCCGGCTGTCCGACGTCGACCGTGACGCCGATTACATCGTCGTACCCGTACTCCTCTTCGAGGAGCGGGACGCAGACTGTCGTGTCGAGTCCGCCGCTAAACGCGAGTGCCACGCGTGTCATTACACCATCGTCGGAGAGTCACGGTATTAAATTCTGCGCTTTAGAGTTTGGAATAAAAAGAGATACTGGAAGCTACGCGGCCGAAAATGGAGAATCTGCACTTGGGAGTTGAAGCAAAGTGCGACGACGAGGAGGTGAAGTAGAGTAGGGCCTAAAGGCCCGGTCGCGGCGCTCGCACGGCTCGGACGGGGGCGACCGGTCCGGCGCGGCGAGTGCGCGTCATTACTGAGACTCTTGTAGAGGGACGTTATTAAACGCTTTCGGGCCGGCAAGCGTTGCGGTTCGAATCCGGGGTGGCTGAGACAGTGAGAGGAGGGGTAGCGCCGTAAAATTCGAGAATCGGGCGTGAAGATAACGTCTCCGAGTCGAAGACTGCTGTCGTGGTCGTCTCTCGAACCCCTCCAGCCGCATCAACCCCTCTCGGGCCGGTACCTGTCATCGACCCGCTACGTAGTCCGAGCCTTTTAACTCGGTGACGCGCAAGCGGGGAGTAGTGGCTGAGACGAACGGACACATGCGGTTCTTCCCGTACGAGGAGCCCTACCCCAACCAACGAGCGGCGATGGACGGCATCGCCAACGCGTTCGCGCGCGAACAAGACGTTCTCATCGAGGGCGCACCCGGTACGGGAAAGACGCTCTCGGCGCTCGTCCCCGCGCTGGAGTTCGCCCGCGAGAACGACAAGACGGTCGTCATCACGACGAACGTCCACCAGCAGATGCGCCAGTTCGTCGAGGACGCCCGCGCCATCACCCGCACCGAGCCGATTCGGGCGGTAGTGTTCCGCGGGAAGGCGTCGATGTGCCACATCGACGTCGGGTACGAGGAGTGTCAGAGCCTCCGAGACACCACTCGGTCGGTCGTCGAGAAGGAGGAGGACAAACAGCAGCTCGAACGCCGCCAAGAGCAGTTGCTCGAACAGAGCCGCGGTGGCGACTCCGGGGCGGCGGAGGCGCGAAGCGCCGTCATGGACGAGCTCGACCAGATCGGCGACGAACTGGAGGACCTCCGCGAGACGAACGTCTGCGAACACTACTACAACAACCTCGTGAAGGACACCGGCGAGTTCTTCTCGTGGCTGTTCGACGACGTGCGCACGCCCGACGACGTGTACGAGTACGCCGACGAACACCAGCTCTGTGGCTACGAACTTCTCAAGGAGGGGATGGAGGGCGTCGATCTCGTCGTCTGCAACTACCACCACCTGCTCGACCCGATGATCCGCGAGCAGTTCTTCCGGTGGTTGGACCGCGACCCCAGCGACGTCATCACCGTCTTCGACGAGGCGCACAACATCGAGGGCGCGGCGCGCGACCACGCCAGCCGAACGCTCACCGAGAACACCATCGAGAGCGCGCTCCACGAGTTAGAAGAGAGCGACGACTCCCGGAGCGACTCCGCCGCGAACGTCTTCGAAGCCTTCCTCGGCGCGCTCCGCCGAACGTACGACGAGAGCTTCGGCTTCGGCGAGCGCGAGCAAGTGGGCGAGAACTGGTCCGACGTCGGCATCGCCAACCCGGACCGCCGCGACGACCTGACGCTCGAATTTCTGCAGAGCTACGAGGGCCGCGGCATCGACGTGGAGGTGGAACTCGCCCTTCAGCTCGGAAAGTCGCTCGACGAACAGTACGAACAGGCGTACAAAGACGGCGAGACGACGAGCCGGAAAGAGTGTCAGACCTTACAGGCGGCGGCGTTTCTCTCGTCGTGGATGGAGGACGGAACCAAACTCGGCCAGCATCCGATGGTGTCGGTCCGCCGCGACGGCGGCACCGACGAGATCTACGGCCGCGCGGAACTGTACACCTGCATTCCCCGGCAGGTGACCGAGTCGCTGTTCGAGGAGGTCCACGCGAGCGTCCTCATGAGCGCGACGCTCCGCCCCTTCGACGTCACCGAGGACGTCCTCGGTATCGAGAACGCCGTCACGCTCGCCTACGGGATGGAGTACCCAGACGAGAACCGGCGAACGTTCGCGGTGCAGACGCCCGCGCTGTTCGCAAAGGAGCGAAACGAGGAGTCGACGCAGGAGACCATCGCAGGAGTCCTCTCGGACGCGATTCGCTTCACCCCCGGCAACACGCTCGTCTTCTTCCCCTCCTACGCCGAGGCCCAGCGCTACTACGAGATGCTCGGCGGGAGCGGCCTCGGCGGCGCGTCGCTGGGCTCGCTCATGCTCGACGAGGCGGGCACGCGCACCGAGGACCTCCGCCAGCGGTTCGTGTCGAGCGAGAACGCGACGCTGTTCACCTCGCTGTGGGGGACGCTCGCCGAAGGCGTGAGCTTCGACGGCGACGACGCCCGGACCGTGCTCGTCGTCGGCGTCCCCTACCCGCATCTCTCCGAACGGATGGAGGCGGTGCAGGACGCCTACGACCGCGCGTACGCCGACAGAGGGAGAGACCCCGGCTGGCGCTACGCCGTCGAGATTCCGACGATTCGCAAGACGCGACAGGCGCTCGGCCGGGTCATCCGCTCGCCGGAGGATTTCGGCGTGCGCGCGCTCGTCGACAAACGCTACACCTCCGCGAGCGACACGATGGGCAAGTACGGCGTCCGCGACACGTTCCCGCCGGAGGAGCGGCGGGAACTCATCGACGTCGGCCCCGAGAAACTGAAGTTCGCGATGCTGAACTTCTACGCCGGCCACGACGCCTACGACGGCGAGCCACCGAGCCCCTAAGCCACCGATTCCGGCCGACAGAGCGCTCCAGAAGCGAATTCGGGCCAACGCTTATCCGCACTCCATCCGAAGCCGAGATATGCGAGCGCGACCCCCGGGTCCCCGCGGTGTCCCGCTGTTCGGCAGTAGTCAGCAGTACGCGAGAGACCCCTTCAGTTTCCTCACCGCCTGCGCCGACGCCTACGGCGACGTGGTCCGCTTCGACCTCGGGCCGCTGGAGACGTACATGCTCACCAACCCCGGGGACATCGAGACGGTGCTTGTGAGCGAAGCCGAGAGATACCGAAAACCTCGGTTTCAGGACGACGCCATCGGCGACCTGCTCGGCGAGGGCTTACTCCTGAGCGAGGGCGAGACATGGCGCGAACAGCGCGAGTTGGCCCAACCGGCGTTCAACATGCATCGCATCGCCTCGCTCGACGAGACGATGACCGACTACACCGAGGCGATGCTCGACGAGTGGCGCGACGGCGAGACGTTCGACGCCCAGATAGAGATGGCGCGGCTGACGGTGAAAATCATCGTCGAGGCGATGTTCGGGTCGACGGCGGGCGACGAGCGCGTCCAGCGGGTACAGGAACACCTCGAACCGCTCGGCGCGCGTTTCGAACCGGACCCGCGGCGTTTCCTCATCCCCGACTGGGCACCGACCCGCGAGAACCGCGAGTACCGCGGGGCCATCGAGGTGCTCGAATCCATCATCGACGACATCGTCGGCGACCGCCGCGGGACCGAGAACGACCCCTCGCGGATGGACCTCCTCTCGATTCTCATGCGCGCGCAGGCGCGCGGCAAGCAGACCGACCAGCAGCTGCGCGACGAGATGATGACGATGCTGTTGGCGGGCCACGACACCACCGCGCTGACGCTCACGTACACGTGGTATCTGCTCTCGCAGCATCCCGAAGTAGAGGAGAAGGTCCACGCCGAACTCGACGAGCTACTCGGCGGCGATGCGCCGACCGCGCGGGACGCCCGGAGACTGCGATACACAGAACAGGTACTGCAGGAAACGATGCGCCTCTACCCGCCGGTGTACACGCTGTTCCGCGAGCCGCTCGTGGACGTGAAGCTCGGCGGCTACAGAGTCCCGGAAGGGTCGGCGGTGATGCTGCCGCAGTGGGCCGTCCACCGCTCGTCGAGATACTACGACGACCCGCTGGAGTTCGACCCCGACCGCTGGACGCCCGTCGAGCGCTCGAAGCGCCCGCGGCTCTCGTACTTCCCGTTCGGGGCCGGCCCGCGCCACTGCATCGGCAAGCAGTTCTCGATGCTCGAAGCCAAACTCATTCTCGGCACCGTCGCCCAGAAGTACTCGCTGGAGTACGTCGGCGAGGACGACCCGCTCACGCTTCGCGGGTCGCTGACGATGCATCCGCGGAACCCGATGGAGATGCGACTGCACGCGCGAGAGAACTAAAGCGGGGCCGGAGTTACCCCCGAAGCGGAATCGTTCCGACGACTTCTCTGTACTCCGCACTCCAGACGTCGAGTTCGGAGACGGTCCACGCCACCGGGTCGAACTCGGCGTCGCGGAGCGCGTCGACGGCGGACGGAGAACCGCCGCGAGCGAGCGTCACGTGTGGGACGTAGTCGTCGCCTTCGAGTCCCTCGATTTCGCCGAATCTATCGACGAGTCTGTCGTGAAGCGCCAGGAGGCCGGAACTGTCGACGGCAAGGTAGACGACGGGGCCGTCGCCGCGGGTCGGTCGTTCGAACGTATCGACGCCCGCGATTCGCGCCTCGAACGTCGGTTCGTTCGCCAGCGGGAGACGAAGCGCCTCGCGGAGGCGGTCGTACGGCTGGTTCTCGAAGCGTTTGACGACGAGCGTGTGGCGGTTCCGTACCGTATCGAACGCGGTCAACTGCGGGTAGAGTTCGTCGGCCAAGCGCTCGACGGTCCCCGGGACGGGAACGTTGAGGCTGTAGCTCACGTCAGACCCACCCCGCCGCCGAGAGCGACACGTGCCAGTCGGTAGTGGGGTCGGGGCCGGACACCGACTCGCCGACGACGCAGAGGCCGTTCACCGACTGGACGCCGCCGAACCGACCGCGCCAGCCGATTCGGTAGCTGTCGCGTCCGTTTCCGCCGTCCGTGACGTCGGCGACGCGGGGCCGAAGCCGACCGTCGCGGAGCGGGAAGTCGACGCCGAACACCGCGCCCCCGTCGCTCTCGCCCGCCGTCGCAACCGACACCGCCTGCGGACCGCTCACCCGTGCGGTCGGCGCGGAGTCGAACAGGTCGGCGGCGGAATCGAGGTCGACTCCCACCTCGAAGCTCGTGAGTGCGATACCGATGGAGCGGCCGACTGCGTCGAGCCACACCGAGTCGGTCAGCGGTCTGGCCGCGCACCAGAGCCAGTAGGCGACGTGGCGACGGCCGTCGGTGTCGAAGCGCCGGAGGCCGTAACGGGCGACGGCGGCGTCGGCGACGGCGTACTCGTCGCCGTCGAGGGCGGCCCGAAGCGAGAGCCGTCGCGCGTTCTCGAAATCCGCCTCGGTCGGGGAGGGAGGCTCGTCGGTGCCCCAAACACCGCTGTCGCCGTATCGACGGGCCATCTGGGAGACGTAGCCGGCGAACGCGCGCTCGCCGAGAACTCCCGAGTCGGCCGCGAGCGAGGTCGACTCGCTCGCGGTGGCGACGACGACCGGCGGCGCACGACCGAGACAGCCGACCGTCGCGACGCCGAGCGCTCCCGCCGCGCCGACGCGGCGGAGAAACGTCCGGCGCGAGCTGGTCGGTGTCGTCATCGGCACCGACTACGTGCGGGAGTACAAAAATCCGTCAGGTGCGCGTGCGGGACGGGTGGGTCGGCGCACGTCGGGGGGTCGGCGTACGTCGAGAGGTCGACGACTTCAAAGCCGGTCGAAGAACCAGAGCACGATGAGCGTCACGACGATGAGACCCAGCAACGGCTGCAATGGACCGAGCAGACCACCGACGATGCCGAGTGCGGTCTCGACGATTTCGAGTACTAACCAGACGACGACGAGAACCAAGACGACTTTCAGGAGGTCCTCGACGTCGAGTTTCGCGCGGCTTCGACTCATGCGCGGACGTGACTGTCCGGTACGCAAAAATGCACCGGCGACGTCTCGATTCGTCGGAAAACGATAGACGTTTGCCACAATCTGCAGTGGAAGCGAAGGGGTCGAGCGCGAGAGGGGTGAATCACGAGTGACACTTATCCCTGGTCGCTCGCTAGAGAGCGTATGGCAAGCCCTTTCCGCGAACTCGGGCGCGCTACGGCGAGAGGCGTCCCCAAGCAACTGTGGACCGCCCTCTTTCTCGTCGTCGCCGCGTCGGTGGCGCTCACGCTCGTCCCCATCACGCCGGCGACTATCGTCGGCTTGCTCGTGTGCTCACTGGCCGTCGCAACGCTGGTCAGCGCCGTCGAAATCGTCCTAGCGTACGAGAAACGCGCACTGACGGTGTTCGGCGAGTACCGCAAACTGCTCGAACCCGGCCTCAACCTCGTGCCGCCGTTCGTCTCGCGGGCGCATCGCTTCGACATGCGGACCCAGACGCTCGACGTTCCCCGACAGGAGGCCATCACGGAGGACAACTCGCCCGTCACGGCCGACGCCGTCGTCTACATCCGCGTGATGGACGCCAAGAAAGCCTTCTTGGAGGTCGAAGATTACGTCACCGCCACCTCGAACCTCGCGCAGACGACGCTGCGCGCCGTGCTCGGCGATATGGAACTCGACGAGACGCTGTCGCGGCGTGCCGAGATCAACGCGCGGATCCGCGAGGAGCTCGACGAGCCAACCGACGAGTGGGGCATCCGCGTCGAATCGGTCGAAGTCCGGGAGGTGAAACCCAGCAGGGACGTCGAGGCCGCGATGGAGCAACAGACCGCCGCCGAGCGTCGCCGCCGCGCGATGATTCTCGAAGCCCAAGGTGAACGGCGCAGCGCCGTCGAACGGGCGGAAGGCGAGAAGCAGTCGAACATCATCCGCGCGCAGGGTGAGAAACAGAGCCAGATTCTCGAAGCGCAGGGCGAGGCCGTCTCGACGGTGTTGCGGGCCCGCGCGGCCGAATCGATGGGCGAACGCGCCATCATCGACAAGGGGATGGAGACGCTGTCGGAGATCGGTGCGGGTCCGTCGACGACGTTCGTGCTCCCGCAGGAGCTCACCTCGCTCGTCGGCCGCTACGGCAAGCAGTTGTCGGGCAGCGACGTGCGCGAGTCGACCCCGCAGCTCGACTCGCAGTCGTTCGACGCGGAGACGCGCGAGATGCTCGGTCTCAACGACATCGAGGAGATTCTCGACGACATCGGCAACGGCGACCGCGAGCAGATCGTCGAGGTCGTCCCCGAGGAGACCGAGCGGAACTGAGCGCGGTCAGCGCACGCGTCTCGGTTACCAGTCGAGCGACCCGCCGGACTGGTACTCGGTCACCTGCGTCTCGAAGAAGTTCTTCTCCTTGTTGAGGTCGACCTGTTCGGACATCCACGGGAACGGGTTTTCGGTGCCGAACTCGGCGTCCATCCGGAGTTGGCCGAGGCGGCGGTCGGCGACGTACTCGACGTACTCGGCGAACTGCTCGGCGCTCATCCCGAACAGATCGGGGGGACACGCCTCCTCCGCGTATATCTGCTCCAGTTCGACCGCTTCCACGACGAGCTCTCGAATCTCGGCATCGAAGGCGTCGGTCCAGACGCCGGGGTTCTCGTCGCGGACCGTGTTGATGAGGTCGACGCCGAAGTTGAGGTGCAAGGATTCGTCGCGCATGATGTACTCGAACTGCTCGCCGACGCCGACCATCTTTCCCTGCCGTTTGAGCGCGAGCATCATCGCAAAGCCCGCGTAGAAGAAGATGCCCTCCATGATGACGTAGAAGCCGACGAGGTCGCGGAGGAACGCCCGGAGGTCGTCGTCCGTCTCGATGGTGAACCCGGGGTCGTCGACGGCGCGCGTCAGGTCGACGACAAACTCGTCTTTCTCCTCGATGCTCGGGACGCGGTCGTACATTCCGTAGAGGTACTCGGGGTCGAAGCCGAGGCTGTCGCAGCAGTAGATGAACGTGTCCGTGTGGATGGCCTCCTCGTACGCCTGCCGCAGGAGGTACTGGCGGCACTCGGGCGCGGTGACGTAGTCGTAGACGGCGAGGACTATGTTGTTCGCCGTCAGCGACTCGGCCGTCGAGAAGAAGCCGAGGTTCCACTCGACCAGTCGTCGTTCCGCGTCGGTGAGTTCGTCGCCGGTCCACTGGGAGACGTCGTCCTGCATAGGAACCTCCTCGGGCACCCAGTTGTTGGCGACGCCCGCCTTGTAGTACTCGCGGGCCCAGTCGTACTCGATGGGCAGTATCTTGTTCGGGTCGTGCTGGCTGTCGTCGTTGAGTATCGGCATCGGTGGTTGTGTGCTGGAGAGCGATTAGCGGGCGTTACTGGCAGGCGTCGCAGGTCGGGTCCTCGACGCTCGGGAGGTCGCAGGCGTCGCCGGACTCCCACTCGTCGTCGGAGTGGCCGGCGTCGTCGCCGTCTGCGGTGGCGTCGCTACCCTCGGAACCGCCGCGCAACTGCGTGTCGTCGTACTCGGCCATGTCGAGCGTCGATTTCTCTATCTGGCTCGCGCCGAGCGTCCGCAGGTAGTAGGTCGTCTTCAGGCCGAGTTTCCAGGCGGTCCGGTAGACGTCGTCGAGCAGCGTCCCGTCCGTCGAGGGGAAGAAGACGTTGTGCGACTGGCTCTGGTCGACCCAGACGGCGCGCTGCGCCGACAGCCGAAGTTGGTGCCGCGGGTCGATTTCGAAGGCGCTGCGATGGAGCTCGCGCAGCGACTCGGGGATGGCGTCTATCTCCTGAATCGAGCCGTCGTGGTACTTGATGCGGTCGAGTAGTTCGGGACCCCACAGGTCGCGCTCCTTCAGCTGCTCGACGAGCGTCTCGTTGACGACGGTGAACTCGCCGGACATGTTCGACTTCACGTAGAGGTTCGAGTAGCGCGGTTCGATGGAGGGCGTCGTCCCGGCGATGGTCGAGATGGTCGCCGTCGGCGCGACGGCCATCGTGTTCGAGTTGCGCATCCCGTGGTCGGCGACGTGCCCGCGGACGGCCTCCCAGTCGAGCGTCTCGGAGACGTCGACGGGTATCTCGCGGCCGCGCTCCTCCTCCAGGAGTTCGACCGTGTCCTGCGGGAACAGCCCGCGGTCCCACTTCGACCCCTCGTAGCTGTCGTACGTGCCGCGCTCGCGGGCGAGCCGGGAGGAGCCGAGAATTGCGTGGTAGGCGACGAACTCCATCGCCTCGTCGGCGAAGGAGACGGCCTCCTCGGCGGCCATCGGGACGCCGCAGTCGACGAGCGCCTCGTGGAAGCCCATCACGCCGAGGCCGACCGGACGGTGACGGAGGTTCGAGCGCTCCGCCGCGTCGGTCGGGTAGAAGTTCAGGTCGACGACGTTGTCGAGCATCCGTATCGCCGTGTCGACGGTGTCGGCGAGACGCTCGCGGTTCAGTCTCTCGCCGTCGACGTGCCGCGCGAGATTCACGGAGCCGAGGTTGCAGACGGCCGTCTCGTCGTCGGAGGTGTTGAGCGTGATCTCGGTGCAGAGGTTCGAGGAGTTGACGACGCCCGCGTGGTCTTGCGGCGACCGGACGTTGCAGGGGTCTTTGAACGTCAGCCACGGGTGACCCGTCTCGAACAGGCGGGTGAGCATCGTCCGCCAGAGGTCGGCGGCGTCGACGCGCTCGTACTGTCGGAGTTCGCCCGCGTCGGCTTTCTTCTCGTACTCGCGGTACAGCTCCTCGAACTCCCGACCGTACGTGCCGTGGAGTTCGGGCACCTCGTCGGGCGAGAAGAGCGTCCACCGCTCGTCGGCTTCGACGCGCTTCACGAACAGGTCCGGAATCCACGCCGCCGTGTTCATGTCGTGGGTGCGGCGGCGCTCATCGCCGGTGTTGCGTCGGAGGTCGACGAACGCCGGGAAATCCATGTGCCAGCACTCGAGGTAGGCGCAGGCCGCGCCGCGGCGCTTCCCCGAGCGGTTGATGGCCGCGGTGACGTCGTTCGAAATCTTCAGGAACGGGACGACGCCCGTCGACTCGACGCCCGTCGACTCGATGAGCGCGCCGGTCGCGCGGACGTCGGTCCAGTCGTTGCCGAGGCCGCCGGACCACTTCGAGAGCTTCGCGTGCTCGCCGTAGGCGTCGAAGATGTCGTCTAAGTCGTCGTCGACGGTGGTGAGATAACAGGAGGAGAGCTGCGGATGGGTCGTCCCGGCGTGAAACAGCGTCGGCGTCGAGTGGACGAACCGCAGCGTCGACAGCAGTTCGTAGAACTCCTTGGCGCGCTCGGTGCGCTCCTCGGGGAGTTCGCGGAGCGCGACGCCCATGGCGACGCGCATCCAGAACGACTGCGGCAGTTCGAGGCGCTCGCCCTCGTTCGTCCGCAGGAAGTAGCGTTTTTCGAGCGTCTCCATCGCCATGTAGCCGAACGCCTCGTCGCGGTCGGGGACGAGCGTGTCGGCGAGTTCGTCGAGGTCGTAGGCGAGCATGCGCTCGTCGAGCAGGTCTTCGGCGACGCCGCGTTCGATTCCTTCGCGGAACGACTCGCGGTAGGCGGCGTCAAGGTCGTCGCCCTGCAGGTCGTCGCCGAGCAGTCGGCGGTGGTAGCGGCGGCGGAACACGTCGGCCGCCGCGGCGTCGAACGCCGGGTCGCGCTCGGTGCGGGCGGTCAACACGTCGATGATGGCTTCGTACAGTTCGTCGACGGATGCACCGTCGTACAGTTTTCGCTCGGTGGCGTCGGCGAGACCGTCGACGTCACCGATGGCGTCGCGGCCGCGGCAGGCGTCCACGAGCACTGAGCGAGCGGTCTCTGCGTGTGTGTCGGTGGTCTGGCTCATGTCTGAGATGGTGTGAGTTCGACCCCGGCGGTCGCGTCGCTGGACGGCGTCGCGACTCGTCGGGGAAACGGCCGAGAGCGCCCGTGTCGGCACCGTCGGCGCGGTCGAACCGTGTACCGCGTGATGACCGACGGGAGCGGCATAAGTGTTTCCAACAGAGCTTTCAGTAGTACAAATTCGGTTGTTTTTCGGTGAGTTACCGAGGTCGTGTCAGCGGCCCCGAATAACGGATTTCCGCGTTGGCGTGCTACTGTGACACATGGGAGTGAGACCAGCGATACCCGACGATATCCCGGCGATACAGCGCGTCGCCCGACAGTCGTGGGAGGCGACGTACCGCGACATCCTCGGGACGGAGACGGTCGAAGAAACGGTCTCGGAGTGGTACTCCGACGAGACGCTTTCCGATGCGCTCGACAAGCCGGGCACGGCGTTTCTGGTCGCCGAGGAAGATGGTGAGATAGTCGGCTTCTGTCACGGCGTTGTCGAAGCCGAACAGGGCGACATCGTCCGTCTCTACGTCGACCCCGACCACTGGCGCGACGGCATCGGGTCGGCGCTGTACGAGCGCCTCCGCTCGGACCTCGAAGATTTCAACATGCACCGACTGGAGGCCATCGTCCTCGCGGACAACGAGATGGGCAACGAGTTCTACCGCCACCTCGGCTTCGAACAGACGGGAGAAGGAGAGGTCACGATGGGCGGCGAGAGCTACCGGGAGAACGTCTATCGGAAGGAGCTCTCGGCGGCGTAGTCGCCGCCGGAACTCGAAACCGAGGGTGGCTCAGAACTCGGGGTCGACTTCGGGGGCGATACCGTCGTCCGGACGGTCGAGGTCGAACGTCCGGCGGAGCTCCTGAATCCGGTCGCGGATGTCCGCGGCGAGTTCGAATTCGAGGTTGCTCGCGGCCTCGTCCATCCGGTCTTCGAGCAGTTCGACCTTCCGAGCGGCGTCGTCGGCGTCCTCGACGTCGTCGACGGAGGTGCCGGAGGTGTCGGTGTCGCTTCCCGGGAGGTTGGTCTCGCCGACCTCCTTCTGGATGGTCTCGGGCGTGTAGCCGTGCTCCTCGTTGAACTCGGTCTGAATCTCGCGGCGGCGCTGGGTCTCTCCGATGGCGGCTTCCATCGAGTTCGTCATCTTGTCGGCGTAGAGCACGACCTCGCCGTTGACGTTGCGGGCGGCGCGACCCATCGTCTGGACGAGCGTCGTCTCCGAGCGCAAGAAGCCCTCCTGGTCGGCGTCGAGGATGGCGACGAGCGACACTTCGGGGATGTCGAGGCCCTCCCGCAGGAGGTTGATGCCGACGAGCACGTCGATGTTCCCGAGTCGTAGGTCGCGGATGAGCTCGTGACGTTCGAGCGTGTCGGTCTCGTCGTGCATGTAGGCGACGTCGACGCCCGCCTCTTCGAGATACTCGGTGAGGTCCTCGGCCATCCGCTTCGTGAGCGTCGTCACGAGCACGCGTTCTTCCCGCTCGATGCGGTCGTCGATGCGGTCCATCAGGTCGTCGACCTGTCCCGTCGCCTCGGTCACCTCGACCTTCGGGTCGACGAGGTGCGTGGGGCGAACGATCTGTTCGACGATCTGCTCGGACTGTTCGCGCTCGTAGTCGCTCGGCGTCGCCGAGACGAACAGGAGCTTCGAGGTCTTCTCTTCGAACTCCTCGAACGTCAGCGGGCGGTTGTCGTAGGCGGTCGGCAGGCGGAAGCCGTTGCCGACGAGCGAGTCCTTTCTGGATTTGTCGCCCGCGAACTGGCCCTTGATCTGCGGGAGCGTGACGTGGGACTCGTCGACGACGCAGAGGAAGTCGTCGGGGAAGTAGTCCAAGAGCGTGTACGGCGCTTCGCCCGACTCGCGGTCGGACATATGTACCGAGTAGTTCTCGATGCCCGAGCAGTAGCCGGTCTCCCGTAACATTTCGAGGTCGAACGTGGTTCGCTCCTCGATGCGCTGGGCGGCGACCAGATCGCCGTTTCGCTCGAAGTAGCGGACCCGTTGCCCCATCAGCTCCTCTATCTCTCGAGTAGCGCGTTCGAGGCGGCCCTCCGGGATGGAGTAGTGCTCCGCCGGGTGAAAGAGGACCGCGGGTTCCTGGGAGACGACCTCGCCCTGCAAGGTGTCGATTTTCATCATCCGGTCGACCTCGTCGCCCCAGAACTCCACGCGGACGGCGTAGCGGCCGTACATCGGAAACACCTCGACGGTGTCGCCGCGCACGCGGAAGGTGCCCTGCGAGAAGTCGACGTCGTTTCGCTCGTAGTTGAGGTCGACGAGGCGCTTCAGCAGTTCGTCGCGGTCGATCTCCTGGCCGACCTCCAGCTCTAAGGCCATCTCCTTGTAGTTTCGCGGGTCACCCAGGCCGTAGATGGCCGAGACGGAGGCGACGACGATGACGTCGTCGCGGGTGAGAAGCGACCGGGTCGCCGAGTGGCGGAGGCGGTCTATCTCCTCGTTGATGGACATGTCCTTGTCAATGTACGTGTCGGTCTGTTCGAGGTACGCCTCCGGTTGGTAGTAGTCGTAGTAGGAGACGAAGTACTCGACGGCGTTGTCCGGGAAGAGATTCCGGAACTCCTCGTACAACTGGGCGGCGAGCGTCTTGTTGTGCGCGAGGACGAGCGTCGGCTGCTGGACCTCCTCGATGGTCCACGAGACGGTGTTGGTCTTCCCGCTGCCCGTCACGCCGAGCAGCGTCTGTTTCTGCATCCCCTCGGCGTAGCCGGCGGCTAACTGCTCGATGGCCTCCGGTTGGTCGCCTGCGGGGTCGAACGGCGCGTCGACGCGGAACCGACGGTCGGCCTCCGGCCGGTCGGGCGACAGCGGTCCGGAGTCGGTGTCACTCATCGAGCGACGTACGTGGCGGAGCTACTTTACGGACACGTCCGAGCGCGAGACGAACGGCGTCGGACGGTTACGAGAAGCGGTCGGCGAGCGTCGGACGCCAGACGGTGCCGTCGGTGAGTATCTCGCCACCGCAGCGCCAGGAGTCGGCGTTGCTGACGTCGCCGTCACAGTACGGCCGGGTGACGAGCGTCGTCGGCGTGGTCCGAAGCGACAGCGGGTAGTCGTCGTCTCGGACGAACCCGACTGCTCGCATCGCACGTTCGGGGAACGCCGAGCCGAACGCCGCGAGGCAGTCGGCGTCTGCGTACTGTTCGGTGACGGCGACGAGCAGCGTTCGAATCGCGGCGTCGTCCCGCGCGTCTGCCGTCTCGTCGGCGGGGTTTTCGGCGTCGTCGGCGAGGCTCGCACTCGGGAGAGCGTCCACGAGTTCGACCCGGGAGCCGTCTCGGTCGGCGACGACGACGGCGGCGACCGTCTCACCGTCGCGCGAGGCGAAGTACGTCCGGTAGGCCGTCTCGCCGTCGGCGAACCGCCGCCGGTAGAACGCCGCGTCGCGGACGGCGTGGATACCGCCGACGTCGGTGCGGTCGGCGAGCGACGCCAGACGGTCGGCCGCGACGCCGTCGACGCGCGAGACCGTCACCGTTCGGTCGACGGCGACACGGCGACGTTTGGCGGCGGTGTACCCGCGGGCGGCGACGGCGGCGAGTCGCCCGAGCGCCCGGGTCACAACGCCGTCACCGCCGGCGAACGCGCCCGAACTCTGCATCCGATAGTACGTCGGGAGCTCGTCGGCGACGCGGTAGTCGAGTTCCGAGACGTCGTCGAGCGCGTCGTCGTCGAGAAACGCGAACCCGAACGTCGCCTCCGAGTCGTCGTATCGGTCCGTCGCCGCCGAGGCGAGTCGAGCTGCGAGGTCGGTCTCCCGGTAGTCGGGTCGGACGACGGTGTCGTACGCACAGAGACCCGTCACCACGTCGGTGCCGACGCGCATGCGGACCGGGACCGACAGGTGCGCGCCGACGAGCTCGCCGTCACGTTCGGCGACGTGTATCGGCGTTTCGTCGAGAGCGAACGGCGCGTCGAGAAACAGCCCGTCGAACCGCGTCGAGTCCATCGGTTCACCCGTCACCGTCTCGCACAGCGAGAGCAGTGCGTCGCGGTCGGTCGAATCGAACGGACGTAGGTGGGGAAGCGAATCGTCAACGGCGTCGGCTACCGTTACGGCGGAACTACCGGTCGGGTCGGGGGCGTCTCCGCCGTCGGAAGCAGGCTTTTCGGGCGACGTTGCGGCGTCAATCGGCCCGTTCTCGTCGACGCGAGAGTCGGCCGCCGACGCGGAGCCGGACCCGTCGTGGTCGGCACCAGCGTCCCCGTCGTGACGCTCGTCGGTCGATACGGTCATCGGTGGGATTTACGGGAGGGACGGCATTGTTACTCACTCCATACTCGGTCGTAAGTCCGACCAAACGGGGGCTAGGGGCTTCCCAATCGTTTAGCCCAGACGGACAGTAAGAGCCCACAGAGACCGCGGACCCCTTCGGTTCGCGTGGAGATTCGAGAGTGTCAGTCGGTGAATCAATCTATTCGGCGGTCAGCAGACGTTCTTCGGCTTGACGCCCATCGATTCGAGCGCCTCGACGTAGTGGTCGTACGCGGCGTCGACGACGGCGGCGGCGGCGGCACGGGCGCGTTCCCAGTCGGCGTCGTCCTCGCAGACGGCGTCGAGCGTTTCGGCGGCACGGTCCAGTTGGTCGTCGTAGTCGTCGCGGATGCTACGGAAGGCGTCCGCCGAGGACGTGTCGGCGCTGCCGACGAAGAAACCGACCATCTGCCCGGCGAGGCGGCTGCCGACGATCGAGCGCGCGAGCAGGCCGCCGACCCGCTCTTCGGTCGTCCCGAAGCCGTCGAGCGTCTCGTACGTCGGGCGATCCGTGTCCGGGTTCCCCTCGTCGCTCCCGATAGCCTCTCGGTGGTCGGCCTCCGCGTCGGCGACGGCCGAGAACAACTCTGCGGCGTCTTCGTGGTCCTCCGTCTCGGCCCACTCCTCGAAGAGACGGGCGGCCGTCTCGGCTTCGTCGTGCGCGGCCGCGCGAACCGCCGGTGCGTCCATCTCGCCGCCGGTGAGCGCGTACAACGCCTTCGAGGAGCCGAGTCGGGAGAGTGCCGTCTCGTGGTCGTCGCGCAGCGTCTCGATGAGTTCGTAGCCGTTCATACGACGACGTAGGGAGGTCAGGTGTTTGTAACCTACGTCGCCGTCAATCCCTTCGACGACACGGCAGCGTCGGCGGGCGTCGAATAGTCACCGGGAGATACAGTTACGGGGATGGGTGTCAACTGTCGGACGTGCGCATCTCCACAGCCCTCCGTTCGGGATTCCGCCTCCCGGATCGTTACCCCATTGCTGTCCTGCCGTTTTACCTGCTAGCGACGAGCGTCGGCGTCGTCGCCCGCGTACCGCTGTTCGTCGGCGTCGCCATCGTCGTCGCCGTGCTCTCGTCGAGCGGCCGTCTCGGCACCTTCGCCGAGCGCATCCAACAGGTCGACTTCACCGCGTTCAGCTCCGCCGAGCCGACGGTTCCGACCGGCCTCCCCGAGGCGCTGGCGGTCGTCGTGACGCCGCTGACGGTCACCGTCTTCGGACTCGCCGCTTTGGCGTCGCTCGTGGTCGGCCTCCTCGTCGCGGGTGGCGTTCGCGCCGGCACGCTCTCAGCGGTGCTCGCCGCGATCGACGGGCGGGACCCGGCGCTCGACGGCGTCCGCGGTGCGAGTCGACTCTGGCTGCCGTTCGTCGCCTTCTCCCTCCTCAGGGGGGTGCTGTTCGGTGGCCTCCTCGTCGTGACCGCCGTCCTCGCCACCGCGCTGCTCGCGTTCGGCCCGATGGGCGCGCTGGCGGCCGTCCTCGTCGCGCTCGCCGCCGCGTCGCTCGCCCTCGTCGTCGGTCTGTTGTTGGCGTTCACCGAACAGTCGCTCGTCGTCGACGGCGACGGACTGACCAGCGCTCTCGGCGCGAGCGTTCGGTTCCCGATTCGGCGGCCGGTCGACTTCCTGTTCTACGTGCTCGTCGCGGCGGCGGCGTTCGTCGGCAACAGCATCGTCGTCGGAACGGCCGGCCTCTTCGGTGTGACGCAGGCGGGCGCGGTGCTGTCGATACTGCTCGTCTCGCCGATTCTCGACGGGTTCAAAACCTCGCTGTACGCCGAACGCGGTCTCGGCGAACGCGACGACGAGTACGGCACCGACAGGCCCACGCGACGACGCCGCATCGTCGCACGTACGCGAGATGGTGTCGGCGCGCTCGGGCGGTTCGTCCTCGACCATCCGGGGTGGAATCTCGTCTCGACGCTCGTGCTGGCCGGGAGCATTCTCGCGGGCTACGCCGCGACGTCGGGGTACGGCATCCAAATCGGCGCACCGGGCGATGTCGCCGGCGTGTTCGGCGTCTTCCCGGTGGATACGTTCGTCAACATCGCCGCGAACAACTGGCTCGTCGCCGCCGGCAGCGCGTACGGCGGCCTCGCCCTCGGCGTCCCGGCGGCGGCCAGTCTCGCGTTCAACGGACTGCTCGTCGGTTCGCTCGCCGGCATCTTCGAGTTAGTGCCGTTTCTGGCGCTCGTCGTCCCGCACGGCATCGTCGAACTGCCCGGACTGGTCGTCGCCGGTGCGCTCGGACTGCATCTCGGCCGCGTCGGGTGGCGCGCGTACCGCGGTCGGGACGACGCGGCGTCGGTGGCCGAAGCGCTCCAGCGCGCGTTCCGCGTGCTCGTCGGACTCGCCGTCGTCTTCGTCCTCGCGTCGTTCATCGAGGCGTTTCTGACGCCTCAAATCGCCGCGTTCGTCCTCGGCGGATAGCGTTTCGGGCGCGACGCCTCCCGGCCGGACTGCTATCGTCGAGACACCGGTCGACTGCTATTTCGTTCGTCCATTTGTGAGCTTCTTCCTGCAACGCGGGGACCTAATTTGTTAGGTGGAAGGGTTTAGTGGACGGGGCTACTCTTCAGATATGCGTAACGCGGTCGCACCAGACCACTCACAGTTCGCGTGCCAACGAACTAGCCAAGCCATGCAGTCCCGGTGCGCTGCGTTCGATGGGGCATTTGCCTCGAATTCTCTTCGGACACGCATCTCCGAGCGACGCGTCTCGTCGGGACCAGTGTCCGCTCCCCTTAGGACCAGCGTCCGCTCTCGTCTGGATTAGCGTCCGCTCTCATCTTCGGCGGCGTCGACTACAACGGCGTTTCCGCGCCGCCGCGACGGATCGAGACGGAACCTCATTTGTATGGTACAGTCGTTTAGTAGATGGCGTCACTACGGTAATACGCGAACACGGACGCCTCGGACCCATCACAGTTCGCGTGCCAACGAACTTGCCAAAGCCATGCACTCCGGACGTGCCGTGTTTGACGAGGCACCCACCTCGTTCTCCCCCCATCCTCACAGACATCGACCGACGAGCAGTGCGTCTCGTAGGTCGCCGGCAGACCTAACTTGAGTTTCGCGGGGCGCCAGACCGGTCAAATTAGGAGGATTTCGTCCACAGTGATTGTAGGACCTAACATGTTTGGCAGTGTCGTTTAGTGAGTAGAAGAACAAGTCGTGAATGCGAAACGCGGGCGCACCAGACCACTCACAGTTCGCGTGCCAACGAACTAGCCAAGCCATGCAGTCACGGTGCGTCGCGTTCGACGAGGCACCCGCCTCGTATCCCCCCATCCTCACAGACATCGACTGACGAGCGACGCGCTCGCCGGTCGAAGAAAGAAGAACTCGTGAGCGGTAGCCACCGAGTCGGTGTCGAGTCGGCAGGCGCTCAGTCGTCGTTGCTGCCGGTCTCGACGGGTGCGCCGACGAGGTTGCCCCACTCGGTCCACGAGCCGTCGTAGTTGGTGACGCTGTCGTAGCCGAGCAGTTCGTGGAGTGCGAACCACGCGATGGAGGAGCGCTCGCCGATGCGGCAGTACGCGATGACGTCCTGATTGTCGTCGACGCCCTCGGCCCCGTAGAGCTCGCGGAGTTCGTCGGCGGACTTGAACGTGCCGTCGTCGTTCACGGTGGCCGCCCACGAGATGTTGCGAGCGCCGGGGACGTGGCCGCCGCGCTGGGCGGTCTCCTGCAGTCCCGGCGGGGCGAGGATCTCGCCGGAGAACTCCTCGGGCGAGCGAACGTCGACGAGCGGCAGACCGCGGCCGATGGCCTTCTCGACGTCGTCACGGTAGGCGCGGATGGATTCGAACGGACCGCGGGCGGAGTACTCCTGCTCGGGGAACTCCGGCACCTCGTCGGTGAGCGGGTAGTCGTTGTCGACCCAGTAGTCGCGGCCGCCGTTCATCAGGCGGACGTCCTCGTGACCGTAGTACTTGAGCTGCCAGTAGGTGTAGGCGGCGAACCAGTTCGAGTTGTCGCCGTAGAGGACGACCGTGGCGTCCTCGCTGATGCCGTGGCTGCCGAGCAGTTCTTCGAAGTCGTCCTTGTCGAGGATGTCGCGGGTCGTCTGGTCCTGCAGTTGCGTCTCCCAGTTGAACCCGATCGCGCCGGGGGCGTGGCCCTCGTCGTACGCCTCGGTGTCGACGTCGACCTCCACGAGTCGATACTCGGAGTCGTCGCTCTGGAATTCGTCGAGATGGTCTTCGACCCAGTCCGCCGAGACGAGTACGTCTTTTGCGTAATTTGCCATCGCGTGGATGTCTACGAACTCCGGAAGCATAACCCTCACACCCCCGGCATGTACGGCCGTTCGAGCGAAGTACCGGAGAATTTTGCGACAATCAGCCCGACAAGTGATTTATTCCAATGTTGCGCGGCTGACGAATCGACAACTGTCGGGGGTTTTTGCTGGTAAAGGAGACGGAAGTCACTCGTGGCCGCGACGACGGGAGCTAAATCCCGTCCGTTCGTAGCCCGTCACATGTACGAAAACGCCGTCGTCGCACCGTCGTGGCTCGCCGACCGACTGGACGAGGTCCGCGTCGTCGACGTGCGCGACGCGTGGGAGTTCGACGGTATCGGCCACCTTCCGGGTGCGGTGAGTATTCCGTTCGAGGCGTTTCGCAGTTCTGCAGGCGATGAAGGGATGTTACCGGGCGCGGAGACGTGGGAGACGTTGATGAGTGAGGCAGGAATCACGAACGACGACCACCTCGTCGCCTACGACGACACCCACGGCGTCTTCGCCGCCCGCTTTCTCGTGACCGCCGAACTGTACGGCCACGACACCGACCGCCTCCACCTGCTCGACGGCGACTACAGCGCGTGGAGCCGCGAGTACGAGACGACGACGGAGACGCCGAAGCCGGAAGCGACGACGTACGAGGTTCGACGCCCCGACTCGTCGCCGCTGGTCGACTACGAGACGGTGCTCGGCAGCCTCGACGACGACGGCGTGGTCGTCGTCGACACGCGCGAACCGTGGGAGTACGAGGAGGGCCACGTCCCCGGAGCGGTGCAACTCGACTGGCGCGAGTTCGTCGACGACGAGACGCGAGGGTTGAAATCGACCGGCGAACTGGCGTCGATTCTCGCCGACCACGGCGTCTCCGACGACCGGCGCGTGCTTCTGTACTGCAACACCGCCCGCCGCATCAGCCACACCTACCTCGTGCTTCGGCGGCTCGGCTACGAGGACATTGCGTTCTACGAGGGGAGTCTCACCGAGTGGAAAGCGCGCGGCGGCCCGCTCGAAGGCGAGGGAGAGAGAGGCGAGCCACCGACGGAAAACTGAGAAGGCGAGCGGAGCGTGCGGTCAGTGTGACTGGACGAGCACTCGACCGTCGTCGAAGACGGAGATGTGGACGCCCGCGTAGTGAAACTCGACGACGCGACTGCCGGAGCGCCGGTGCCCGCCGAGCGCATCGCAGAAGAGGTCGTCCAGCGCGTCGGGGTTGATGGCGTCGAAAAGCGGTGGCAGCGAGAGCGGATCCGTCTTCGCGGCGTCGGCGACAGCTCTGACGACGGTGTCGCTCGGTCGTTCGCCGTCGCTGCGTCGGTAGACCTTCGCGTGTGGCCCGGGAGTAATGAGCGGTGAAGTGACAGTCACAACCGGGTGTGGTCGTATACCCTAGAGAGTGTGTCCCGTGACTATGCAACGTCCTTTATTACCGCGTCCGGACTCACTGTTCGACGAGCGTCCGTCTGACGAGGTTGCGATAACCGCGGCGCAGACGGTCGGCGACCGCCTGTCGACTGATGTCGAACTCGTCGGCCAGCGAGTCGAGCGACGTGCGCCGCGGGACGTCGAAGTACCCCCGATGGAACGCGAGCAGCAGCGTCTCCCGCTGAGTTTCTGTCAGTCCTTCCGACTGCCGTGCAGCGCCGTCGAGTCGCTGGAGTTGACGGAGGCTCAGCGGGACGTCGTGGTCCCTGCAGTACTCCTGAAACGCCGAGAGTCCCTCGCGCGTCGGCGCTCGACATTTAAACGTCCACCCTTCCGGCGTGCCGGTCGCACTGAGGAGCGCCACGTCGAGGCGAGCGAACCCCGCGAGGAGCTCGTCACCCGCCGCGGTCCAGTGGCTCCGAAAGAGCGTCCCGTCGCCGTCGGGACCGAGAACGTCGACGCTCTCGAAGGCGTCGTGTGTAGAGAGGATGTCGACGACGGCGTCTTCGTCGGCGCCGGAGACACGAAAGTACGGGAACACGTCGGGCCTCGTCGGGATGACGCGAACGAGTTCGATTCGCACGTCGGGCGTCGCTGCGAGAATCGAACTGAAGGGGAGAACGTCGGGCGGGAGAGCGAACTCGGCGTAGAGAGTCATGCGGTGAACACGGGTCCAACTATCGCTCGATTACACAAAAGACCGGCGGCGCATCAAGTTAATTCATTTGGTTAATTCTCTTTGAGTTCCGACGAGAACAACGCCGCGCTCTCCAGGACGAGTGCGACGGCGAGCGGCCCGACGATGACGCCGAGAGCGCCGAGACTCAACAGCCCGCCGACGAAGCCGACAAAGTAGATGCTCCCGGGAAGATTCGCCGTGCGCCGGGCGAGTCGCGGTCGGATGAGGACGTCTGGCAGAAACGCGACGAAGAACCCGCCGATGAGGAAGACGAGGATCGCAGCGACGGTCTGTCCGAGCGTGAGGTGGTACACCGCCAAGAGCAACAGGAGCAGACTCGGCCCGAGAACGGGCACGAACTGCAGCACCGCCGCGACGGTCGCAAGCGCGACCGGAAAGTCGTAGCCGAGAAGCGCGAAGACGACGACGCTGACGAAGAACGTCCCGACGGCCGTCGCCGCCTGCAGCACGTAGATCGCAAACAGCGTGTCGCGTGCGCGCTTGTCGAGTGCCGACGCCACGTCCCGGTACGCGGAAGGCACGAGCGCCAACACGGCCTCGCGCGTCGTCCCCGCCCGAAACAGCAACGCGAAGACGACGAGCGCGAACACCGAGAGTTTGATGAGCAGTACCGGCGCGGCGACGACGATTTCCTGTGCGAGCGACCGTAGAAGCGACAGCGCCACCGCCGTCGCCTGGTCGAGCGTCACCGTGTAGGCGTAGCCGGCGAGTTCGAGCGTCACCGCGTCGGGGACGATGGCGAGCAACCCGCGGAGTGCGTCGAACCGAAGCACGAGCACGCCGACCAGCGGTGCCGCGACGACGACGACGCCGAGAAACGCGGCCGCGGTGGCGACGGCGCTCGACGTCCACGCCGACAGCCCGCGCCGGGTCAGTTCTCGACGCAACGGCGAGAGGAGATACGCCACCGTCAGGGCGAAAAACACCGTCCCCAACACGTCGGCGAGTATCAGTGCCGCCAACGCCGCCGAGATAACGAACACCGCCCCGAGAACGTACCGTCGGTCGAAAGTCACGCCGGAGGTTCCGAAGAGACCGTAATAGCCGTTCGGTTCTCGCCTTCGGAGTCGAGCGTCGACGGGGTTCTCCGGCGCGGACAGACCACGACCGTTAAATAACACTCGGTGTAATCACCTCGTAATGAGACGACGAAACTTCCTCAAAGCGGCGGGCGCTGCGGGCGTGTCAGCGTTCGTCGCCGGCTGTAGCGCCGAGCCCGTCGACGACGGAGCCGACGGCTCCGGGTCGAACGAGACCGGAAACGGAGACGCGACGGGCACGACCACCGGAACGCCCGAGGGACCGGCGACGCTCCGCATTGCAACGTACTCCGCGTTCGTCGACGCGCCGAGTTCGAGCCCGGGAGCGTGGCTCAAAGAACAGTTCGAGTCCGAGTTCGACGCCACGCTGGAGTGGCAGACTCCCGACAACGAGATCAACTACTACATCGAGCGGGCGACGCAGGGCGTCGACATCGACGCCGACGCCTACGTCGGCCTCGACACGAACATGCTCATCCGCGTCGACGAGAACGTCGATGGCGAGCTGTTCACTCCCGTCGATGCCGGCGATATCGAGGGCCGCGACGCCGTCCAGTCGGGACTGGAGTTCGACCCGCAGGGCCGCGCGATTCCGTACGACACCGGCTACATCAGCCTCGTCTACAACGAGAACGAGGCGACGGCCCCCGAGACGTTCGACGGCCTGCTGGACCCCGAGTTCGAGGGCGACCTCCTCGCACAGGACCCGCAGTCGAGTGCGACCGGACAGGCGTTCTTGCTCCACACCATCCACGCGAAGGGCGAGGACGGCTACCTCGACTACTGGGAGCAGTTGCAGCAGAACGGCGTCCGCGTGCTCGGCACGTGGGAGGACTCCTACGCAGCCTACTCGAACGGCGAAGCGCCGATGGTCGTCTCCTACTCGACTGACCAGGTGTACGCCAACGAGGAGGGCGAGGACCTCAGCGAGCACCAGATCCGCTTCCTGAACGGCGAGGCGTACGCCAATCCCGAGGGGATGGCCCGCTTCGCCGACTCCGCGAACGCGGACCTCGCAAACCGGTTCCTCTCGTTCATGCTCCGCCCGGAGGTGCAGGCCGAAATCGCAGTCAGAAACGTCTCGTTCCCGGCGATTTCCGACGCGCCGCTGCCGGAGGAGTTCGCCCAGTACGCCAAGGAACCCGAGACACCGGTCACGTTCTCCTACGAGGAGCTCCAAGGCAACCTCAGTGAGTGGACCGACGCGTGGGCCCAGCAGTTCGCCAGCAACTGACGTGAGCGACGCGACGAGAGCCGGCGAGGCGGGCGCGGACGCGGGCGGCGACGGGTCGACCGGACGGGTCGGCCGACAACGCAGCACCGTCTCGGGGTGGCTCGAAGCCCGCGCGCTGGCCGTCGTCGCAGTCGTCACTGGCGTCGTCCTCCTCGTTCTCTTCTACTACCCCGTCGCGACGGTGTTCGTCGAAGCCGTCGTCGACGACGGCGAGTTGACGTTCGCACCGCTTTTGGGCGTGCTCACGTCGCGCTTCTACCTCGTCGAGATCATCGGCTTCACCGCGTATCAGGCCGTGCTATCGACCGTCGCCAGCGTCGCGCTCGGGCTGCCGGGCGCGTGGGTGCTGTCGCGTTTCGAGTTCCGCGGCCGCGAGACGCTCCGCTCGCTAACGATTCTCCCGTTCGTGCTTCCCTCCATCATGGTCGCCATCGGCTTCGTCGCCACCTTCGGCGCGAACGGTACGCTCAACCGCCTGCTCTCCTCGCTCGGACTCGGTCCGGTGAACCTGCTGTACACGCTTCCCGCTATCATCGTCGCCCACGCGTTCTACAACGCGCCGCTCGTGACCCGGATGACGACGGCGGCGTGGGAGAGCCTCGACGCGCGGACGGTGGAGACGGCGCGGAGTCTCGGCGCGTCGCCGACGCGGGCGTTTCTCGACGTGGTCGTTCCGCAACTTCTCCCCGCGATTCTCGTCTCCGCGACGCTGACGTTCGTCTTCACGTTCGCGTCGTTTCCCATCGTGCTGGCGCTCGGCGGCCTCCAGTACGCGACTATCGAGGTGTTCATCTTCTATCGTGTTCAGCAGCTGGCGTACGCCGACGCCGCCGCGCTCGCGGTGGTCGAGACGGCTGTCTCGCTCGGCCTCACTTACGCGTACCTCCGATACGAGGCCCGCCAACAGACCGCCGCCTTCGGCGCGGGAGCGCGTCCGGCACCTCGAAAAAGGCTGGTTCCGGGGTCGCTCGACGGACTCTCGGTCCGTGAGACGCTCTCACGCGTCGCCGTCTTCGGCTACGGCGTCGTCGTCCTGGTCGTCTTCGTCGCACCCATCGCCAGCATGCTGCTTTCGAGCATCACCGCACCCGACGGGTCGCTGACGACGCGTTACTACGAGTTCCTCGTTCAGCGACAGGCGACGGCGACCGAGTTTCAGGTGAAGCCGCTGCCCGCGGTGCTCAACTCGCTTTTGTTCGGCGTCGGCACGCTGCTTTTGGCGCTGCCGATGGGCGTCGTGATGGCAGTGCTGACGACGCGGCGCTACCGCGGCCGGAAGGTGGTCGACGCGCTGTCGATGGCCCCGCTGGCGGTGAGCGGCATCGTCGTCGGCCTCGGCCTCCTTCGAGGGCTCGTGTTCGGCTTCGAGGCGTTCGGCTACCGCTTCACCGTCGCGGGCGCGATCGCCATCGTCGCAGCGCACGCCGTGAGCGCGTATCCGTTCGTCACGCGCAACGTCGCGCCGCTGCTCGGGAATCTGGACCCGCGACTGGTCGAGTCCGCGCGGAGCCTCGGCGCGTCGCGGACGCGGGCGCTGTGGGACGTAGAACTGCCGCTCGTCGCCGCGGGCGTCGTCGCCGGGGCGGCGTTCGCCTTCGCCATCAGCGTCGGCGAGTTCGACGCGACGGTGATTTTGGCCACCGGGTCGAACAGCTACACGATGCCGGTCGCCGTCGAACGCTATCTCGGTCGCCGCCTCGGACCAGCGACGGCGATGGGCTGTCTCCTCCTCGTCGTCACGAGCCTCAGTTTCGTCGTCATCGAACGCTTCGGCAGGGGGTCCCGCGGTGTCTGAGATCGCCATGGAGGACGTCCGGAAGGTGTACGCCGGGACGACGGCGCTCGACGACGTGAGCCTCCGCGTCCGTGACGGCGAGTTCTTCACGCTCGTCGGCCCCTCCGGCTGTGGCAAGACGACGACGCTGCGGCTCATCGCGGGGTTCGAACCGCCGACCGAGGGCTCGATTCAGTTCGACGGCGAGAGCGTCGCGGGCGTGCCGCCGGAGAGCCGAAACGTCGGCGTCGTCTTCCAGAACTACGCGCTGTTTCCGCACATGAGCGTCGCCGAGAACGTCGGCTACGGGCTTCGGTTCGCCGACAGAGAGCGACGCCGCGGACGCGAGGAACGCATCTCGGAGCTCCTGGAACTCGTCGACCTCGCGGGTATGGAAGCGCGCGACCCGACCGAACTCTCGGGCGGCCAACAGCAGCGCGTCGCGCTCGCTCGCGCGCTCGCACCGGGACCGCGTCTTCTCTTACTGGACGAACCGATGAGCGCCCTCGACGCGCGTCTGCGCGAGCGCCTCCGCCTGCAGGTGAAGGAGATTCAGTCGGAGTTGGGGATCACAACGGTGTACGTCACCCACGATCAGGAGGAGGCGCTGGCCGTCTCCGACCGCGTCGCGGTGATGAACGCCGGCCGCGTCGAACAGATCGGCTCGCCGCGCGAGGTGTACCAACGGCCGGCGACGCGGTTCGTCGCCTCGTTCGTCGGCGACAACAATCTGTTCGAGGGCAAACTGGTCGACGAGCACGACAAGTCGGAAGTTGCATATGAAACGGAGGGGTTGCGACGGCTTCACGTGCGCGTCGGCGAGACCGTGTTCGAAGTCGACGCGGCCGCGGACGATTCAGCGAGCGAGAGGGAGTCGGCGCAGGTCGGGTCAGGCTCGTCTCCCTCACAATCGCCGCGGTTCGACGGCGGGAGCGTCGGGTTCTGCGTCCGCCCCGAGCGACTGGAGGTCGGCGGACGCGAGAATCGGTTCGAGGCGACGGTTCGGGAGGCAGAGTTTCTCGGCGAGACGACGCGCGTCCACCTCGACTGGAACGGACGCGCGGTGACCGTCCGCGCACCGGAGTCACCGCCGACAGGCGAGACGGTCGAGCTGGGATTCGACCCCGCGGACGCGCACGTATTCGAATGGTAAACACTCCGATCGCGGTGACAGTGGGTCCTAGATTTATTCGGCGCGGCGTGGTTCCTTCGCAGGACCGGTTGGTGACGGTTTCCACGCCCGCGCGGCGCTCGGCCGCACCTCGGACGACGGAGTTCTCCGATGAAGGACAACGACCACAACGACACTGACGCCACAGCATCGAGAACCGACCAGTTTCCGGCGGGTGAGCGGACGTCCGTCTGGCTCGGCACCTCGCCGACGACGGAGTACGCGCCGCTCGACGGCGGCATCGACGTCGACACCGCCGTCGTCGGCGGCGGCATCGTCGGGGTGACGACCGCACTCCAGTTAGCTGAGGCGGGACAGGACGTCGCACTCGTCGAGCGCGACCACATCCTCACCGGCGTCACGGGCAAGACGACGGCGAAACTCACCTCGCAGCACGGGATCGTCTACGACACGCTGGCGTCGACCGTCGGTGAGCAAAAGACTCGACAGTACGCCGAGGCGAACGAGGCCGCCATCGACCACGTCGAATCGCGCGTCGAGTCACTCGGTATCGACTGCGCGTTCCGTCGACTGCCGTCGTACGCCTACGTCCGGTCGTCGGAGCGTCGCTCGGAGGTGCGACAGGAAGTGAACGCGACCCGTCGATTCGGTCTCCCCTCGGAGTACGAGGAGTCGATCGCCGTCGACGACGAAGCGGTCGCCGCCGTACGATTCGACGACCAGGCGATGTTCCACCCCCGGAACTACCTGCTGGCGCTGGCCGAAGCGTTTCTCGGCGAAGGCGGACGCATCTACGAGGAGACGCGGGCGCTCGACGTCGAGGGCGGCGCGCGGCCGGTCGTCGACACCGACCGCGGTGAGATTCTCGCTGACGACGTCGTCCTCGCGACGCACTTTCCGATCCACGACACGGGCGCGTACTTCGCGCGGATGCACCCGAAGCGGTCGTACGTCGTCGCGGCTCGCGTCGCCGACCCGCCGACGGAGGCGATGTACTACTACACCGGCGATCAGTACTTTTCGGTTCGGACGCACGACACCGGCGACGAGGTGTTGACGCTCGTCGGCGGCCAGAACCACAAGACGGGACAAGGTGGCGACACGAGCGAGCGCTACCGGAAGGTCGAGGAGGCCGCCCGGCGGCACTTCGACGTAGAGTCCGTCGAGTACCGCTGGTCGACGCAGGACTACGCCTCGGTGGACAAAGTGCCGTACGTGGGCGCGGTGCCGTTCTCGGAGCACGTGTACATGGCCAGCGGCTTCGGTGGGTGGGGGATGACCAACGGTACGGCGTCGGGGCTGTTGCTCGCGGACCTCGTTCGCGGCGAGGAGAACTCCTGGGCCGACGTGTACGACCCGAGCCGAGTGACCGTCGACCGAACGTCGGCGACGGAGTTCGCCACGCAGAACGCGAACGTCGCAAAAGAGTTCGTACGCGACTGGTTGTCGCAACCGCACCGCGACGACCTCGCGCGGCTACGACCGGGCGAGTCGACAGTGCTCCGCGAGCGGACGAAACCGATAGCGGCGTACCGCGACGACGACGGAGAACTGCACACGCACTCGGCCGTCTGTCCGCACATGGACTGCATCGTCCACTGGAACGACGCCGAGCGGTCGTGGGACTGTCCGTGTCACGGGTCGCGCTTCGAGTACGACGGTCACGTCGTCGACGGACCGGCCGTCTCCGATTTGCCGACGCGAAATCTGGACGTGAACTGAGAGAACGCGAGAGAGAAGGAGCGAACAGGCGACCGGCGGAGTTCAAGAGAGTCGCACGGCGGCTGGTCGCGCAACCGCGAACCGCCGCGCGCCGAGAGTCAGATCACGGGGCGAGGTGGTCCTGTCTTCGTTTATAAACGTTTGCGGGAGTGGCGTCTCAAGTCGACCGTGCCGGACTCGCGGGACGATGTCTCAAGTCGACGGTAATCGAAGTCACGGGGCGACGTCTCAGGTCGGCGGTAATCGAAGTCACGGGACGACGCCGACCGTCAGCAGCGTTCCGAGCGTGCGGTAGCGTTCGACCATCGCCTCGCGGGTCTCCCAGTTATCGGTCGGGAACTTCTCGGCCGAGGGGATTTCTATGTCGAGGTCCGGCACGTTGTCCTGTTCGGCGACGTGAAAGCCGGCGGTTCGGAACGCCTCGCGGTACTCGCTTCGGTTCCAGCGAGTCATCTCGACGCTGATGTTCTCCTGCCACTCGTGGCTGTGGACGTTCTCCTCGTAGTAGTTGACCGCGCAGTAGAACGTCCCGCCGGAGCGGAGGACCCGGGCGAGTTCTTCGAGCGTGTGTTCGGGGTCGGCCGCGTAGTAGAACGCCTCCATCGAGAACGCGTGGTCGACGGCGTCGTCGGCGAACGGCAGCTCGTCGAAGTCGGCGACGACGAAGCCGACGCCGGAGTCGTCGGTGTAACCGCGGGCGTTTTGGGCCATCTCGGGTGAACCGTCGAGCCCGTAGGCGCGACCTGCGTTCTTCGTCTCGCGGAGCGCTCGGAGCGCGTAACCGCTTCCAGTTCCCAGATCGAGCACCGTGTCACCCACCTCGACGGGCATCCGCGCGAGCACGTGTTTTGCGGTGTGCCAGTGGCGTTCTTCCATCCCCTTATCGCGGCCGTCGGCCGCCCACGCGTCGAACTCCTCGCGGACACTCATGGCGGTACGTCGGCGGGGATGAGTAAAGTCGGTTCGGAGTCAGAGCGGCGTTCAGACGAACGCGTGACGTTTACGTTCAGTCGTCGCAACGTGTCGCTATGGTTCGGGTCGGACATCATCGTCGGTTCAAGCTCGCGGACAGTGCACAGCAGGTCGTCGGCGGCTTTCTCCTCGCGGGGCCGTTCGTCGTCACCGACGAGGTGTGGGCGCTCGCCGTCGGGATGGAGTGGTACCAGACGGTGTTGACCGTCGGTATCGTCCTCGGAATCGGCTACGGCGCGCTGTACAAAGCCGACGACGACCGCGACCCTGACCGCGAGGCGGAACTCGCGGGGATTCCGCTGCGGTTCGTCTCGCTCATCCTCGTCGCCTACTTCTCGGTGTTCATCCTCGCGCTGGCGTTCGACGCGCCGGCGACGCTCATCCCGAACCACGTCGAGGCCGCCGAGGTGACGTTTTGGACGCAGGTGGTGATCACGCTGAAGGCGACGAGCATCGGCGCGGTGTTCAGCGTCACCGGCGCAGCGACCGCCGACAGCGTGTTCTGAGACCCGTTCGACGGCGGTCGGGCCTCGCCGACCGAATCGAGCGCCGGAGTGCTGGCCCGCATCGTTAAGTCAGTTCGGTTGGATTCTCCGATATGGATTACAGCCTCGCCATCGAAAACGCTCCAGACACCATCCCTGCGGGGACTGGTCTGCTTCTTCTGCATCCGAGCATCGGCGAGACCGACCGCATCGACACCGACTTTCTGAAGACCGACACCGACTACTTCCTCGTCATCTCGACGCGGACGACCGCCCGCGAGGTCGAACAGAAGCTCGAACACTACGACGTCGACGAGGCCCGCGCGGTCATCCTCGACACGCTCTCGGTCGAACGCGGCTACTCGCGGCGCAAGTCCGACCACGTCCACTACGTCTCCTCGCCGGACGACCTCGACGGCATCGTCGCGCAGACCCGTGAGTTCTTCGAGAACCACCCCGGAAAACTGCGGGTGAGCGTCGATTCGCTCACCGAGATGGCGTACTACGCGGACGAAGAGGGCGTCTACGAGGCGACGAAGCGCCTGCTCAAACTCTTAGAGGAGAACGACGCCGTCGGCATCTTCCACCTCTCGAAGGAAGTCCACGACGAGGACGTCCTCGAACGCTTTAGGGAACTGTTCACCGGCATCGTGGACCTCGCCGAAGACGGCAGCGTCAGCTACGAACAGCGGTAGTCGAAGCCGGCAGTCCTCGAAATTCCGGTTAGTCACGCAACTTCTCGAACGTCTTCTCGGCCCAGCGAACCGCGTAGGCCGCCCCGTGGTCGCGGTACGCCGTCGTGTCCAGCGCCGCGAACGGGGCCGGAAGCTCGATAGCGTGTTTCAGCCCCGAGCACGCCAGTTCCGTGGCGTCGACGAACGACGTCTCGCCGCGGGCGACTTCGCCGGAGAGTCCCTCGATGCGCCCTTCGAGGTGGGTGCCGGCGTCGAGCCACGCATCGTACAGGTCGGGGTAGTCGTCACCCCACTCGGCGAACACCTCGCACGTCTGGACGCCGACCCAGCCGTCGAACAGCGCGGCCGCGATCTGGTAGAGTTCGGCGGGTGACAACGACACCGCCGCGTCGAGGTCGCGGTAGCTCTCGCCGAAGAACGGGAGGAAATGTTCGGGGACGCCGAGGTGAATCTGGACGAACGCCTCCGCGAAGAGGAACTCCAGAAACGCCTCGGGGGTTCCCTCGGCGCGCTTCTTGGCGATGACGGTCGGCGGGTTCGTCTGCCGGGTCCAGACGACGGTGCCGTCGCCGGGCATCCCGATAGTGAACGTTCCGCCCGCGTAGCGCCGGAGCAGTACTGGGGAGTCCTCTGGGAGCCACGCGGCGGGATACGCCGCCGGGTCGAGCGACTCGGCGAGCAGACCGAGGTCCTCCGCGGCCGCGGGTGGAATCGTCTCGAAGTCCGCGTCGGCGTCGACGACGAGTGTCTCGGGTGCGTACTCGTCTCTGACCGCTCGAAGCTCACCGCTGAGCTGCCGTTTCTGGAACATCGTCTGGATTCTCTGTCAGCCGAAGACGGTGACTGCGAGGATACTCACGCCGAGGATGACCGAGATGCCAACGGTACCGAGGACGATTTTCGTCGCCGTACTCATGGCGATAGCGTGTCACCGCGGGCGCTTAAAACGTGCTGAAAAGGCACGGGTTGTCGAGATCGGCCGACGCAGCGGTCCGACGCGGTAGATGTAAAAGCTCTACCGACTCAATCCGCCGACGCTCGACCGACGCGCCGACCCGCCTGACCGCTGACGCCGCCTGACCACCGACACCCGACCGACGCACCGACACCCAACCGACGTGCTACGTCCTTCCACGTACCGCTCCAGTACCGGAAGCCGCTGACCGCCGCGCGGGGGTAGAAGTCGGTGACGATGGCCGTGAACGCTGCCGTGAGGCCGAGACCATCACCCGAATCGCCAGGTCGAACGCTTCGGCCCCTCATTTCCGGTCGACGAGACCCAGCCGCGCGAGCGCGCGGAGTAGCTCCAAGAGGCGTCGAGTGGACCGAAAGGTGCGCCAGGAGGCGTCGAGTAGACTGGAAGGTGTGTGTGCGGTGGCGCGCGGAGGAGGAAGAGAAAGAGTCCTACGCGGGCGAGAAGAGGCGGCAGGAGAGATTACAGAGACGAACTCAGTCGTTGTCTCGGTTCCACGTCTCGGGAACCTCGATGACGTAGTGGCCGTCTTCCTGCAGCGAGATGATGTAGGAGTCGCGGTCGTACAGCTCCATCAGGTTCAGTTCGTACTGCCCGAGGCTGACGATTTTGATACTCTCGAACTGCTCGTTGAGTTCCTCGCGGAGCGTCGAGAGGTCCGGTTTATCGTCGACTTCGGCGGTGTCGTCGGTGTCGCCGGCCGACTGCGGCGTCTCGGCGGGTGCGGCGCGCGAGATCTCGTCCGGACTCACGGTGCCGCTTCGAGCGTCGGCTTGCGCGCGGTCCTCCCGCGTTTCGGCTGCAGGTCCGCCGTCACTCGACGACACGTCCGATGGTTGGGAACGACCGCGTCGAGTCGACGTGCTCGCGGGGCGCTGCGGATCGACCGTCACGTCCGATTCGGCGGCCGCGGTCGACTGTCGTCGGTTGGCCGGCTCGCGCGCCGTCGACGGCCACGGCTTCGGCGAACTCGACTCGGTGTCCCTGGACGTCTCCTGTCCGGGCCACGCCCGCCGCGAACCCGCGCTCGCGCTCTCAGTCGTCGCTGGCGACCGCCCGCGGTTGGTGGGGTCGCCGGTGGCGCCGGGAGCGCCGTCGCCACTGGTCTCCGTGGACGCCGTCGAGTCCGCGGACGTCGTCGACTTCGCGGATGTCGTCGGTTCTGTGGACGTCGTCGGCTTCGCGGATGTCGTCGACTCCGGGGACTCCGACGAGGACGAGGGGCGGAACTGGAACTTGTTACCCCCACAACTCGGACAGCCCGAGAGCATCTCCTTGGAACCGTCTGCGAACGTCTCGCTGCAGTTCGTACACTCGTGCGGCATACGAACTACTTCCGGGAGATGAGCGCGCTGATGAGCGTTTCGTCCTTGTGGAGCGTCTCGATCTGGTTGGCCGGACCGATGACCGTGAGCTTCTTCGTCGATTCGCGGCCCATGAGTTTACCGAGGAACCCGCCGTCGCTGCTCTTGTGCGGGTACGTCTCGATCTCGATGCCGCTGAAGTTGTCGGGGCTGATCTCGGTCATCGTCACCTCGATGAGCTTCGACTCCTCGTCGGGCGTCAGGCCGTCTTCGAGGATAACGATTTTCCCGTCGCGGACGCTGTCGAGGATGAGGCGGATCTTCTCCATGCTCCGCATGTTCTCCATCCGAGCGCCGCTGATGAGGTCGATCTGGATGCCGTCGTGGTCGCCGCGTTTTACTTCGGGCATGGTATCACCCGAAGTACTCCGCGATTTTGTCGTACACTTCGTCCATGTTCTCGCCTTCGAGCGCCGACAGCGGTACCGTCTCGTGCTGCGGGAAGGCGTTGGCGATCTGCTTGACGTTCGAGCCCTCGAGGTCGGTCTTGTTCGCGAAGATGAGCACCGGCAGTTCGCGGCTCTCGATGATGCCGATGAGCATCGTGTTGACCTGCGTGAACGGGTCCTCGGCGCTATCGAGCACGTAGATGACGCCGTCGACGTCCTCGCGAAGCCAGTGCATGGCTTCGGCGACACCCTCCGTCGCCTCGCGGGAGCGACGGACTGCGTCGTCTTTGTCGATGTCGTGGTCGAGGAACTCCTTGTAGTCGACTTTCGTCGTCACGCCGGGCGTGTCGACGATGTCGATGGTGACGGCGCGGCCGTTGCGCTCGATCTCGACGTTCTCTTTTCGGCGGGCGCGACGCGTCTCGTGCGGAATGTGGCTCTCGGGGCCGATGGCGTCGCCGGTCCAATCGCGGGCGATACGGTTTGCGAGGGTCGTCTTTCCGGCGTTCGGCGGTCCGTAGATGCCGATTCGCTTCGGCTCGGAGGCCGAAAACAGCCGGTCGGTGACCCGTGATATGCTATCTCTGAGTTCTGTGAGCAGTCCCATCCTAGACTCCTGCTCCTCCGAACACCGCTCGTGGAGGGGCGTATGCGGGTAGAACATCCCCGGGGTAACTTAAGTACTGCGTCAGACAACGGTCACTTTAGCCGACAGATCTTTGCAAGCTACGAAGAGGAAAGTGTGGTTCGTCCTCGCGCAGGCGTGCGAAACACTAGATATAAGAGGTGTAAAACTACTACAAAGAGAGAGAAAGTAGGGGGAGAAAACTGTTGAAGAGGGGAAAGAGAGTCGAGTCACAGAATCGAGACAAAAGACGAGCAGCTCAACGATCCGAGTCGGTAGTCCCTGCAACATTACCACATACAATATCACCGCATACAACAGCACATCGTGAGATACTGTGTGACATTGTCATACCTGACGCTACCGTGGGCCGCGATTAATACTGCCTTGGATGGGTGTTCTCGGTCACCGAAAAATCCTCTCCTCGCTTTGTCCCCACCCCCACCCCTTCGTTTCGAGTGGAGATACCCCACGAGAGACTCGCCGATGGAATCGGGCGTGGCGTGAAGACGAATCGGTGTTGTGTTCTCCAGAAATTTTAATAAATAAACACAAAAAACACAACAACAAATTATTTGCTGAGCCTACGGACTAGTATGAGCTAATACGTGATAAATCCTGCCTATTCAGGTTGCCCTGAGAGCCGTCCCCTCCTTGTGGACCGTTCCACCGGAAACGAAGGGGTGGGGGGGAGCCTGGCTTCCCGACTCCTCTCTCCTGTCGCCCCACTTACGTTCTCACGGGCCGAAACGCAACGTGTCACCGCTTCCCTCCGACTCTTTACGGTCCGCCCGGTTTCCACTCGAAATAGAGGGGTTGCTCAACGGGCCATTACTCTCACCACTCTTACTGAAAGACAGGATATATAATCGGTCAGAAGCCGAACGCGATACAGTCGAGAACTCTCCGCATCGATTCCGGACTCACCTGCCGACAACGATTGGTTGCGCTGACTTCCATCGACGCGGCCGAATTCGGCGTTTAACAGAGGAATACACGGGTTCTGGTTGAGGTGACCGAACCGGCTGAGCCGGACAGTTCGAGCGCTCCATCCGTGGAACTCGTCACGAAGCGATAACTTTTTTGTCCCTCCTCTTCATTCGTTTCTTCTGCATCACCTGGACGCGCCTCGGCGGCCGACGAGTTGGATATCGGCTCCTCGTCGGTTCTACACCCGAATTTCCACCGCCGCCGGCGCAGTTCCAATCGAAACAAAGGGGATCAACGATGACCGAAGACGACTCACACTCCGACGACGGTGAACCCGCGGACACGGCGTCGGAGCAACGAAGACGCGCTGGCGACGAGGAGACGAGCAACACACGGTCCGACACCCCATCGGACCGAACTCCACCCGACCAGACCAGCGAGGGGAGGTCGGCCGACCCCGCGGCTGACGGTTCCACCGAAACAGGGGACGCCGCCGACGAATCCGAGCTCTCGACCGCTCGACGGTCCGGCGCGCCGAACCCCTCGCGTGCACTGAGCGACGTCGCACTCGACGACGACGGCGACGATAGTCGCGGCCTGTTCGACGACTTGCTCTCGGGAGAGCCGATCTTCGAGAACAAGGAGGTCCTTCGACCGTCGTACACGCCCCACGAGCTCCCCCACCGGACCGACCAGATCAACCAGATGGCGACGATTCTCGTCTCCGCGCTCCGCGGCGAGACGCCGTCGAACATCCTCATCTACGGGAAGACGGGGACCGGCAAGACCGCAAGCGCGAAGTTCGTCAGCCAGGAACTGGAACGGACCTCACAGAAGTACGACGTCCCCTGCGAGGTCGAGTACATCAACTGCGAGGTGACCGACACCCAGTATCGCGTTCTCGCACAGCTCGCAAACAAGTTCATCGAGAAGAACCACGCGGTCATCGACGATCGCCTCCGTTCGCTCGAAACGCTGGCCGGACGGGCGCGCGAAGACGAGAACGCCCTCGCCGACACCGGGTTCGACGCCGTCGGCGATGTCGACGCCCGCATCTCGGAACTCGAACGCGACCGCGAGGAGATGGAGTCGGTTCCGATGACGGGGTGGCCGACCGACCGCGTCTACTCGACTTTTTTCGACGCCGTCGACTACAACGAACGCGTCGTCGTTATCATGCTCGACGAGATCGACAAACTCGTCGAGAAATCCGGCGACGACACGCTGTACAACCTCTCGCGGATGAACTCCGAGTTGGACAACTCGCGCATCTCCATCATGGGCATCTCCAACGACCTGAAGTTCACCGACTTCCTCGACCCGCGCGTCAAATCCTCGCTCGGCGAGGAGGAGATCGTCTTCCCGCCGTACGACGCCAACCAGCTGCGCGACATCCTCCAACACCGCGCGGACGTCGCGTTCAAGAGCCACGTGCTCTCCGAGCACGTCATCCCGCTGTGTGCGGCGTTCGCCGCGCAGGAACACGGCGACGCTCGTCGCGCACTCGACCTCCTCCGGACCGCAGGCGAACTCGCCGAGCGGAGTCAGGCCGATGGCGTCGCGGAGACGCACGTCCGGCAGGCACAGGACAAGATCGAACTCGATCGGGTCGTCGAAGTGGTCCGCACGCTCCCGACGCAGAGCAAAATCGTGCTCTTTTCTATCATCCTCCTCGAGAAGAACGGCGTCCACAACATCAACACCGGCGAGGTGTTCAACATCTACAAACGCCTCTGCGAGGAGCTCGACGCCGACATCCTCACGCAGCGCCGTGTCACCGATCTCATCAGCGAACTCGACATGCTCGGCATCGTCAACGCCGTCGTCGTCTCCAAAGGTCGCTACGGTCGGACGAAGGAGATCAGCCTCTCGGTTCCCATCGACGAGACTGAAGCCGTCCTCCTCTCCGATTCGCGTCTCGGCGACATCGAGAACGCCCAGCCGTTTGTACAGGCGCGATTCGACAACTGATTTTCACACCCCTCTGTTTCGACTCTAAACCCGGATTTCAGACGCGAAACATGAGCTTAAGAGAGCTAACGGTCTGCACTCGAAATAGTGGTATACTCCCGGTCCGCTTACGCCGAGATAGACGCCGTCGTTGGAGGCGACCCGACGGATGCGCTCGGTTCCGAGAGACGTTCGGTGGTCGACGACTCCTCCGTTGGCGAGAAAACGACGACTGACGGTCCAGCGTCGGTCGTCGCAGGTGCCGTGCTCGCAAAGGCGAGGCGAACCCATCCGAGATACGGAATACGAACCCGCGCGACGCCGGTTACCCACTCCTCTTTGACGGGTGCACTGATGGTGCTCGTCTGGTCGTACGTCGGGTTGTTGTCGCCCTTCGTAATGTAGGCGTCGTACGGCGCGGGACAGAACTCCAGTTCCTCGCAGTTGTCTGCGGTGATGTAGTCCGGGTTCGCCTTCTCGTACCAGTTCTCGCCCGATTCGACCCGAAACATGGCCCGGTGGATAATCGGCGGGCCGGCGCTGTTAGGGTTGTCGTAGACGATAACGGAGCCGTAGGACCCGAGTGACCGGTAGTCCGCTTCCTGACCTTCGGCGAACGTGACGACGCTCGACCCGCCGCCTGCGTCCGGTGCGAACCGACCGGGTTCGGTGATGAAGATGAGGTCGCCTCGCTCCATGTGCGGTTCCATGCTCCCGCTCTCGACGGCGACCATCGGAGGCCAGACGCCGGCGACGGCGAACAGGAGGGCTCCGATAGCGAGAACGATGGCAGCACTGCTGAGCAGTTCCCGGAGAAACATGAACGGACCGTCTTGGTCGTGAAGAAACCTGTCGACGGGACCGCCGGACGAGCCATCGGTGTCGGTACGATCGGAAGAAGCGGAGGTCCCGCCCCCTCCGGATGATTCAGAACTATCGGAGGGCGGGCGGCTATCTCCAGCACTCATTGCGCCCCGATTCGGCCCGTCCGCGTTTCAACTTTCTGGAGCCCTCGCCGCCGACGTCGGTCCCCGGTCGTCTCCGGCACGCTTTTCTTTCGACCTGTGTATCTCTGCCTGTGCCGCTGGAGACGCCCTCACGCATCGTGAAAGCGCTCGCCAGCCGCGGCTACAACGCCGAACGCGAGGCCGTGACCCTGCTCGCCAGCGCAGCGAACCCCCCCGAGGCGTTGGAGCGTGCCATCGAAGCCGCCCCCGACGACGCACTTCGACTCACCGTCGACCAGGTCAGAGCGGTCCTCGACGGCGGAGCCAACGCGGCGGACGCGCCGACGAAGCCGACCCCGGCCTCGCCTGCCTCGTCCCCGTCGTCCGACCCGGCCGATTCGACCGACCCGGCCAACTCGACCGACTCGACCGACCCAGTTGACTCGGTCAACTCGGACGGTACGATGGACTCCAGCGCGACCACGACGGCAGCCCCCTCCGAGTCGTCGACGGTCAACCCGTCCGTTTCCACTGCACCCTCGACGGAGAATCCGCCGACTCAGACGAGTTCTCCAGTGGAAACGGAGGGGTCGAGCTCCCGATCCGCGGAGACGGTCACCGCGCCGACGACCCGTTCGCCGGACGCGAACTCCGACTCCGCGCACGTCCGCGACCCCGCGAAACGCTCGCTCGACATCGCCAACGACATGACCGGCGCGAGTACCGGCACCGGCGAGTACAAGCAGTTCGTCACGACGTTTCGGGACCGCTACGACCGCCTGTCGAAACTCCTTCGCGGACGTGTCAACCACCGACCGGCGAAGTCCATCGGCGACATGGTCGGGGGCAGTGAAGTCGACCTCATCGGCCTCGTCAACGACGTTCGCTCGACGGCGAGCGGTCACTGGCTCGTCGAACTGGAGGACACCACGGGGACGTTCCCCTGTCTGGTGATGAAGGACAAGGGCATCGCCGACAACGTCGACGAACTCCTGATGGACGAGTGCATCGCCATCCAGGGGACGCTCTCGGACGACTCGGGTATCGTCTTCGTCGATACGCTGCACTTTCCGGACGTGCCGCGGACGTTCCGGCCGAAGACGGCCGACAGACACGTCCAGGCGGCGCTCATCTCCGACGTCCACGTCGGCAGCCAGGAGTTCATGGCCGACGCGTGGCACTCCTTTACCGACTGGCTCCACACCCCCGAAGCCGACCCGGTCGAGTATCTGCTCATCGCCGGCGACATGGTCGAGGGCGTCGGCGTCTACCCGAATCAGGACGAGGAGCTCGACACCGTCGACATCTACGACCAGTACGAGGAGTTCTCCGAGTATCTGAAGGAGGTGCCCGGCGACACGGAGATCGTCATGATACCGGGCAACCACGACGCGGTCCGCCTCGCAGAACCGCAACCGGGCTTCGACGAGGAACTTCGAGACATCATGACCGCCCACGACGCCCACATTACCTCGAATCCCTCGACGGTGACCATCGAGAACGTCTCGGTGCTGATGTATCACGGCGTCTCTCTCGACGAGGTCATCGCCGAACTCCCCGCCGAGAAGGCGAGTTACGACGAACCGCACAAGGCGATGTACCAACTTCTCAAAAAGCGCCACGTCGCCCCGCAGTACGGCGGTCACATGCGCCTCGCGCCCGAAGAGCGCGACTACCTCGTCATCGACGACGTCCCCGAGGTGTTCCACACCGGCCACGTCCACAAACTCGGCTGGGGGAAGTACCACAACGTCCTCGCGGTCAACTCGGGCTGCTGGCAGGAGCAGACCGACTTCCAGAAGAGCGTCAACATCAATCCTGATTCCGGTTATGCGCCGATTCTCGACCTCGACACGCTGGATATGACGGTTCGGAAGTTCGCATAGCGACGTTTTACGCTGGTTCGCTCCGCTCGCCCCGTAAAAGCTCGGACAAAAGTACTGCCTCCGACCGACGACTCAGATACCGTACGCCGTCCCGACGATGGTCATGACGATTCCGCTCGCCCACCTTCTCGTCTCCAAGCGAAGCGAGGGGGGTTCGCGCTCCGAATCGACTACCTGAGTGCGACTGCTCGGGGTTCGATACCACACATCGCGTGCACTCCGCGTGCACCACCGCCGTCTCCCTTTTACCGGGGCGTCCTTCGACCTGAATATGTCCGAATTCGACGCGCTGTTCGAGACGTTCGAGTTCGAGGGAGTGTCGCTCGACAACAGAGTCGGCCTCGCGCCGATGACCCGGACGAGTGCGACAGACGACGGTCGCGCCACAGACCGGATGACGCGGTACTACGCCAAGTTCGCCCGCGGCGGCTTCGGCTTTCTCGTCTCCGAGGGCGTCTACCCCGACACCGAGTACAGCCAGGGCTACCTGAACCAACCCGGTCTCGCCACCGAGGAGCAGACCAAATCGTGGACGGAAGTCACCGACGCGGTCCACGAGGAAGGCAAACCAATCTTCGCCCAGCTGATGCACGCCGGCGCGATCTCGCAGGGGAACCCCCACGCCGACGAGACGGTCGCCCCCTCGGCTGTCCAGCCGGAAGGTGAGAAAGCGGAGCTGTACGGCGGTAGCGGTGCGTTCGAGACGCCGCGTGAACTGACCATCGAAGAACTCGGCGACATCGAGGCGTCGTTCGTCGAAGCCGCAGAGAACGCCCGCGAAGCCGGCTTCGACGGCGTCGAACTCCACGCCGCCAACGGCTACCTGCTCAACGAGTTCCTCGCGCCCGACGCCAACCAGCGCGACGACCGCTACGGCGGCGACGCCGAGAACCGCGCGCGCTTCCCCGCCGAAGTCGTCGAGGCCGTCTCCGAGGCGCTGCCCGACGAGTTCGTCGTCGGCATCCGCGTCTCGCAGACGAAGGTGAACGATGAGACGCACGAGTGGCCCGGCGAGGAGTACGCGGCGACGGTGTTCGATGTGCTCTCGGAGGCGGGCGCGGACTACGTTCACACCACCGAGGGCGACGGTCTCGCCCCGGCGTTCGGCGACGACGGCCCGACGCTCGCCGAAGTCGCCGTCGAACACGCCGACGCGCCCGTCGTCGCCAACGGCGGACTCGGCGACCCCGAGGCGGCCCGCGCCGCGCTCGACGACGGGGCGGACCTCCTGACGCTCGGGACGAGCGCGCTCGCCAACGCCGACTGGCCCGAGCGCGTCCGAAACGACGAGGACCTCGACGAGTTCGACCCCGGCGCGATTCTCGTCCCCGAGGCGACTATCGGCGACAACGAGCTCCCGGACACCGACGCTGCCGCCGAGACGGCCGACGACTGAGGAGCGGAGCTCGACTCTCGCGTTACGGCTGGAGCCGATATCGCACGGTTCGCTGGCCGTCGAACCTCGGCCCCGACCCCTGTTGCTGGAAGCCGACCCGCTCTGCGGCCCCGCGGAGGTCGTCGGCGTCTGCCCCGACGAGCAGTTCGGCGTCCATCCGCTCGGCGCGCGCAAAGCGGAGCGGCTCTTCGAGGAGTCGCTCGACCGCGTCGGCGGCGCCGCCGAACTGCGTGACGTGGACCGTCCGGTCTCTGGCGTCGTAGCTGACGAAGCCGACGATGGGCTCTTCGGTCGTCGCGTCCGGTCGGTCGATGTCGTCCGTCTCCGCCCCATCGGCGTCCTCGTTCGGTCCGGTGACGGTGTTCGCTTCGGTGGCGACGTGGACGGTTCTGTCGTGGACGAGGTTCCGCATCACGTCGGTCGGTGCGTCGGCGATACCGGCGAGGGTCGCGGCGTCGGCTTCGACCGCATCGCGTATCTCCATACCGCAGGTTTCGCACCGGCGCGCTTAAGCCCGTGGGTATCAGTCGCACACTACGTCGGCGACCGCGCTCCCGCCTGCGCCTTCGGGACCGGCAACCGTTGGGAGAGTGAACACAGTTATGCGTTCTCCACCGCTATCGCACGCCATGTCTGAGCACCCCGGTACCGACCGACCGCGAGAGGTGACGCTCGCATGCGAGTAGTCGCGAAGTTCGGCGGGACGAGTCTCGGCAGCGGCGACCGAATCAACCGCGCCGCCGACTCCGTCGCCGCCGCCGTCGAACAGGGGCACGAAATCGCCGTCGTCGCCAGCGCGATGGGCAGCACGACCGACGACCTACTGGACGAAATTCAGTTCGAGGCCGACGACCGCGACCGCGCCGAAATCGTCAGCATGGGCGAGCGAACGAGCGTCCGGATGCTGAAGGCCGCGCTCTCGGCGCGCGGCGTCGACGCGCTGTTCGTCGAACCCGGCAGCGAGGAGTGGCCCATCATCACGAACGACCTCGGCGAAGTCGACGTCGAGGAGACCCAGCGCCGCGCGGCGGACCTCGCGCGGCGACTCGACGGCGTCGTCCCGGTCATCACCGGCTTCCTCGCACAGAACCTCGACGACGAGATAACGACGCTCGGCCGCGGCGGCAGCGACACCAGCGCCGTCATGCTCGGCAGGTATATGGACGCCGACGAGGTCGTCATCGTCACCGACGTCGAAGGCGTCATGACCGGCGACCCACGCGTCGTCGAGGGCGCGCGAAACGTCGGGCGCATCACCGTCGACGAACTCCGGAACCTCTCGTTCCGCGGCGCTGAAGTCGTCGCCCCGAGCGCGCTGAGCTACAAGGACGACCACCTCGCGGTTCGCGTCGTCCATTACCAACACGGCGACCTGCTGACCGGCGGCACCCAGATAGAGGGCCAGTTCCGCAACCTCATCGACCTCCAGGAGACGCAGTTGGCCTGCCTCACCGTCGCCGGCCGCGCGATTCGCAACCGCCCGGGCATCCTCGCGGATCTCTCGGAGTCGCTTCGAGGCTCCAACATCAACATCGAAGCCGTCGCCAGCGGGATGGACTCGGTCACGATCTACGTCGCCACCGAGGAAGCCGAAGAGGCCGAGAGCCTGCTGCACGACGCCGTCGTCGCCGACCAGTCGCTCTCCAGCGTCACTGTCGACGAGCCCGTCGCCGTCATCCGCATCACCGGCGGCGAACTCCCCAACCAACCCGGAATCATCCGCGGCATCGTCTCGCCGCTGGCCGAAGCGAGCATCAACATCCACGACCTCATCACGAGCGCCACTTCCGTCGCCGTCTTCGTCGACTGGGACGACCGCGAGCAGACCCTCGAAATCGTCCAAGAGAGGATGTAGTCGCCGCGCTCTCCAGTCTCGATTCTCTACTTCCACCGGAGGCGTTTCGTATCGACGACAAGATTTATTCTCGGGCACTCCGCAGGCGGACTATGGGCACTCGCCGCGTTCTCGGTCCGCTCCGCATCTCTCTTGCGGCCGTCGGCATCTGTCTCGTCGCCCTCGGCGTCGCCGACTTTGCAGCCGCGACGACCGGGCGGTACGCGGACACATTCGGCGCGAGCTTCGGGAGGATGTTCGGGGTCGCCGCCGTTGCCGCCGGGTCGACGCTTGTCGGCGGCGGCTTGGCGATACCTGCCTCTCCCGACACTTTTAGCGGGTCGTGGCTTCGGTACTCGGTCCCTCAACGACGACTCGCCGCGTTCGGCGTTCTTGTGACGTTTGTCCCGCCGCTCCTGCTAGCGACTGTCGCACCCGGCGGTGCGATACTCGACCGTCTGTTCGTCGCGTTTCTGCCGTTCGCCTTCTTTCACGTCGCCCAGTTCGGTGCGCTCACAGCCCTCACGGCGCTGGCGTGGCGCATCGTCGATGGTCTCTTGAATCACCGACGCAGCGTCTCTAGCCTCGACCGTTCGTAGCGCGGGGCAGTTTACGCCAATACCGATGTCCACTACTCCGGTTTCCTCCCCACAGTCGCACACTCGCTGCCAGTTCTGCGCGGTAACGTACAGACGTCGGTAGGGTGGTATTAAGCCACGATGCGACGACGCGCCGACCATGCGCTCCTACAAGGCGAAGATGGTCGAGCCCATCTCGCTTCCCTCCCGCGAGAAACGAGAGGCGATTCTGGACGAGGCCGGCTACAACGCGTTCAACATCCCCGCCGAGCACGTCTACATCGACCTGTTGACCGACAGCGGCACCGGGACGATGAGCGACGAGCAGTGGGCCGCGCTGTTCCGCGGCGACGAGTCCTACGCCGGCAGTACGAGTTTTGCGAAACTCCGCGACGCCGTCGACGACGTGATGGGCTTTCCGCACGTCGTTCCGACCCATCAGGGCCGCGGCGCGGAGAACGTCCTCTACGGCTGTCTCGTCGACGAGGGCGACGTCGTGCTCAACAACGCCCACTTCGACACGACCCGCGCCCACGTCGCCAATCAGGGTGCGGACCCGGTCGACTGCCCCATCGAGGGCGCGAAGGACCCGAGCGTCGACGGCCCGTTCAAGGGGAACTTCTCGGTCGAACGCGCCCGCGACGTCGTCGCCGACGTGGGCGCAGACGCGATTCCGGTCGTGGTGCTCACCATCACGAACAACTCCACCGCGGGTCAGCCCGTCAGCGTCGCCAACACGCGAGAAGTAGCCGACTTCGCCGCCGAAATCGACGCGACGTTCGTCGTCGACGCCTGTCGCTTCGCCGAGAACGCCTACTTCGTCCAGCAGCGCGAGAGCGAGTTCGAGGACAGTGAGATCGCCGACATCGCCCGCGAGCAACTGTCGTACGCCGATGCGGTGACGATGAGCGGGAAGAAGGAGGCGCTCGTCAACATCGGCGGCTTCACCGCGATGCGCGACCCCGACGTGTTCGAGGCGGCGAAACAGCGCGCCATCCTCTACGAGGGCTTCCCCACCTACGGCGGGATGGCCGGCCGCGACATCGAAGCGATGGCCGTCGGCCTCCGCGAGGCCGTCGAACCGCCGTACGTCGAAGAGCGCGTCCAGCAGGTACAGGAACTCGGCGAGATGCTCGAAGCCGAGGGCGTTCCCGTCTACAAACCCGTGGGTGGACACGCGGTGTATCTCGACGCTGGGGAGCTGTTCTCGCATCTGCCGAGCGACCAGTTCCCCGGTCAGGCGCTCGTCTGCGAACTCTACCGCGAAGGCGGCGTCCGCGCCGTCGAACTCGGCAGTTTCGCATTCCCCGGCGCGAACCGACTCGAACTCGTCCGCCTCGCGGTTCCTCGCCGGACGTATTCGCGCGAACACCTCGAACACGTCGCGGAGACGGCGGGTGCGGTCGCCGCACACCGCGAGGACGTGGGCGGCCTCGAAATCACCGGTGAACCGCCGGTACCGGAACTCCGACACTTCTCTGCGACGCTCCGTCCGGTCTCGGAGTAACTCTCCTACGTTCCTTCGTACAGTCGCGTCCCGATGCGCTCGGGGAGGCACTCGGCCTCGACGGCGCGAACGACTTCGTCGATGTCGTACGTGACGCGGCGCTCCTCGACGGTCATCGCGTCCAAATCGACGATGGCGTACGCCGCCCGCGAGTCGCCGTCGCGCGGCTGGCCGACGCTACCGGGGTTCATCACGATACCCTCGTCGTACGCTTCGTGCGCCTGGACGTGGGTGTGGCCCATCACGAGCACGTCCTCGCCGTCGAGCAACTCGGGCATGAACTCGTCGGGGTAGGTGTAGTGGTCCGGATTGTCCGGGTGGCCGTGGACCAGGCGGACGCTGCGGTCGGCCGTGAGACGTTTCTCGGGGAGATTCGCCAGCCAGTCGAGTTGCTCGCCGTCGAGTCGTTCGCGGGCGAACTCCACACCCGCGCGGGCCATTTCGTTGAACCGAAACGCCGTCCCCTCGGCGACGGCGCGGTCGTGATTGCCCTGGACGGTCGGGACCCCACGCTCGCGGAGCCGTTCGATGCACTCGGCGGGCCACGGGTTGTAACCGACCACGTCACCAGCGCAGACGATACCGTCGACCGGCGACATATCCGACAGAACCGCGTCCAGTGCGACCAAATTGCCGTGTATATCGGAGAGAACACCCAACCGCATACTCTCGGTTACAACGCGAGGACTTTAGTGTTCGACGGCCACGTTCACTGTCTCTGACCGGTCGACACCGGCGTTCGCTTCGACAGCCTGCGGCGCTCAGTCGTTGACGACGGCCGTCTCGACGCCGTCGTCGGAGACGGCGACGCCCGCCGCGCAGACGGCGTGTTCGAAGTCGAGGTCGTACGCCTCGCGGGCGGCCTCTTTCGCCGTCGTCGCCGAGAACTCGAACGCGCGTGGACGGTCTTCCTCGTAGGTGGCGACGAGCGTCGCTTCCTCGACGGCCTTCACGAGTACGGCGTCTTTCCGGACGATGCCGATAGTCGCCTCGTCGCTGCCGACGACGCCCGCGATTCGAGGCGTGTCGTAGTCGTCTTTCTCGTAGTCGAGCGCGAGTAGACTCTCGACGAGCGCGTCGCGGGCGGGGTAGCCGAGGTCCAGTTTTTCGGTGATGGGGTCGACCTGCGACCCGTTGCCGACGACGACCTCTCCCGCTTCGGTTTCGCGCACGCAGTTGTAGGAGATGTAAGGGTTGTCCGTCTCCGGCGCGTCCGAGGTGGGAGCGACGGTGAGCGCGTCTTCGCGTTCGACGATCCGCCTGTTCGGGAACGACCGCGACGAGACGCGGTAGGCGGTGATGCCCGGTCCGACGACGATGAAGCGTCCGACGTACATGCACTATCGTGCATAGTTTAGACGGAAATAGATGGCGATTTGTACAGCATCGTTCCTGTGTCTGCCCGTCGCAGAGCGTCTCCAACGCGCAACGTTTACATATTCAGGGGGGCTACGAAGCGATGCAGTCCCATGGGGTAGTGGCCAATCCTGTTGCCTTCTGGGGGCAACGACCGCGGTTCGAATCCGTGTGGGACTACTTTCTTTCCGTTCTCGACCCGTGAGCGGCCGTCTCATCTCTCGAATCCGAGACACGATGACGGACGCTCGACCAAAGACGCTCAGTTGCCGTCCCACGCGACCAGCAATCGCCCGACTAACTGTATCAGGAGGTACGCGGGGATCGCGTACAGCAGGACGACAGCCGGAATTGCGATGACCGTATTGAATGCGTGGTTCGCAGGTGCAGAGTCAGTTCGGAGAACCAGTACGACCACATAAAATAGCGTGAGGGCGCTGAAGAGTTCAGTTCGGTCCACTGTTCGCTCATCTATTTCCGAAACGTTACAATTTTCGAATAGAACTTCGACCGCTTTCGACCCACCGGATCTCCCTCACTCAGTCTGCGGATTCACGCTCCCGGTCTTCGCGTACACCCCACCTAGAAGCACGAACCCCGCGAGCAACGGAATTACTGCGCAGGCCGCATACACCGGCTCGAAGCCGACCGTCTCGACGAGCGGCAACGACACCATCGGCCCGATACCGCCGCCCAAATCTCCCAGAACGTTGTTGGTCCCCGTCGCGCGGCCCATCCGATCGGAGGGCGTGAGGTCGGCCAACAGCGCCATCAGCGGGCCGCTGGTGCCACCCTGTCCCGCGCCGATGCAGATACAGGAGATGACGAGCGTCGGCAGCGAGGAGGCCCGCGATAGGAGGAGAAATCCGACGAAGGAGACGACGAGAAAGACGAGCAGTATCGGCACCCGAGCGCCGTAGTCGTCGCTCACTTTCCCACCGGCGAGCATGAATACCGACGCGGAGACGACGGTCACCGCCATCAGTGCGCCCGAGATGCCTTGTGGACCGTAGCCGAGGAGTTCGATTTCGTTCACCTGGATGAACAGCACGAGCGTCGCAAACAGCGCGCCGAGGTACGCGAAGAAGAGTCCGAAGTTGACGAAGCCGACGGTGAGCGCGGGGGTGCTCGTGTCGATCTCCCACGGCGCACTCGTCGACGACTCGGCCGTGACGTGCGTCTCCGGAACCTGCCAGTAGGCGATGACGCCCGCGAAGAGCGCGAACGCGGCAGCGACGACGAACGCCGCCTCGACGCCGTACGCCTCGCTGACGATGCCACCGAGGATCAGTCCAGCGGGAAAGCCGAGCGTGATGCCGCCGCGGACCACACCCATGTTCGTCCCGCGGGAACTGCCGTCGCTGACGTCGGCGGCGATAGTGTACGCGGTAGCGAAGACGGCGGCACTGCCGAATCCCCAGAGGACGCGCGCGAGGAGGAACCAGAGCTCCGGCAGCGACGACTGGACGGCGACGACGTAGCCCAGCGTGGCGAACCCTTCGACGAAGAGGCCGGCGACGAACGGCTTTCGGGTACCGATACGGTCGACGAGCGCCCCTGCCGGAGCGTTGGCGACGATGCGGGCGAAGCGGTTGGCGCTCAGGATCAGGCCGACCAGAAACGGCGAGATGCCGAGAACAGTACCCAAGTTCGGGAGGATGGGGAAGATGACGCCGCCGCCGAAGCCGACGAAGAAGGTGCTTGCGATGACCGCGAGGACGACTGTCTGCGGACGTTTCACCGCGGACGTCGACCTCCGAGCGAAGACGGATTCGTCGAGTGCATAACTGACTGTCCGGTCAGTAGTTCGGCGACGGAAATACGACTGTCGCTTCTCGCGTCGGTTTCCGGTAGTTCGCCGGCGAGACGACCTAAAGCGGATTTCTGCGCAGACGGGACCTGGCTACTCGTCCCTCTTCGACGCAACCGAACCCGACGCAGTCTCTCGGTCTCCAGTCGAAACGGAGGGGTTGTTCGAAACCGAAATTCTTTACAATCACTTCTCGACATCGAGCAACGCGACGCGCTCGTGGACGGTGTCCGAGAGCGTCCCTTCGGTCGCCGCCAACTCCAGTTCCGTGACGTCGAAGAACTCGAAGAGGCGGTCTCTATCGTACTCGCCGAGCGTCGGCGTCTCGTCGAGATTCAGTTCGTCGGCGACCGCGTCGACGGCCACGGCTTCCGCACCGCCGTCGACTAAGACGACAAGCGACACGAGACCTTCCCGAAGCCCCATCTCGAACGCCTGGTCGATTTGGCGTCGTCCGGCGGCGTAGAGCAGAACCTCGACGGCGCGGTCGCGGGCGACGTTCTCGCCACGGGAGATGGCGCGGTCGGCGAGTTCGACCGCTCGTTCGAGATGCAGACGGTCGACGACGTAGCGGGCATCAAATGCTTGGACCGTTGTCTCGTGCTCGTCGGCGATGTCGCCGAGCGCGGCGACGACGGCGTCGATATCCTCGATTCTCGCGTCGCCTTCGACGAGTCTCATCCGAAATCACCCAGGCTCGACTGGTCGTCGTCGCCACCGCCCCTGCCGCCTCCGCCGCTCGACGCCGAACGACTAGCGCTCGCGGGTGTGAACTCGGCGGGTGCGGCTGATTCGTCGGCCTTCACGTCGTCCATCGCGGGGTCGCGCCGGCCGACGTTCTCCAGCACTGTTTCGGCGGTCTTTCGACGGCCGCGGAGCGCCGCGAGGATGACGGATTTGTCGGCCTCGCGGAGGTCGGCGCGACTCTCGACGCCGGCCTCGAACAGCCGTCTGGCGCGCTTTCGACCGATACCGCGGACGCCCGCGAGGTTGAGCAGTTCCTCGCGGACGCCGTACTCGATGCGCTTTTTGGCCTCGCGGACGGCGACGTTCGAGCCCAGGTTCAGTTCGCCCGCGAGCTGTTCGGCCGCGCCCAACAGCCACTCGGCGGTGTCGACTTTCCCCCGTATGTCGCCGGGACCGACGCCGTAGCGCTCGGTGATGCGGTCCTCGTCGACCTCCATCGACCAGTCTTCGAGCAGCTTCGCCGTCTTCAGCGCGGCCAGCCAGTCCTCGAAGGCGACGTCGTCGTACTCGGAGGGGACGTGGCCGAGGAACTCGCCCTCACGCTCGTAGCAGAGTTCGGTGTACGTCGAGCGGTCGCCGGATTTGAGGTAGAGCTGGTACATATCCGGCGTGCGCGAGACGAGGTGGTAGAGGCCGAGCGCCGTCGGCTTGGGCGCGTCGCCCGCCGACTCCGACGCTTCGTCGCTTCGCAGGTCGCTCGCGGAGACGAAACCGGAGTCGCTGGCCTCGGTCGAACTCGCTTCTCCCTTCTTGCCGCCTTTCCGCTCCCACTCGCGCAGGCCGTCGATGATCCCGGCGGCGCTCATCGGGTCGAGGTAGAGCCGCGAGACGGTGTGGCCGATGCCGGTCGCGCGCAGCGTACCGTCGTCGCGTTCGACGAAGTCGTTGACCTCCAGATACCGGAGCACCGAATCGGTTACCTGTTTCAACCGACCTTCGTCGTCGGTCTGGGTCGCGTACAGCGTTCGGTCGAGAAACTCAAGGAGGCTCTCTCGGCTGTTGGCGAATCCGGAGGCGACGGTAGCGAGCACGTGAGTCCGCAGCGCGGGTTCGGCAGCGAGCTTCGAGCGCACCGGTTCGGGGTCGGCCCACAGGTAGCGCTCGAACAGTTCGTCCATCTCGTCGGCGTTCTTCGCCAAGAGGACTGCCTCGCCGTAGGGGTCGCGGCCGGGTCGGCCCGCGCGGCCCATCATCTGGTGGACTTCGAGGACGTTCAGCGGTTTCATGCCGCCGAACTCGCCGTCGTAGCGCCGCCAGTCGCGCACGACGACGCGCCGACTCGGCGTGTTTACCCCGGCGGCGAGCGTCGGCGTCGCGCTCACGACTTTGATGAGGCGGTCGCGGAACGCCGACTCGACGATGCTTCGGTGGTCGGGCGCGAGCCCGGCGTGGTGAAACGCCGCGCCCTTGGCGACGGCTCGCGCCAAATCTTTGCTCGTCTCGGTGTCGGAGACGTCTCGAATCTCGGCGGCCAGCTCGGAAAGTTCGTCGCGTTCCGCCGGTGTGAGCGCCGCGTCAGAGACGTCCGCGAGGCGCTTGGCGGCGGCTTCGGCGTTGCGCCGCGAGTTGACGAACACGAGCGACGAGCCGCCTTCCTCCAGGGTGTCGGCGACGAGCGCGGCGGTCTGTTTCTCGCCGCGTTCGACGCCCACCTCGCGCTGGCTTCCGTCGTCGAAGTTGATGGCGTTGCCGTAGTGGACGCCCGTCTTCAGGTCGATGGGTCGCCAGTCCGAGCGGACGAGGCTCGCGTCGAGCCAGTCGGCGACCTCCTCGGCGTTGCCGACGGTCGCAGAGAGCGCGACGACCTGCAGACCGGGGTTGATCTTCTGCAGCTTGGCGAGCGTGACTTCGAGCGTCGGCCCGCGGTGGCGGTCGTCGACGAGGTGGACTTCGTCGGCGACGACGCAGGTCAGGTCGGAGATCCACGAGGCGTTGTTGCGGACGAGCGAGTCGACTTTCTCGCTCGTGGCGACGATGATATCCCGAGTCGCGAGCCACTCGCTCGTCGAGTCGTAGTTACCCGTGGAGACGCCGACGTCGACGCCGAACTGCTCGAAGCGCTCGAACTCGGCTTTCTTCTCGGAGGCGAGCGCCCGAAGCGGGACGATGTAGAGGGCTTTGCCGCCGCGCCGGACGCTCGACAGCATCGCCAGCTCGGCGATGAACGTCTTTCCCGAGGCGGTGGGGATGGAGGCGACGAGGCTCTCGCCGTCGGTGACGCCCGCCTCGACGGCTTCGGCCTGCGGCGGGTAGAGTTCCTCGATGCCGCCCTCGTGGAAGAACTCCGGAACGCCCGCCGGCAGACCCGTGAGGTCCGCTGTCTTCATTAGACGGAGTTGGCGTCTCCTCCGGTTTAAACTGTCGGGAGCGGGGTGGAAGTGGTGGCGACGAACGGGGAGACTTCTACCCCGTCGCCGCCTCGTACTCCTCACGCGTAATCGTGTACCGATGCTGGTCGGTTACCTCGCCGGTCGGCCGTGATTTGAAGTTACGAAGCAGTCCCTCGTACGTCCCACCGAACGACTCGATGTAGCGAGAAATCATCCGTCGTGAGCGGTCGTTTCCCGCAGCGGCGGTCGTGTAGTAGCAGTCGAGGTCGAAACGCTCGAAGGTGAGTTCGACCATCTTCTCGGCGCGCTCGGTACCGTAGCCGCGACCCCAGAACGGTTCGGCGAGGATGACGCTGGAACTTCCGCTCTGTAATTTCCACTGCGGGCGAAACGTTGTCAGTCCGGCGAGGTCACCCGCGTCGGCTTCGCCTTCCTTCGGGTAAACCGCGTACCGGGCGAACGTTCGTTCCTTCCGCTGGCGTTCGGCGTCGTCGACGAACTGCGCCACCTGGTCTAACTGCTCGAATCGGAACCACGGCATGTGTTCTGTCACCTGCGACTGCCACGTCTCGGACTGCGCGAGGTCGTACAACGCGAAGAGGTCCGTATCGTCGTGCGAGACGCGCTCGAACGCGAGGCGGTCGGTCTCGAAGCGCTCGGGAAACAGGGGAGTCGGCATACCGTCTCGACGGTTTCCAGGGACTTTGCTTCCGGGTCGAGTCGCACAGGCGACCCGACCGTGACTCTCACCGTCCTTTCGTGCGCCGCCTCCCACGTCGTCACGGCTTTGTAACCGACCGACGAACTCCCGATATGCGAATCGAGTTCGACCGCGACACCTGCATCGGAATGTACCAGTGCGTCGACGAGTGGGAGGCGTTCGAGAAGAACATGGACGAGGGGAAAGCCGACCTCGAAGGCGCAGAGGAGACCGACGACCAACTGTTCGTCCGCGAAGTGCCCGAAGACGCCGAGTTCGACGCTGAGTTCGCCGCCCGCGTCTGCCCCGTCGACGCCATCAGGGTATACGACGACGATGGCGAACAAGTGGTCCCGTAGACCGTTTCAACTCCTCATTCTACTTTCACCGCGGTTCACGAACGCTTATCCGAGAGAACGACGAAGCCGACTCGATGGCCGCCACCGACGAGGTCGCCTACGTCGAACACCCGCTTCTCGCCCCCAGTTTCATCGAACGCCGTCTCTACCAGATCCAACTCGCCGGAACCGCACGCGACGGCCACACGCTCGTCTGTCTCCCCACGGGTCTGGGCAAGACGACGGTCAGCCTCCTCGTCACGGCCGAACGCCTCTCGGAGGTCGGCGGGAAATCTCTCCTTCTCGCGCCGACGAAACCGCTCGTCCAACAGCACGCCGACTTCTACCGCGAAGCGCTGTCGATACCAGACGACGACATCGTCGTCTTCACCGGCGACGTCCGCCCCGACGACCGGGCGGCGCTGTGGGAGGACGCACAGATCGTCATCGCCACGCCTCAAGTCGTCGAAAACGACCTCGTCGGCGGCAGAGTGAGCCTCGAAGGCGTCACCCACCTCACCTTCGACGAGTGTCACCGCGGCACCGGCGACTACGCCTACGTCTACATCGCCGAACGTTACCACCAGGACGCGGAAAACGCCCTCGTCACCGGGATGAGCGCGTCGCCCGGCGGCGACAAGGAGGACATCCTCACCGTCTGTGAGAACCTCGGACTCGTCGACGTGACGGTGATGACCGAGGACGACGCCGACGTCGCCGAGTACACCTACGACACCGAAGTCGAGTGGGAGCGGATCAGTCTCCCCGAGGAGATTCTGACTATCCGCGACGCGCTCAACGAGGTCATCACGGACCGCCTGAGCAAACTGAAGTCGCTCGGCGTGACGCGGGCGACGAGTCCCGACATCTCCCAGAAGCAGCTGAACGGCATCCGCGCCGAGTTGCAGAAGATGATAAACGCCGACAACGGCGACGGCTACAAAGGGATGTCCGTCCACGCGGAGGTGATGAAGCTCCGGCGGGCGGTCGAACTCGTCGAGACGCAGAGCGTCGAATCCGTCCGAAGATACTTCGAGCGCCAGCGCAACGCCGCTCGCTCGTCGGGGGCGTCGAAAGCCAGTCAGCGTCTCGTCGCCGAGCCCAAAGTCCGCGAAGCGATGCGACTGGCCGAGTCGTACGACGAACTGCACCCGAAGTTCTCGAAGACGCGCATCCTCCTCGCCGAAACGCTGGGCCTCGGCGGCGGCGAGCGCGTCATCGTCTTCACCGAGTCGCGCGACACGGCCGAGGCCCTGACGGAGTTCCTCTCGCAGAGCTTCGACGCCCAGCGGTTCGTCGGCCAAGGCGACAAGGAGGGCTCCGACGGGATGACCCAGAAGGAACAGCAGGAGACGCTCGACGCCTTCCGCGGTGGGGAGTTCGAGGTGCTCGTCTCCACCTCCGTCGCCGAGGAGGGGCTCGACGTGCCGGAGGTCGACCTCGTGCTCTTCTACGAACCCGTGCCGACGGCGATTCGCTCTATCCAGCGGAAAGGTCGGACGGGCCGACAGACCGAGGGCCGCGTCGTCGTTCTCATGGCCGAAGACACCCGCGACGAGGCGTACTTCTGGATTTCGCGGCGCAAAGAGAGCCAGATGGAGGACGAGTTGAAGAAACTGAAAGGCGTCGCCGAGGAGGTCGAAGACGAGCTCGACGACTCCCAGCAGCGTCTCGACGCCTTCGAGGGGAGCACAGAGAGCGGCCCGACCGCCCGCGAAAAACGGATGCAACCCGGACTGACGGAGTTCTCCGTGTCGGACGGAGACGACGCGACGGCTGACAGCGCAACCGACGACGCGGACGACGATGAAGCGACCGCCGCCGAGGACGACACCGATGGTTCGGACGGCATCGTCGCCACCGCCGACAGCGGCGACGACGAGGAGGTCGTCGAAATCGTCGCCGACCAGCGCGAGCTCGACTCGACCATCGCCCGCGATCTCTCGACGCGCGAGGGTGTCCGGACCCGACTGGAGACGCTCGCCGTCGGTGACTACGTGCTCTCGGACCGCGTCGCCGTCGAACGGAAATCCGTCTCCGACTTCCTCGACACGCTCACCGGCGGCGACCGTTCGCTGTTCGAGCAGGTCGCGGACATGTCGAGACACTACTCGCGGCCCATCGTCGTCATCGAGGGCGACCGCCTCTACGAGGAGCGGAACGTCCACCCGAACGCGATTCGCGGCGCGCTCTCCAGTCTCGCCGTCGACTTCGGCGTGAGCGTCCTCCGAACCGAGGACGAGAAGGACACCGCCGACCTGCTGGAGGTCATCGCCACACGCGAGCAGGTGAGCGCCGAGCGTTCGGTCCGCGTCCACGGCGAGAAGAGCGCGAAGACGCTCGACGAACAGCAGGAGTACGTCGTCAGTTCCATCGCCGACATCGGTCCGGTGTCCGCCCGTGCGCTGTTGGAACACTTCGGCTCCGTCGAGGCCGTGATGATCGCCTCGAAGGAGGAACTGTTGGAGGTCCACGGCGTCGGCGAGGTGACCGCCGACCGAATTCGAGAGGTCGTCGGCAGCGATTATTAGGCGTATTAGGGCCTCTGGTGGCCGCTTAGGGGTCTGGGGTAAAGCTCATAGAGCTTGGTTTGCTACTTAGTAGCACGGTATGGTCAGCGACGCTTCGCAGTACGAATCCCCGCAACACGAGTACTACTGGTCGAAAGAGAAACTACTCTACGGTAGTGCACGGACACGTCCGACCGAACGGAGTCGATACACCCACACGCCACACTCTCGCGACGTGGACGCTCGCTCCACCCGAACGCAGCGTGTATCAGAATACCGCGATTCGCAGCCCCTCACCGACTGCAACTCGCCCATAACAGTACTCAAATGACATCTCACGACTCGCTCGATTCGAGTAAAGAGATGACGCTGTACGGTACTGCACAGCACGAAACGGAAACGAACACGCCGGAACGGGTGTACGGGCCACCGCGACACGAGACGATGACAGGCCCGTACCCCTGTTCCGGAAGCGAACTCGCGCGTCCGACCGTTACCACCGACTTCGACGGCGACGACGTCGAAGAGAGCGAACCACCGACCGGGGAAATCTCCCGACGCGAGACGTCTCTGTGACCGGTTGACGTCGTCTCGGGGCCGATATTCGTTCAGCCGCCCGAGAATCGAGAGACCGCGGGGGTCGGTACTGTTCTTCGGATTCGACTGTCACGCTATCGATTCAGCGCCGAGAGCGTCTCAGCCGCTTCTCTGGCCGCCGACAACAGCTCCTTGGCTCGCCGCGGATCCTCCGCGTTCTCGGCGGCAGTGGCGTAGCGCGTCACCGTTCGGACGAGCGCGGCACGTGCGTCGCTCAGGTCACCCGACGCCGACTGCGACTGCGACGCCGAGCCCGTCGACGTTCGACCGCGCACCGACGCGGCGGACGACGGAGCAGACTGCTGCGTGGTTGCGGGGTCGTCGCTCTCGTCGGTCGACGGTCGCCGAGCCGTCGAGGGCTCTCCCGACTGCGGCGGCTCCGGCGTGACTTCGACTTCGTCGCTTCCGTCGGCGTCGTCTCCCGACTTCAGTTCCGCCTGCATTTCGTCGTCGGTCGCTTCCGCCCGTGCCGCCTCCGCCGACCCGGCGGTCTGGTCGCTCTGACACGTCGGGCAGAACGCCTGGCCCTGATAGCGGAAGATGGGGTCGCCGCAGGTGTCGCAGTGTTTGTTCGTCATCGTCGCGCCTTTCAACAGGAGTTCGCTCATCCGCTGGGTGGATTTGCGCTTCTCCTCGTCGCGGGCGAACTTCTCCCGAAGCTTCTCCCGCTCGGCTTCCTTGTCGAACTCGCTCATGTCGCGGCACAAGGTCTCCTGTGCCGAAAAAGTCACCGGGAAGCGCGCCTGCGGCGGCGACGTAACCGCGCTCCGTTCGGTCGCTCTCGCCAGTCGACGCTCGCCTGGAGTTCGACGGCTGACGAACCCCGAACTCGGGTAGTTCGGTTTTATGGGGGGTTCCGAAGCGTTTAATCGCGTTCCGCGGTCAGATTTACGTGGTATGACGAAAGTGAGCGTGGTCGGTGCCGCCGGGACGGTGGGCGCCGCCGCTGGATACAACATCGCGCTGCGGGACATCGCCGACGAACTCGTCTTCGTCGACATCCCGGACATGGAGGACAAGACTGTCGGCCAGGCGGCCGACACGAACCACGGCGTCGCCTACGACTCGAACACCGTCGTCCGACAGGGCGGCTACGAGGACACCGAGGGCTCCGACGTCGTCGTCATCACGGCGGGCATCCCGCGTAAGGAGGGCCAGACCCGCATCGATCTCGCGGGCGACAACGCACCCATCATGGCCGACATCGGCTCCTCGCTCGCGGAGTACAACGACGACTTCGTCTCCATCACCACCTCGAACCCGGTCGACCTGCTCAACCGCCACCTCTACGAGGCCGGCGACCGCGACCGCCACAAAGTCATCGGCTTCGGCGGCCGCCTCGACTCCGCGCGCTTCCGCTACGTGCTCTCGCAGCGCTTCGACGTCCCCGTCAAGAACGTCGAGGCGACGATTCTCGGCGAACACGGCGACGCGCAGGTGCCGGTGTTCTCGAAGGTCCGCGTCGACGGCCGCGACCCCGAGTTCACCGACGGCGAGCGCGAGGAGATTCTCTCCGACCTCCAAGAGTCCGCGATGGACGTCATCAGCCGAAAGGGCGCGACCCAGTGGGGTCCGGCGACCGGCGTCGCCCACATGGTCGAGGCCGTCCTTCGCGACACCGGCGAAGTGCTCCCCGGCAGTCTCGTCCTCAACGGCGAGTACGGCTACGAGGACACCGCCTTCGGCGTCCCGGTCAAACTCGGCTCGGAGGGTATCGTCGAGGTCGTCGACTGGGACCTCGACGAGTACGAGCAGGGTCTCATGGACGACGCCGCCGAGAAACTCCGCGACCAGTACGACAAGATCGCGTAACTGCGACGCGCTGGCGACCGATTCTCTCACGTTTTTCGCGTCTTGTTCCCGTCGGCGTCACGTGTCGCGGCCGGGTCGGACGCGGCTACCGTATCAGCTGCTCCAACAGGCGCGCCTGTCGACGCCGGGCGCGGACGTAGCCGACGGCGGTGTGCCCGCACATCAGCAGACAGAAGACGAGCAGGCCCGCGCCGACGGCTAACTCGAACCCGGTCTGGTTCAACTGATCGAGGCCCGAAACGACTCCGAAGAGCGGGAAGACCGCTGCGGCGTGGAGCATCGAAATCACACTCCTCGCTACGTCCACCGAGTATAACGACATACGCCGACTACTCGACGGTAAGCACGCCCCAATCGCTCGAAATCGGTGCCTACTCCCGTTCCCTCGGCGCCAACAATCACAACGCCGAAACAGTTAGTAACGTAGACATTATCTCTCCGATATGCGCCGCCGCGCCCTCCTCTCGATCGCCGGCACCATCGTCGCAACGACCACCGCAGGCTGTACCGACGCGTTCCTCGACGGCTCGAACACCGTCGACGACGCCTCCGACTCCGAAGACGAGACTCGGTCGTCGACACCGACGCCGACGCCCGCACCGACGTTCGACGCCGGGTCGGCGAGCGTCGAACTCCTCGACCACGAACTCGTCCGGACGAACGCCGGCGCGTCCGACGAACTCGTCGCCGTCGCCGGCACGGTACGGAACACCGGAGACGAGTCGCTCTCTGGACTCACGCTCCGCGTGCAGTTTCTCGACGCCACCGGTGAGTCGCTGGCGACGACGACGATCGACGTCCGCACACTCGCCGTCGGCCGGTCGTGGACGTTCGAGTCGACGTACCCCGGGACGGGTGCGGGCGCCGCAGACGTCGCGGACTACCGTCTCATCGCGTCAGCGGACGAATAAAAAAAATCGGCGCTGTTTTTCGCCGTTACTCGCTCGACTCGTGACGGTCTAGCTCGTACTGGAAGCCGATGGTGTTCTCCGGCGTGACGCGGAGCGTCCAGTCGCCCGCCGCCGGGTCGTCGACGCGGTAGACGAACTCCTCGCCGCCGTTGCGGACGGCGTAGTCCTCGCCCTGTTCGACGGCGTTGCGCGCCCGTTCGCCGCTCAGGTCGACGAACCCGCTGCTGCTGACGCGGACGCGTTCGGCCTCGACGACGTTGCCGTCGGGGTCGACGAACTCGACGTCGAAGTCGGCCTCGTCGCCGTCGTCGGCACCGTAGTGGCTGTTCGGCGAGAGCGTGAGCGTCACGTTCTCGGTGTCGTCGCTGACTTCGAAGTCGGTCTCGAACGCCTCCGACGGCTGTTTCCAGACGACGAAGTTGACGCCGACTCGCTGCCAGTAGTCGTTGTTCGCCTGGCGGTTCGGGTCGTTCAGTCCGAGGTTGACGTTGGCGTTGTACCGGCCGCGGTCGGCCTCCTCGGGCGGCGACACGGTGATGGAGACGGTCGCCGTCTCACCGGGGGCGATCTGGCTCGGCGCGTCGATATCTATCCAGGAGGGGTTGAGTTGGTTCGGACAGTGACCGCTGCAGTAGCGGCGCTCGGTGGTCAGCTCCGGGTTCAGCGGGACGGCGCTGTCGCCGGTGTTCTCGACGACCAACTGACGGGTGAAGCTGTCTCCGGCTTCGACCTGCGCGTGGACGTAGGTGTCGGAGTGGATCGTCACCGTCGGCTCTCGCCACACGTTCGCCACGATGTGGGCGGAGTGAATCGGCTGTGCGGGACGACCGGGGTAGGTCACCGTCTCGTCGGTGAACGCGACGAGGGCGCGGTAGTCGGCCGTCTCGGCGTCTTCGGGAACCTCGACGGTGACGGTGTACTCGGCGGTCTCACCGGCGTCGATGCTGGTCGGGCCGTCGATGTCGACCCACTCGCTCTCGAGCGGGAACTCCATCATCGGCGCGGCCGAGAGGTGAGGGTCGACCTCGACGGTCTCGTCCTCGCCGTTCTTGACGCTGACCGTGTATTCGAGGCTCTCGCCCGGTTTCACGTCACGGTAGCTGTCGTCGACGTCGATGTACAGTCGCGTGTAGTTGGTCTCGGTTCGCTCCTCGGCCGCGGCGACGGAGTCGGCCGTCGCCGCAGGCACGTCGGCAGGGTCGTCGCTGGCCGGGAAGGCGGCCGCCGCTGGCAGTGCGCTCAGCACGACCAGCGCGACGAGCAACAGGTTGAATCGTCGTGTCATGGTTTGGTCGTAGCCACGGCTCGGCGTCTCGACCAAGCAGTGGAGGGCTTGGAGAGCACAGAGCGAGCTACGGTCTCACATTTGTTGGAATATATTAAATAACTTTTGACAGACTAGTTCGCACACCTGTCGTCCGCTACCGCCCGCCCGAGAGTCGCTGTTTGAGCGCCGCCGCCGTCTTCTCGCCGACGCCCGGCACGTCGCGGAGGTCGGCGGCCGACGCGGTGCGGATGCTATCGACGCTCCCGAAGCGTCTGAGCAGATTCTGCCGCGTCGACGGACCGACGCCGGGAACGTCGTCCAAGACGGTCTTCACGTCGTCTCGTAGCGTTTGGTGGTACGCGACGGCGAAGCGGTGGGCCTCGTCGCGGACGCGCTGGAGCACGTGGAGGTGCGGCGCGTCGCTCGGCCAGTTGTACACCCCCGAGTCGGTGATGACCAGCTCCTCGTCCTTCGCCAGCGCGATTGCGGGAACGTCCCAGCCGACCTCCCGAAGCGCGTCCTGGGCCGCGCCCAGCTGCCCGTCGCCGCCGTCGATGAGGAGTAAGTCGGGGTCCGGTCTGTCGTCGCGGCCCTCGACGGCGCGCTCGGCCCGCCAGCGGATCAACTCGCGCATGTTCGCGTAGTCGTCGTTCCGATTGGGGAGCTTCTTTCGTCGGTAGTCAGATTTCTCCGCACTCCCGTCCACGAAGCACACGTCGCTGCCGACGACGGCCCTCCCCTGCGCGTGACTCACGTCGAACCCCTCGATTCGCGTCGGCCGCCGAATGCCGAGCGCGTCCGCCAGAGCGCCGAGCTCGTCGCCGCGGGCGGGACCGCGGCGGGCGTTCTTCAGCGCGAGTTCGACGAGCTTCGCTTCCCGACCCGCGCCCGGGACGCGGACGTCGACGCCCTCGGTTTCGAGCCACGCGAACAGTTCGGCGTCGTCAGGTCGCTCCGAGAGCAGCAGGGCGTCGGGGAGTCGCCGCTCGGCGTAGTACTGGGGGACGAAGGCCGCCAACACCTCGGCGACTCGGTCCTCGCCCTCGGGCGCTTGCAGGCGGTGTCTCGACCGGTCGACCAACTGCCCCCGCTCGCTGTGCAGACGGGCGACGGTGGCGGTGTCGCCCTCGATGGCCGCGCCGAGCACGTCGACTTCGCGTTCTCGACTTCGCCCGGAGACAGCTTCGCCGCCGCCGCTGTGAAACGATTCGACGGCGTTGAGTTTGTCTCGCAGGTTTGCCGCGCGCTCGAACTCCTGGTTCTGTGCCGCCTCCTCCATCGCCCGGCGGAGGGGGTCGGCGAGCACGCCCGTCTCGCCCTCGAAGAACCGCGCGACCGAGCTCGCGTCCACTCGATACGCCTCCTCCGAGATTTCGCCGGTACACGGGGCCGTACAGAGCCCCATCTCGTAGTCGAGACAGGGTCGGTCCCGGCCGCTGTACTTGTGGTCCGAACAGCCGCGGACGCCGTAGGTTTCGCGGAGCGCCTTCACTACGACGTCCACTCTTCCTTTGTCGGTGTACGGCCCGAACACCGTCGCGCCCTCCTCGGGGTCGCGCGTCACCTCGATGCGCGGAATCGGGTTGTCGGTCAACTGGACGAGCGGGTAGGATTTGTCGTCCTTCAGGCGGACGTTGTACTTCGGCTGGTGGCGCTTGATGAGGTTCGCCTCCAGCAGCAGCGCCTGCGTCTCCGTGTCGGTGACGGCGAAGTCGATGTGCTCAGCGCGCCGGACCATCCGTCGGATGCGGCCGCTTCGGGGGTCGGCGTACGACCGAACGCGACTTCTGAGGTCGACTGCCTTCCCCACGTAGAGGACGGTGTCGTCGGCCAGAAACTGGTAGACGCCCGGCTCTTTCGGTAACTCGCGTGTGCGCTCACGAACGCCGCTCGCGTCCATTCGTCTTCGGTTAGTGACGGACGAGCTTGAGGGTGACGCGTTCGAGCGACTCGACTGCGGTCTGGCTCCTCTCTCGGCGGCTCGCGTCCGACTCCGACGACTCGCGTCCGACTCCGGCGACTGCACCCGTCTCTCTCCGCCTCCCGGCGTCCGGCGAACCGCGGACGCCGCGTGCCGACTTCGGCCGCTCCGCCATCTACAAACCGTTGTCGACCGAACGTCGGGACATGGTCGACTCCGTCCGCTGCTGGTTCGTCGAACGCGACTACACCGACCGCGACCTCATCGTCCTCACTTACGCGACGCTCGACGGCGAGCGAAGTTACAGGAAGGAACTCGCGGTCACCGTCATCGACAAGTACGACGTAACCGCCGCCGTCGACGTCGACCCGGAGAATCTCGAAACTATCGACGACCCCGAGCGCCGCGAGCGTTACGCGACGGAGGCCGAGCGGATGGCCGACTCGCACGCGCCCGACGACGAAGTATAGCCCTCGAAACGCCCGTTTTCGTCCCATACGGCGACGTGCTTTTGGAAACTCCGTCCGTGCGCTACGGTAGCAGTAAACCCAAAACACTTTATTTTGGACCGCGGCAAGCCCGGACCATGCCAGCTATCGAACTGTCGGACGTGACCAAGCGGTACGGCGACGTGACGGCCGTCCGCGACCTCGACCTCACGGTCTCTGAGGGCGAGGTGTTCGGCTTCCTCGGCCCGAACGGCGCGGGGAAATCGACGACGATAAACATGCTGTTGGACTTCGTCCGTCCCACCTCGGGGACCGTGCGCGTGTTGGGCCACGACGCCCAGCGCGAGAGCGTCACCGTTCGGCGGCGAACCGGCGTGCTCCCGGAGGGGTTCGACGTGTACGACCGCCTCACCGGGCGCAAACACATCGAGTTCGCGCTCCGCTCGAAGGAAGTCGACGTCTCCCCCGACGAGATGCTCGCCCGCGTCGGCCTCTCCGAGGCCGCCGACCGGAAGGCGGGCGGCTACTCGAAGGGGATGCGTCAGCGCCTCGCGCTCGGGATGGCGCTCGTCGGCGACCCGGACCTGCTCATCCTCGACGAACCCTCCTCCGGGCTGGACCCCGCCGGAGCCAAGGAGATGCGCGACATCGTCCGCGGCGAGGCCGACCGCGGCGCGACGGTGTTCTTCTCCAGTCACGTGCTCGGGCAGGTCGAGTCGGTCTGCGACCGCGTCGGCATCATGCGCGAGGGCGAACTCATCGCCGAGGACAGCATCGAGAGCCTCCGCGAGGCCGCCGGGAGCGACGAGACGCTCGTGCTCACCGTCGACAGCGCGACTCAGGACGACCTCGACGCCGTCCGGGCGCTCGACGGCGTCTCGGGCGCGACGACCGACGGCGGCACCGTCACCGTCTCCTGTGACAGCGGTGCGAAGACAGAAGTCATCGCCGCGCTCGAAGACCAGGGCGTGACCGTTCGGGACTTCGAGACGCAGTCGGCGTCGCTGGAGGACCTCTTTCTCTCCTACACCGAAGGCGAAGAGAAACGGGAGGTGTCGGCATGAGTTGGCAAGCCATCGCGCAGAAGGATTTCGAGGACGCCGTCCGCTCGCGGTGGGTGCTCGGCCTCACCGCGTTCTTCGTGCTTCTCATCGCCGCCGCGGCCTACTTCGTCCGACCCTCGCCCGGGCAGACGTTCAGCTCGAACCAACTGCTCGGTCTCGTCAGCGGGACGCTCGTGACGACGCTCATCCCGCTCATCGCGCTGGTGATGGCGTACAGCGCCGTCGTCGGCGAACGCGACTCCGGGTCGCTGAAACTGTTGCTCTCGCTGCCGCACTCGCGCGCCGACGTGGTGTTCGGGAAAGTCGCCGGTCGGTCGCTGGCGTTAGCGGTGCCAATCGTCGTCGGCTTCATCGTCCCGGCGCTTTTGTTGACGCTCGGCCCGCTGCAGTTCGACGCGCTCTCGTACATCGGGTACACTCTCCTCACCGTCTTCCTCGGCGTCGTCTTCGTCGCCATCGCCGTCGGTTTCTCCGCGGCGATGTCCTCGCAGCGAATCGCCGTTGGCGGTGCCTTCGCGCTGTACTGCCTCTTCGTCCCGCTGTGGGGGGCGGTTCGCTTCCCGCTGCAACTGTATCTGGGAATGGGCGGCGGTCCCTCCTGGTTACCTGTCGCCGGACAGGACCTCTTCACCGCGTTCCAGCTGCTGAACCCGAACGCGGCGTTCAAAATCATCTCCAACGCGTTCCTCAACGACCAGCTGTTCGCCGGCCAGAACGCGCAGCTCCAACTCGCCGCCGCCGGGATGCTCTTGGTGTGGCTGGCGGTGCCGCCGCTGCTCGGCTTCCTTCGGTTCGAGTCCGCGGACCTCTGAGGCGGTGATCGCAGCGCGTCTCGACGTGCTGCTCAGCCCCCGCGGTCGTCCTTCACCACGTCGACCATCTTCTACACCACCGCTCAACCCCCTGGCTACTGTATCTACCTCCGGTCCCGTCCGCTCGGACGCGTCCACGGAGGCCCGCGCTACGCCTCGTACTCGATTCCGTACTCCCCCAGCAACTCGGCGAATTCGGCTTCCTCCAGCACCGGTACGTCGTTCGCGTCCGCGTCGTCGAGCTTGGACTGTCCGGGGCTGTCGCCGACGACGAGATAGTCGGTGTTGCCCGAGACGCTGCCCGTCGCGTTCGCGCCGTGCGCCTGTACGAGCGCCTCGGCCTCGCCGCGCGTCACCGACAGCGCGCCCGTGAAGACGAACGTTAGGCCGTCGAGTTCGTCGCCGTCGTCCGTTTCGTACTCCTGGGGTTCGACCCCGCGTTCGCGCAACGCGGCGATCGTCTCGCGGTTCTCCTCGCTCTCGAAGAACTCCCGAATCTTCCCGGCGACGGTCGGTCCCACGCCGTCGACTCCCTCCAGCGCTTCGGCGTCGGCGTCCATGACAGCATCTAAGGTGCCGAACTCGCCCGCGAGTTCGCGCGCCGTCGTCAGTCCCACGTCCGGGATGCCGATAGCCGTCAGGAACTCCGGCAGCGCGGGCGACTTCGCGGCTTCGAGTTCCGAGACGAGGTTGTCGGCGCTCGTCTCGCCCCAGCCGTCGAGTTCGGCGAGTTTCTCGCGGGCGAGGTCGTAGAGGCCGGGGAGGCTGTCGACGAGACCGGCGTCGAGTAGTTGCTCGACGCGCTCGCCGCCAAGTCCCTCGATGTCGAGGGCGTCCCGACTCGCGTAGTGTTCGATGGCGCGTTCGAGCTGGGCGTCGCAAGCCAGACCACCGGTGCAGTAGGCGATCGGTCCGTCGCGCTCGACGGCGCTGCCGCAGACCGGACAGTGCGCGGGGAACTCGAAGTGGCCGTCTTCGCCGTCTTCGACGACCGCTTCGACATAGGGAATCACGTCGCCTGCCCGCTTGATTCGGACCTTGTCGCCGACGCTGACGCCGAGTTCGGCCACCTCGTCGGCGTTGTGCAGCGTCGCCCGCGAGACGGTGACGCCGCCGACGTCGACGGGGTCTAGGAGGGCGACGGGCGTGAGTCGCCCCGTCCGGCCGACCTGGACGACGATGTTCTGGACCGTCGTCACTTCGGTCCGCGCGGGGAACTTGTAGGCGAACGCCCAGCGGATCGACCGTGCAGTCGCGCCCAACTGCTCGCACTTCTCGCGGTCGTTCACTTTGATGACGACGCCGTCTATCTCGTAGTTCAGGACGTCGCGCGCCTCCATCGTCCGGTCGCGGTACTCTATTGCGCCTTCGATGTCGTCGACGATGTCGATGCGCCCGTTCGTCTTCAGTCCGTAGTCGTCGAACGCCGCGTACTCGCTGGCGTTCGTCTCGAAGTCGATTGATGCATCCAAAACGTCGTAGAAGAAGCAGTCGAGCGGTCGTTCGGCGACGACGCTCGGGTCGAGTTGGCGGAGCGTCCCCGCGGCGGCGTTTCGGGGGTTGGCAAAGGGGTCCTTGCCGCGCTCGACGCGCTCTTTGTTGTGCTCTTGGAACGCGTCGCGGGGCATGAACACCTCGCCGCGGACCGCGAGGAACTCGGGGAAATCGCCGCGGAGGCGCGTCGGAACCGAGCGAATCCGGCGAACCTGCTCGGTCACGTCGTCGCCCTCGCGGCCGTTACCTCGCGTGGCGGCGCGCTCGTACTGTCCATCCTCGTAGACGACTTCCAGCGAGAGACCGTCGAACTTCGGTTCGCAGACAAACTCGCTCTCGCCGACCTCCGAGCGGACGCGGTCGGCCCACGCGCGCACGTCGTCGGCCTCGCCGCTCTGGTCGATGGAGAGCATCGGCGCGACGTGTTCGACGGTCTGCAGTTCGTCCATCGGTTCGCCGCCGACGCGTCGCGTCGGACTGTCGCCGGTCTGCAGGCCGAACTCGTCCTCTAGCTCCTGCAGTCGCGCGAACAACGCGTCGTACGTCCGGTCGGCGATGAGTGGGTCGTTCCGGACATAGTAGCGGTGGTCGTGCTCGCGGATGGCCTCGCGCAAGCGCTCGGTCTGCGTCTCGGCCTCGTCTTCAGAGAGGTCCTCGACGGCCTCGAACGCCGTCGGCGGGTCGCGGAGATAGGGGTTCGGCGACTCGTCGCTCATTACCTCCCACTTGGTCGGCGTTCCGATAAAAAGCGTCAGGACCTCGGCCCGGACCGAACGCGCTGGGACCGCGGTGCGTGACAACTCGTACCGAGGCTGACCCGCCTACTGGCGACGTTTGCGAATCCCGCGATGCTTATCCCGCAGGGCGGATAACGGCGGAGCATGGACGAGGACTTCCTGCTTCTCAATCCGGGGCCGGTCCCGGTCACTGACGAGGTGTTACAGTCGATGGCCGAACCGATGGTCTCACACCGCTCCGCCGAGTTCGAGGCGGTTTACGAGCGCGCGCAGGACGGACTCGACTACGTGTTCACGCAGTCGACGCTCTCGGGCGAGTCGACGGCCGACGACGGCACGTCGCTGATTCTCAACGGCACCGCGACGATGGGGATGGAAGCGGCCGTCGCCAATCTCGTCGGCGACGGCGGCGAGGTCGTCTCGCTCGTCAACGGGAAGTTCGGCCGCCGCTTCGCCCGCATCGCCGACCGCTACGCGTCGGTGACACGCGTCGAGGCCGACTGGGGCGACTCCATCTCCGTCGAGGCGGTGGAGGAGGCCGTCACCGACGACACCGACGTGGTGACCATGGTCCACAACGAGACGAGTACGGGCCTGCTCAACCCCGCGAAGGAAGTCGGCGAAATCGCGGCAGAACACGACGCGCTGTTCGTGATGGACGGTGTCACGAGTATCGGCGGCGACGAGATTCGACTCGACGAGTGGAACGTCGATATCGCCATCACCGACGCCCAGAAGGCGCTGGCCGCGCCGCCGGGCGTCAGCGCGATGTACGTCCGCGACCGCGCCGTCGAGGCGTTCGACGGCGAGTGCGCGCCGTTCTATGAGGACCTCGACTGGCACCTCCGCAAGGCCGAGAGCCACCAGACACCGTTCACGAGCGCCGTTCCGCTGTTCCGCGCGCTCGCCGTCGCCGTCGAGGAGATCGAGGCGGAAGGAGTGTCCGAGCGTATCGCCCGCCACCGCCGTCAGTCCGCGGCGTTTCGCGAGGGCTTCCGCGCGATGGGACTGGAGTCGTTCCCGAGCGCCGACGGCCCGACGCAGTTCTCGAACACGCTCACCGCCATCTCGCTGCCCGAAGAAATTCGCGGCGACGATTCGAACGCCTTCTTCGACGCCGTCAAGGACCGCAACGTCAGCATCTCCGGCGGCCAGGCGCACCTCGGCGGCGAAATCTTCCGCGTGAGTAACATGGGACACCTGACGAGCGAGCAGATTCTCCGCGGGATTCGGACCGTGGGCGAGGCGATGGAGGAAGTCGGCGTCGACGTGGATATCGAGGCCGGCGTCGAGACGGCCGAGGAGCAGTTGGAAGCGCCGAAAGCGTCGCCGTCGGACGACTGAGCGCGCGCTTCGTTTCCGTCTCTCTCCCTTCTCTCTGTGAGATACAGAGCGACGAGCCTGCAGCATTTGCCGTAACTGACGGTTATATCCTCATCGAAGAATATGCTTCTCGTACATGACTCGCGGCTTCAGAACCCGGAGCCTCCACGCCGGGCACGCGCCGGACCCCTCGACAGGCGCGCGAGCGCCGCCCATCTACCAGACCACGTCGTACGTCTTCGACGACGCCGACCGCGCGGCCGACCTCTACGCGCTCGACGCCGAGGGGGACGTCTACTCGCGCATCTCCAATCCCACTGTTCGAACGCTCGAAGACCGCCTCGCCGACCTCGAAGGCGGTACTGGCGCAGTCGCCACCGCCTCGGGGATGGCGGCGTTCGACAGCGCGACGAGTATTCTGGCATCTGCGGGCGACAACGTCGTCGCCAGCGCGGACGCCTACGGCGGCACGAGCGCCTACCTCTCGAAGATGGCCAGTCGCCGGGGCATCGAGACGCGAACCGTCGACACGCTCGACTACGACGCCTACGCCGAGGCTATCGACGAAAACACCGCGTACGTCCACGTCGAGACTATCGCCAACCCCTCGCTCGTCACGCCCGACTTCGAATGCGTCGCCGAAATCGCCCACGAGCACGGCGCGCCGCTTTTCGTCGACAACACGTTTGCCACGCCGGCGCTCTGTCGCCCGCTCGAACACGGCGCGGACCTCGTCTGGGAATCGACGACCAAGTGGCTCCACGGTTCTGGAACGACTGTCGGCGGCATCCTCGTCGACGGCGGCTCGTTCCCGTGGGCCGACTACGAGGACAAATACCCGGAACTCGCGGGCGAGAATCCGGCGTTCGGCGTCGACTTCTCGGAGCGCTTCGGCGACGCGGCGTTCGCCAACGCGGCGCGACAGCGCGCCGTCCGCTCGCTCGGCAACCAGCAGTCACCGTTCGACGCCTGGCAGACGTTGCAGGGGCTCGAAACCCTCCCGTTGCGAATGGATCGCCACTGCGAGAACGCTCGTATCGTCGCCGAGTACCTCGACGACCACGACGACGTGGCCTGGGTAACCCATCCCTGTCTGGACGACCACCCGACCCACGACAACGCCACAAAGTACCTCGCGGACTTCGGCGGGATGGTCACCTTCGGGCTGGAAGGCGGCTACGAGGCGAGCAAACGCTTCTGCGAGGAGACCGAGCTCACCTCCTTCCTCGCGAACATCGGCGACGCGAAGACGCTCGTCATCCACCCCGCGAGCACGACACACGCGCAGTTGAGCGAGGAGGAGCAACGCGCGGCGGGCGTCCGACCCGACATGCTCCGCTTCTCCGTCGGCATCGAGAACCCCGAGGACATCCTCGCGGACGTCGAACGCGGCATCGGGCGAGCGACACACGCAACTGGAGGAACATGACTCAAGTCGACCGCGGCACTCTCTCGCTGGGCGCGTTCGAGTTCGAGTGCGGCGAGTCCATCGACGACCTCGAAATCGCCTACGAGGCCTACGGCGAGTTCACCGGCGACAACGCGGTCCTGGTCTGTCACGCGCTCACCGGAAGCCAGCACGTCGCCGACGTGGACCGGTCGGCGTGGTCGCGCGACGACGCGGGCGTCGACGAGACGGACGAAGAGGGAGCCGAAGACGACACCGCCGCACAGACCGCCGGACAGGCGCGGGCGTGGTGGAACGACGTCGTCGGCTCCGGCAAGGCCATCGACACCGCCGACTACTACGTCGTCTGTGCGAACGTCCCCGGGTCGTGTTACGGCAGTTCCGGCCCCGCGAGCGAGAGCCCCGACGGCGGACCGTGGGGTACGGAGTTCCCGCCAGTCACCGTCGGCGACTGGACGCGCGCCCAGCGCCGCCTCTTGGACGCCCTCGGCGTCGGCCGCCTCCACGCCGTCGTCGGCGGGAGCGTCGGCGGGATGAACGCGCTCGACTGGGCGCGGCGCTACCCCGACGACGCGTCCCGTCTCGTCGTCGTCGCCGCCGCCGCCCGCCTCGACCCGCAGTGTCTCGCGCTCGACGCCGTCGCCCGCCGCGCCATCACGACCGACCCCAACTGGAACGGCGGCGACTACTACGGCGGCCCGGAACCCGAGAACGGCCTGGCGCTCGCGCGGCAGTTGGGCCACGTGATGTACCTCTCGAAGTCGTCGATGGCCCAGAAGTTCGGACGGCGCTCGGCGGGCCGCGACGCCCACCGCGAGGCGTTCCCCTCGGACCCGGCGGCGTCGTTCTTCCCGTACCGCGACGTGGAGTCGTATCTCGACTACAACGCCGCCAACTTCGTCGACCGCTTCGACGCGAACGCCTATCTCTACCTGACGCGGGCGATGGACGACTTCGACCTCCGGGAGGGGTACGAGTCCGACGCGGACGCGCTGGCGGCGTTCGCGGGCGAAGCCTTGCTGCTCTCCTTTACCGCTGACTGGCATTTCACGACCGAGCAGTCCGAGTCGCTCGCGGAGGCGTTTCGGAGTTCGGAGGTGCCCGTCGCCCACCACGTCGTCGACTCCGACCACGGCCACGACGCCTTCCTCGTCGAACCGGAGAACGTCGGTCCGCCGGTGGCGGATTTCCTCGAAGACGGCGTCGGCGGCCGCGCCATCACCGATACCGCACCCGCCGAGAGCGACGGCGGCACCGACACCGAGTTCGCGCCGGTTCACTCCAGTCTGTTCTCGCGGTGAGCGGTCGGGTCGCTTCGGTTCCGCGCGACGACTCGTCGGCCGTTTGCGTCGTAGTTCTTGGCAGTACCTGTCTCCGCCACCTCGTTTTACCCTCCTCGACTGCCAACGCTTCACTATGTCCGAGGAGAACGACGACACCCCCGACGCACCCGACAGCCCCGGCTTCCGAACTCGCAGTCTCCACGCGGGACAGGACCCCGACCCGGCGACGGGAGCGCGGGCACCGCCGCTGTACCAGACGACCTCCTACGTCTTCGACGACGCCGACGACGCCGCCGCGCAGTTCGCGCTGGAGAAACCGGGACACATCTACTCGCGGTTGATGAACCCGACGAACGCGATGCTCCAGGAGCGCCTCGCGTCGCTCGAAGGCGGCGTCGGCGCAGTCGCCACCGCCTCGGGGATGGCGTCGTTCGACCTCGCGACGTTCCTGCTCGCAGAGGCGGGCGACAACGTCGTCTCGTCGTCGGCGCTGTACGGCGGGACGTACACCTATCTCACCCACACCGTCGAGCGCCGCGGCATCTCGACGCGATTCGTCGACCCGCTGGACTACGAGGCCTACGCCGAGGCTATCGACGAAAACACCGCGTACGTTCACCTCGAAACCATCGGCAATCCGGCGCTCGTGACGCCCGACATCGAACGCGTGGCCGATATCGCCCACGACCACGGTGCGCCGCTTTTCGTCGACAACACGTTCGCGACGCCCGCGCTCTGCCGCCCGCTCGAACGCGGCGCGGACCTCGTCTGGGAATCGACGACGAAGTGGATAACCGGCGCGGGGACGACCGTCGGCGGCGCGCTTGTCGACGGCGGGTCGTTCCCGTGGACGGAGTACGCCGACGACTACCCCGAAATCGCCAGAGAGAATCCGGCGTACCACGGCGTCAACTTCGCCGAGCGCTTCGGCGACGCGGCGTTCACCTACGCCGCCATCGCGCGCGGGCTGCGCGACCTCGGCAACCAACAGTCGCCGTTCGACGCCTGGCAGACGCTCGAAAAACTGGAGACCCTTCCACTGAGAATGGACCGCCACTGCGAGAACGCTCAGATCGTCGCCGAGTACCTCGACGATCACTCGGCCGTCGACTGGGTGAACTACCCCGGACTTGAATCGCACGCGACCCACGCGGAGGCGACCGAGTATCTGGACGGCGGTTACGGCGGCATGATAACGTTCGGCCTCTCGGCGGGCTACGAGGCGGCCCGCGCGACCGTCGAGAACGTCGAACTCGCCTCGCTTCTGGCGAACGTCGGCGACGCGAAGACGCTCGTCATCCATCCCGCGTCGACGACCCACCAGCAACTCACCGACGAAGAACAGGAGGCGGCGGGCGTCACCGCCGACATGGTCCGTCTCTCGGTCGGTATCGAAGACCCCGAGGACATCCTCGCCGACTTAGAGCAGGCCATCGACGCGGCGACGAACTGAGGTCACTCCTCCGGCCGGAGCATGCCCCGGCCCTCGAACACCTTGCCGAGGCGGTACATCGAGGCGACGATGGTGTCGCAGGCGGGTCGAACCGCGTCCTTCGGGAGGAAGCCGACCGAGAAACCGGCGACTTCGAGCATCGGGAGGTCGTTCGCGCCGTCGCCGATTGCGACGGTCTGGCTCATCTCGACGTCGAGTTCCTCGGCGAGCCGTTCGAGTTCGCGGTCCTTTGTCCCCTCGATGAGCGGCCCCTCCGCCTCGCCGGTCAGCCGCCCGCCCTTCACGGGGAGGCGATTGGCGACGATGGTGTCGACGTCGACCCCCTCCGCTTCCAGTGCAGATTCGACGCCGCGCTCGAACCCGCCGGTGAGGATGGCGGTGTGGTGGCCGTAGTCGTTGAGGCGGTCGATGAGTTTCGCCGCGCCCGGTCGGAGTTTCACCTCGTCGTACGCCTCCTGGGCGCGTTCTTCTTCCAGTCCTTCGAGCAGCGCCGCGCGGTCGTAGAGGCTCTCCGCGTAGCTGAGTTCGTCGTTCATCGCTCGTTCGGTGATGTCGGCCATCCGGTCGGCCACGCCTTTCTGCTTGCCGAGGAGCACCGTCATTTCCGAGTCCGAGAGCGTTCCGTCGAAGTCGAACGCGACGAGTTTCATGCCGGGTGAGAGGGGGGCCGCGGGTTTGAAACCACCCGAAACGGGCACGCTTCGCCCCCCACTTTCCGCCGGCGTCGTTCTCGATGGGAGGAGTCGAACGCGGACGATTGGGTCGTATCCCGACTCTCGCCGACGTGCTCGTCGACCGGTCCCGCCGACCCGAAGCGATGCACGTCGCCGAACCCTTCGCCCGATTCGACGCGCCGAACTGGGCACATGCGTGCATATTCACCCACCCGCACCACCTCTCGCCAAGCATGCCTGTGAAGAAACCCTTAACCGCTATCCGAAAAAGCGTAGACTCATGAAGGTGCTCGTCACCGACCCGATCGCGGACGCCGGACTCGACCGACTCCGCGAGGCGGGTCACGAAGTCGAAACCGCCTACGACGTAGCGGGCGACGAACTGCTCTCGGCCGTCGCCGACGCCAACGCGCTGGTCGTCCGCTCGGGAACCGACGTCAGCCGCGAGGTGTTCGAGGCCGCCTCCGACCTCGTCATCGTCGGCCGCGCGGGTATCGGCGTCGACAACATCGACATCGACGCCGCCACCGACCACGGCGTCATCGTCGCCAACGCGCCCGAGGGGAACGTCCGCGCCGCCGCCGAGCACACCGTCGCCATGGCGTTCGCCGCCGCGCGCTCGATTCCGCAGGCGCACGCCCGTCTGAAGGTGGGCGAGTGGGCCAAGAGCGACTACCTCGGTACCGAAGTCAACGGAAAGAACCTCGGAATCGTCGGCTTCGGCCGCGTCGGACAGGAAGTCGCCAAACGCCTCGGCAACCTCGGCATGGGCCTCGTCGTCTACGACCCCTACATCTCCGAGGAGCGCGCCGAGCAGTTCGGCGCGGAACTCGTCGACGAACTCGACGCCTGCCTCGCCCGCGCGGATTTCCTCACCATCCACACGCCGCTTCTCCCTGAGACGCGCGGGATGATCGGCGAGGACGAACTCGAGACGTTCGGCCACGGGTACGTCGTCAACTGCGCGCGCGGCGGGATCATCGACGAACCGGCGCTCGCGGCCGCCGTCGAGGACGGCACCGTCGCCGGCGCGGCGCTCGACGTATTCGAGGAGGAACCGCTTTCGGAAGACTCGCCGCTCGTCGGCGTCGACGACATCATCGTCACGCCGCACCTCGGCGCGTCGACGGAGGCCGCCCAGGAGAGCGTCGCCGTCGACACCGCCGAACAGGTGCTCGCGGCGTTCGAGGAGGAGCCCGTCCTCAACGCGTTGAACGCGCCCTCGGTCGACGAGAAGGCGTTCCCGCGCATCAAGCCGTACATCGGCCTCGCGGAGACCGCCGGCAAGATCGCGGCGCAGGTGTTCGGCGAACGCGTCTCCGAAATCGCAGTCGCCTACGACGGCGACATCGCCGCGGAGAACGTCGAACTCGTCACCGCGAGCGGTCTCAAGGGCGTCTTCGAACCGCTGGAGTGGCAGGTCAACGCGGTCAACGCCCCGCATCTCGCCGAGGAGCGTGGCATCGACGTCACCGAGAGCAAGAGCAGACAGAGCGAGGACTTCCAGAGCCTCGTCACGGTCACCGTCGGCGACGGCGAAGAGACGCTCTCCGTCAGCGGCACGCTCTTTGCGGGCGAGGAACCGCGTATCGTCCGCATCGACGGCTACCGCGTCGACGCCGTCCCGCACGGGCACATGCTCGTCGCGCGAAACTACGACAAGCCGGGCGTCATCGGTCTCATCGGCACCGTCCTCGGCGACCACGACGTAAACATCGCGGGGATGTTCAACGCCCGCGAGACCCGCGGCGGCGAGGCACTGACCGTCTACAATCTCGACTCGGCGGTACCGGAGGAAGCCGCCGAGGCGCTTCTGGCCGACGACCGCATCATCGGCGTCCACACCATCATCCTCAACGGCGACGCCGAGGCGCGCCGACTCGACATCGCCGCGGAGTAATCAGAGCCCGAGCAGTCGACGGTCAGAGCCCGAGGAGGCGGCGGATGGGATGTTCGTCCCGGCGGCGACGCTTTCGATTCTCGTCGTCCCGGATTCGCTGTTCTCGCAACAGCTCCTCGTAGTGGTCGATAACGGCCTGTCGCTCGGATTCGAGGTGTTCGAGTTCCGCTTCGAGGTACCGGACGCGCGCCTGCAACGCTTCGAGCTGCTGTCGGTCCGCCGCCGCCCCGGGCGACAGTCGACCGTTGGAGTCGTCCGCGCCTCCGCGTGACGGCTGCGGCGGGCGGCGGTCGTCGAACCCGCCGTCGGGTTTCGGCAGTCGTCTCGGCCGCTGCGTCGACGCGCGGATGGGATACGTTCGGGAGGTCGGTTCGCTGACGGTACCAGTCGGGAGGTCGGAGAGCGACACGCGTTCTGGTATGTCATTAGGTAACAAAAGTCTGCGTCAGACTGCTGTCACACTTATTCACGAATAGTGGACTCTCGCTTTCGTTGGAGTGTCAGCGGGGACCGCCGACCGCTTAGGGCCAGAACAGTTTCCGGAGGAGGTTGTCGTTCTTCTTCGGGAGGAACCGACCGCCCTGCTGCTTCGGCAGCAGGTTCTTGTCGCCGTTCCGGTCGCGGAGCGGCTTTCGACTCCCGATTCGACTCTCTGCTCGGTTTCGAGTCCGAGTTTCGCGCTTCGAGACGTTCTCGCCCCTCTTCTTCGCGCGTCCGTCGACGTCGACGACGGTTCGTTCGGCCCTGAGGCGGTCGAGTTCGGACTCCAGTCGGTGGATGCGCGCTTCGGCCGCTCCGAGACGGTCCAACGGGGTTACAGAGGAGTCGACGGCCGTCGGCGGCGAGGCAGACGACGACTGCGACGACTGCGCCGACGCCGTCGACGAGGAGACTACGACCGGCGCACGCGTGCTCTCGTGAGCGTCGGCGGCGTCCGGCGGAGTACCGACATCGACGACGTCGACGGACTGCGCGGTTCGTTGCGGCAGACGGCTCTGTTCCGTCTCCTGACGCCGCCCGGAGGTTCGTTCTCGGCGTTCTCCGGCCGGATAGGTTCGACTGTTCGATTTACTCACGGTGCCCGTCGGAAAGCCCGATAGCGGCATAGACGCTCGTAAGTCGTGCAGCCGGGAAAAACCCGTGTCAGACAACGGTCATACTCACACAGGAACGCAAGAGTGTCCGCTCTACTGTTCACTCAGCGTCCGAGCGCACCTTTCAACTTCGAGACGACACCGCCGCTTCGACCTTCGAGATGGCGGAGCACCGCGTCGGTGTCGTTGGGAACCGGTTCGGGGTCATCACCCGCCTCGAAGGCGGCGTCGGGGTCTTTCAGGAGGTGGCCGGTGGTGAGACAGACCACGTCCTCGTCGGGGTCGACGACGCCCCGATTCCGAAGTTTCTGGAGGCCGGCGACGGAGGCGGCGGACGCGGGTTCGACGCCGATACCCTCCTGTGCGAGTGCGCGCTGTGCCGACGTGATCGACGCGTCGGAGACGGCGACGGCGGTGCCGCCCGTCTCCCGGATGCCGGGGAGCGCCTTCGGCGCGTTGACCGGGTTGCCGATACGAATCGCGGTGGCTTTGGTCTCCACCTCGTCCCACCGTCGCACTTCGTCGGCGTCGTTCTCGACGGCTTCGACCATCGGCGCTGCGTTTTCGGCCTGCACGCCGGTGAGCTTCGGTACGTCGCGCGGGTGAAGCGCACCGCTGGCGACGAGTTCGCGGAACGCCTTGTACAGCGCGGCGGTGTTGCCCGCGTTGCCGACGGGGAGGACGATGCGGTCGGGATACCGGCCCTCGTCCTCGTAGAACCGTTCGAGAATTTCGAGGCCGATGGTCTTCTGGCCTTCCAGCCGGAAGGGGTTCAGCGAGTTGAGCAGATAGGCTTCGTCGCGGGCGGCGAGGTCCTGGACGATGTCGAGACAGCTGTCGAAGTTGCCGTCGACCTCCAGAATCCGCGCGCCGTGGAGACTCGCTTGCGCGATCTTCCCCGCGGCTACCTTGCCCTCCGGGAGGAGCACGAGCGTCTCCAATCCGGCGCGGGCACCGTAGGCGGCGAGGGCGGCGCTCGTGTTCCCGGTCGACGCACAGGCGAGGCGGTCGACGCCCAACTCTTCGGCGACGCGGACGCCGACGGTCATCCCTCGGTCTTTGAAACTCCCGGTGGGGTTCATCCCCTCGTGTTTGATGCGGAGGCGGTGGACGCCCACCGACTCCTCCAGTCGGGGTACTTCGTGGAGCGGCGTGTCGCCTTCGGGGAGACTCACGCCCTCCTCGAACGGGAGCGCGGCGTTGTAGCGCCAGACGCCGCGCCGGCCGTCGTCGAAGTCGTCCCAGGTCGGCAACTCGGCGTACCGGACCTCGAGCAACCCGTCGCAGTCGTCGCAGGTGTAACGCACCGTCTCGAACGGCGCGAACGTCTCGCCACACTCGATACACTCCAACCAGACGCCGTCGTCGGCCACCTCGGGGGCCGGTTGTGACTCCTGTGAGAGCTTCAGACTCATCGGTAGGGCGAAAACGCCGGGGAGGGAAAAGTCCGAAGGTTTGGGGGAATGCTGCCGAGCGGGTCGACGCCGCGCGGTCGCTCTCGCGGTTGGCGTCGTCGACGCTTCCGACGACGCTACTCCTCGCCGAACTCGTCGATACGCTCGTGGACGAGTTCGACCCATTCGTCGAGGGCGTCGTGTAACATCGTCTTCGCCTTCGGTAGCGGTGTCGCGGTGTACTGATAGACGTAACCGCCGGGGTCGAGCAGCCGGCGCTGTCGTTCGGCGAGACCCTTCTCCAGCAGCGTCATCAGCGACCGATTGACGTTACTCCTGTCTCGGTCGAGCTCCTCGGCGAGTTCGGCGACGGTGCTTCCCGGATACTCCAACAAGACGAGATACGTTCGGCTCTCGTGTTCCTGAACCCCGAAGACGCACGCGAGAACCTGTCCGAAACTGGGGTCGTCGGTTCGGACGAGGTCTTCCATCTCGGGTGTGTCGGCCATGGGCGAGGTATGTGGGTTGTCGGTTAAAGCCCTCCGTTACCGTCACTCTGCGTCTACGCGTCCGTATCCCATCTTCTCGATACACGCGAGCATCTCGGACTCCTCCTCGTGTTTGTGCAGCGTCGTCGGCGTGTCGCAGTAGTACGTCGCGCCGTCGTGCCGGAGCGTCACGTCGTGGTCGTTGCCGAGCATCTGCGTCGTGATGACGACGCGACGACCCTCCCGTAACGCGCTCAGAATCTCGTCTGCGCTCAGTTCGCCCGCCTCTGCCCGGAGCGGTCCTGCCATCGCCCGTACGATGGGGAGCGACCGCTATGACTGTTGTCGATTCGGTAGCTGTGCGCTGTCGCCTCCGAGGCCCTTCGTGGCTGCCGACGACTCAGTGCGGGACGAGACCCCCTTAGTTCGTCGTCGATCGCGTCGTCCCTTTCCGTTCGGGTGGTTCGACGCCGTCGACGGCTTCGGCCGTCTCGGTCTCCTTCTCGGTGTCGAGGTGCCAGCGGTCGATGCTGTCCTCGTACTCGCCGAGTCGATCGGAGACCTGTTCTTTCAGCTCGTCGTCGTTGATGTTCACCTCGAAGATGAACTGCTCTCCGTCGCCGCGGGTCGTCTTCTGGATGTTCGCGCTGACGAGTTCGTTGTCGAAGTAGTACGGCGCGAGTTGGGTCATCACCTTCTGGTAGACGGTGCTCTCGACGGCGCGAACCGCTTTCCTGCTGGCCGAGTCCGCCGCCCGCGCGACGTAGCCGATGGAGTCCTGCCAGCGTTCCATCGCGCCCTCGTTGTCTCCCTGCTCGACTTTCTCGTAGGACTCCGAGAGTTTCTCACCGGCCGTGCGGAGGTCGTCGTCCGGGTCCTTCCCGGCTTTCTCCCCCTCGCCCTCGCCGACGCTGGCCTGTTCGGCCGTCTTCTGGTTGACGTCCTCGCCGAGTCGTTCGTGGGCCTTCGGCCGCCACTCGTCCCACTCGTCGAACGCGTCACCCGACACGCCTACTTCGTGGAGGGCGCGGGTGATTCGTTCGCCGTGTTCGACGACATCATCCCACGACCCGTGAAGTTTGAACCCGGATATGCTCTCTTCCATCGCCTGCCAGTGCTACGTCGCCGGACATTAATAAGCGTCTCCCGGTGGTTTCAGGTCGACCGGGCATCGACGTGTCGAAGTTCCGACCCCTCGACGCTGTCAGTGGGGTGGTTAGCGCTTGCCGTAGGCCACTCTCGTCGCGAACGAATCCAGTCGCCGTCGCGTGTTCTCGACCCACGCCGACGGCGAGACGCGACGGAGTTCGTCGTCGTCCAGTTCGATTCGCGCGCCCGAAAACGGGGTTCGACTCTCCCGCTCCGCCTCGTCGCGCCCCTCCGTCGTCAGTGACACGACGGAGCTCATCGAGCATCGCCCGCACGCCTCGGTTCGTTTTTCTCCCATGGGTGATTCTCGCACGGTCGTTGGGGAGAAAGCGGATTAAAGCTTCTCCCGCGCTCCCGACGCGTTTTTGTCGTCGTACTGTTTGTCTCCGGTATGAGTTACCGTCTCGTGGACTCGAACGCGGTCGATCCGACGCCCGACCGCCCCTGTGAGCTTCGACGACTCACCGACGCCGCCGAACTGCAGCAGATGGCGATCAACCGGTTCCGCGCGGACCCGGGCGAGCAGATTCCGCTCGCGTATCACGTCCACGACGAACAGGAGGAGGCCTTTTTCGTCCTCTCGGGGACGCTGTTCGTCGAGACGCCCGAGGAGACGTTCGAGGTCGAGGAGGGCTGTCTGTTCGCCGTCTCGCCGGGCGACCCACAGCGCGCGTACAACCCGGAGGACGCCGAGTCGGCCGTCGAGGTGCTCGCCATCGGCGCACCGAACGTCAGCGGCGACGCTACCGCCTACGAACCATGAGCCGAGGGGGGCAGTCGTGAGCGACAGTCCTGACGGCCGCTCCATCGGCGGCGACGAGAGCGGTGAGGCCGAGGAACCGCTCTACCCGGACGTCCCCGACTGGGAGGACGAGTATCTCGACCGGGTGAGCGACCGCATCATGTTCAACTACGACCTCGAGAAGAATCGGACCGTCCGCGGGCGGACGTTCGATCTGTTCGGGACGATGCGCGTCGAGACCCAGAAGCACTTCTTCCACCCGGCACTCAACTACGCGAACCACGCCTCCGAGGAGTACCTCTTCGCGCAGCGTCGCTCCGGTGTCTCGGTCGCCGACCTCGAAGCGCTCGTCTCGCTGGGTGACGACCTCGCCGACGACCCGAACTGGCTCGTCGCCGACGAAGAACACTACGGCACCGATTTCACGTTCGTTCTCGTCGTGCCCGCGATCTCCGAGGACGTGCGCGAGTTCGTCACCGCGTTCGACGGCCGCACACTCATCAAGTACGGCTACTACGGCCACTACGAGGTGAACCTCGCGGTGGTCGCTCCCGACGACGAAGCCGTCGTCGCCAGCCGGAACGCCGACGTCGCCCGCGCGTTCGCGCTGTGGAGCGACGTCGACCCCACGGAAAGGCGCGGGTTCGTCCGACGCATCGTGGACCGACTCCGCGGTTGATCGCGGGCGTTGCGGTCGCGCGGCGCTCCGAGACCGCGACGTCGGTGTCACTCCGAGGCGTGAAAAAGCGAGAATCCGTCGTAGCTCGTCTGCTGACGAGCGGTCGATTCGGAGTTAGTCGTCGCCGGGGGTGAACTCGCCGGTTCCGGGCTCCTGACGGACCTTTCGGACGTTCTCGTACCCCAGCTTCACCAGCGAGAGCGCCAGGTAGATGAGGGTGAGCGCGATGACGACCTGTGTCACCCCGGCGAGTATCTCTAAGATACTCGCGGAAGCCATCCACTCAGAGTTGAGGAACTTCGCGTAGAGGTTGTCGTAGAACGCGATCCACGACAGCCCGAGCACCGTGATGATGACCATGACCACCATCGGGCCGCCGGTGCTCACGAGCTGCTTGGAGTCGCTCCAGTTCGCGAGCCAGACCGTCCCCGTCAGCAGCGCCAGCGCGGCGAGCAGCTGGTTCGCGCCCCCGAAGAGCGCCCACAGCGTCTCCCACGAACCGCTCGCGATGAGGATGTAGGCGGGAATCGTCTGGATTAGGGTGTTTCCGTACCGGTCGGCCGCGAACGACTCGACCGGCGACTCGGGCGTGTCGATAATCTCCTCCATCATGTACCGGCCGAGCCTGACGGCCGTGTCAGTCGAGGTGAGCAGGAAGCTCACGAGCACGAGGGCCATGAACGGCCCGCCGAAGCTCGCCGGGATGCCGAAGCTCGTGAGCATGATGCCGCCGCCCTCGGCGAACGTCGGGAGCGCGAGACCGATACCGCTGCCCACGTCGGGCGAGACGATCGCCACCGCCGACAGCGCGACGACGGCCAAGAGACCCTCGCCGAGCATCCCGCCGTAGCCGATGAGACGGGCGTCGGTCTCCTTGTTCAGCTGCTTCGAGGTCGTCCCCGAGGAGACGAGCGAGTGGAAGCCGCTGATGGTCCCGCACGCGATAGTGATGAACAGCAGCGGGAACAACGGTAAGCCGCCGCGCCCGATGAACCCGTAGTACGGTTCGAGATTCGTAGTGAGCGGTTGGCTCGCGCCGAAGAACGTACCGACGATGATGGCGAGCAGCGCGCCGCCGACGCCGGTGTACAGCAGGAACGACGAGAGGTAGTCGCGCGGTTGCAAGAGCACCCACACCGGGAGCGAGCTGGCGAGCGCACCGTAGACGAGGACGACTGGAATCCAGGCGGCGGTGTTCGCCCCGAACGCACTCGCGGCCGGCAGCCACGACGCGTCCATCGAGAACAGGACGATGGTGCCCGCGGGGTACCCCTCGCCCGGTACCAGCGCGAGCGGGTACTCGATACCGACGAACACGCCGACGAACATCGCGACGACGAACGCCACGGTCCCCGGAATGAACGGGAGATTCAGCTGATAGAGGTAGATCCCCAACAGCACCGCGAGTCCGATGTAGATCAGGCTCGCCGTCGCCGCCTGCGGGTAGGCGTTGAACACGATCGCCACGACGAGTGCGAACACGGTGACGACGAGGACGATGGTGAGGAACGCGAACCACAGCAGCATGTTCTTGCCCCGTTGGCCGACGTACTCGCCGATGATGTAGCCGATGGACTTCCCCTCGTGTCGGAGACTCGCCGACAGCGAGACGAAGTCGTGGGTCGCGCCCATCAGCGGGTTGCCGATGGCGATCCACAGAAGCGCGGGCACCCAGCCCCACACCACGCCGGCCGTGATGGGGCCGACGATGGGTGCGCCGCCCGCGATACTCGAATAGTGATGCCCCAAGAGCACCGGCTTCTTCGCCGGGACGTACTCCTGTCCGTCTTCGTATTTGTGCGCCGGTGTCGCGTTCGCGTCGTCGAGTTCGACGAAGCGCGCGAGGTATCGAGAGTAGCCGAAATACCCCACGCTGAACAGTACGAGAACCGTCGCCACCAGCCAGATGATTTGCACCATGTTACGCTACCACATCAACGATGTGCGTATAGCACATATAAACATTAGCTTACCTCTGGGGGATTATAGACGCGACAGACGTTGTATTCGGGGATTTTTCGCGTTGGCTCCTAAACTAGTCAACGGAGATGTATGAAAGAACTACTAATATTTATTCGCTACTCGGTCATTCAACCGGTTCTACCCGCACTTCGACGTCGATCTCCGCGGCCACGTCGGCCAGCAGGTCGCCTTTCACCTCCGCGATGCGCGTCACGATTTCGGCGACGACCGGTTTGTCGAACTCCTCGCGCAGCGTCTTCAGGCGCTCGCGTTCGGTCCGGACCCTGTCGCGCAGGAAGCGCGCGCCCCGGCCGTTCTCGTCGTCGTCGGGTTCGGGTGTGAGTTTGTTGACGATGAGGCCGCGTACGTCGAGCGTCGCGTCGTCGAGCGAGCCGATGGCCCGTCTGGTTTCCCGAATCGACAGTTCGTCGGGGTTGACGACGAGGAAGAAGGCCGCCTCCTCGCGGAGCAGTTTCCCCGCGAGCGCGAACCGGTCGCGGCGCTCCTCTAACTGCGCGATGACGGGGTCGCCCTCGCGTATCCGTCTCGGCTCTCTCCCGCCGATGGCCGCTCGCTCGAACAGGCGGACGCTCTGTTTCCGCTTGGCGAGCAGGCGCTCGGCCCACCCCTCCAGAAACTCCGGTAGCGACAGCAGGCGGAGCGTCCCGCCGGTCGGCGAGGTGTCGAAGACGACGCGGTCGTACTCGTCGGAGTCGCGCATCACGTCGACGAAGCGGTCGAACAGCGCCGCTTCGTACGCGCCGGGCGTCTGATGCGCCATCTCGACCTGCCGGTCTATCTCGTTGACCATCGCCGGACTCACCTGCGTCGACAGCGACCGCTTGATTCCCTGGAGGTGACGGCTCACCTCCTCCTCCGGGTCGAGCTCCATCGCGTCGAGGCCGGAGACGCCGTCGACCGGTTTCGGCGTGTCATCGAACTGCTGGTCGAACACGTCGGAGGTCGAGTGCGCGGGGTCGGTCGAGACGACGAGCGTTCGGAGTCCCGCGTTCGCACACTTGTAGGCGTACGCGCTCGACACCGTGGTCTTTCCTACGCCGCCCTTGCCGCCGAAGAAGACGAACTTCCGCATCGTTAGAAGTGATACTGCTGACCCTTGCGTTCGAGCAACGACCCGCGGTCCCACATCCGCCGCTCCCACGCCTCGAACTCGTCTTCGAGGTAGGGAAGCAGTTCGGCGGTGTAGTAGGAGACGGGCGACGGGATGCCGAACGCGTCGGGGAAACAGGCGAGCATGAACGCATCCTCGATATCCTCGGCCTCGTTCTCTATCTTCTCGTACGCCGGGTGGCTTATCATGCCGTGGTAAAGTCCCCGAAGCCACTCCTCGGCGAGGTCGCGGAAGGCCGCGATGCGCTCTGCGAGCGTCATACGTTCACGTCCTTCGGGGAGCGGGCAAAAGCATATCGCTCACGTCGTCCGTTTCCGGGACTCGCGCTTCGTCCCAGCATCGCTCTCGGACCCGGCGCGACCCGGCACGCACCGCCGCACGCCGTAGCTTCATGGTCGTCGGGCGGCGAGTGTGTCCACATGACGCAGACGATTCCCGTGACGATTCTCAGCGGGAGCCTCGGTGCGGGGAAGACGACGCTGCTCAACCAGCTGCTGCGAAACGCCGGCGACCGAAACATCGCCGTCCTCGTCAACGACATGGGCGACCTCAACGTCGACGCGGAACTGGTGAGCGCGAACTCGGACCTCTCGGTCGGCGACGGCGTCGCCGAACTCTCGAACGGCTGTATCTGCTGCGAACTGCAGGACGACCTCGAGACCGCGGTCACGCGACTGGCGCGGAACCGCGACTTCGACGTGCTCGTCGTCGAGTCCTCGGGTATCAGCGAACCCGAACCGGTCGCGCGCCTGTTCACCACCGGGTCGCGCGCGGCGGCGCTGTACGAGGTCGACTCGCTCGTGACGGTGCTCGACAGTCGCCTGTTCTACGACGCCTTCGGCGGCGAGGGCGTCGCCGAGCGCCGCGGCACCGACGAGGACGACAGCCGTCCGCTCTCGGACCTGCTGGTCGAGCAGGTCGAGTTCGCCAATGTCGTGCTCCTGAACAAAGCCGACCTCGTCTCCGAGGCGGAGATGGCCGCCGTCGAGGAGATGGTGCGGGCGCTCAGCCCCGACGCCGAGATTCTCCGGACGACGGAGTCGGCGGTCGACCCCGATCGGCTGTTCGACCGAAAGCTGTACGACCCGGCGACGGCCGCCGAGATGGCCGGGTGGAGGCAGGCGCTCGACGCCGACGACGCGAGCGACGAGAGCCGCGGCCACGACGGTCACGACGACCACGGCCACGATGGTCACAGTCACGACGACCACGGCCACGATGGTCACGACGAACACGACGGCCACGACCACCGCCATCCCGACGAGGTGTACGGCGTCTCGTCGTTCACCTATCGTCGCCGCCGCCCGTTCCACCCCGGACGGTTCGCCGCGCTGCTCTCCGACCTCCCATCGAACGTCGTCCGCTCGAAGGGAACCTGCTGGGTCGCCGGGCGGGAATCACCCATCGTCGTCGGCCAGGCGGGGCCGTCGGTGCGCGCCGAGGCGGCCGGTCAGTGGATAGCGAGTCTCCCCGAGGTCGACCAGGAACTGTACCGGGCGAACCGCCGCGACCTGGCGTGGGACGACGAGTGGGGCGACCGGCGCACCGCGTTCGTCGTCATCGGCACCGATCTCGACGAGGAGGCGACGACGGCGACGCTCGACGACTGTCTGCTCACCGACGAGGAGATGGACGCCGACTGGGGGGCGTTCGAGAACCCGTTCCCGAGACAGGGGGAGGAACTCGTCGTCACCGAACCCTGAGTCGGGCACCCGTCCGACTCGCGCCACTCGGCACGTTACGTTGAGTCACCCCACGTCCGCGGCCAAGGCGTCCAGTGCGCGCTTCAACTCGCCCTTCCGTTTCCACGCCGCGACACGGTCGGTGACGGTCGACAGCGGAAGGCCGAGACTCACCGACGAGCGCGTCGTCACCCGCGACCCCTCGTTCTCGGCGGCGACGGTCACCGTCGTCTCCATCGCGTCGAACGGTCCCGCCTCGCCGTCCTGCTCGTAGTAGAGGCCGTCGTCGAGCGTCTCGAAGCGGAGCGCGAACTGGAAGCGACTCGTGCCGGCGACGACGACGGGGCCGTCCTCGGTCTCTTCGACGCCGCGGACCTCGAAGCTCCCCTCGTACTGGATTATCGCCTCGGGTGTGAGCGCGCGTCGGACGACCCGCGGGGGCGCGCGGACGAACCGAGAGACCGTCACCTCGTGCATGGGTCGTCCGTGACGCCGCGGTACGATAAGTGTCGCCGACTGACGAACCGGGCTCACCGGAACACGGAGGTAGATGCCCCGTCCTCGGGGAGCGAGCATAGCGAGCGAAGTAGGGTGGGGTAGTTCACAGCTGCAGCACCGAGAGAAACGACAGGAACAGAACCACCGCGAGCACGAAGTAGAGCAGTTTCAGCAGGCGCACGTCCGCAGGCACCTCCCGTCGGATGTCGGGGTTGGCCGTCCAGACGAGTCGGTAGTACGCCGCTGCCGTGGCGGCGGCGAAAACGACTGCGGAGGCGGCGACGGCGGTGGTCAACGGGAGGCCGAGCGAGAGACCGTAGGCGGGACCGAACGCGAACGTCAGCCCGAAGGTGAGCGACGCCACGACGAGAAACGGCACGGCGTCGACGGGCGTCCCGTCACGGTTCCCGAGTCGCATACGTCGGGGACGGACGCTTGCACAAAGAAGCTAAGTGGTGCGCCGAACCAGAGGCGCTATGCAGTCTCAAGGGGACCCGCGGGTTCTGTTCGTGATGAACCTCGTCCTGTCGCTCGTCTTCGCGTCGGTCGTGCTCTACGGCCTCGAATTCGTCGGCTTTCTCACCTTCACCTGGCAGCGACTCGCGGGAGTGACAGCAGCGTTGATGGTGCTGACCTTCCTCATCATCCGGTGAGCGACCGGAGACGGGGCGTCGGTCTACTCACTCGTCTCGAAGCATCTCGTCGCCGTAGGCTCCCGCGCCGCGCTCTTCTACCCACTCGAACCGGTCGAGTCGCGGGTCTTTGACGACGTAGCCGAGCAGACTTCCGAAGCCGTTTCGCTGCGGGTGGAGGCCGACGCCGCTGCCCGCGCCGACGAGTCCGGGCGCGTCTCTGTCGAGGTGGTCGCGCCACCACGCTTGGTCGAAGAACAGCGACGAGATCTCCATGTGTTTCACGTCGTGAGTGAACAGATACCCCTCCCGTCGAAGCAGCGGCCAGAGCTCCTCGAGACACGTCTCCGCCGAGCCTCGAAGACCCACGTCCAGGAAGACGAGCGCGACCGGGCGGTCGAACGCCGGGAGCGTCTCCTCGAAGTAGCCCTCCACGAACTCGCACGCGTCGATGTCGCCGCGAGCGGCGACGTTTCGGCGGACGTCATCGAGCGACCCGTGCCACGACCCGGCTTCGTACGTGTGTACCTGCTCGGACTGCATGAGGACGTGCGCCTCGTCCCTCTCGTCGGGTTCGGGCATCCCCTCGAAGGAGTCGAACACGACGAGCTTCCGGTCGCAGAGTCCCGTCACGAGCGAGAGGTTCGCCGTGCTCCCGCCGAGATAACAGCCGCACTCGACGACGACGCCCTCCTCGCCGGGCGGTATCTGCAGTATCTTCGCGGCGACGACGAGGTGTTCGACGAACGACGACCCCGTCGGAAGCCGGAGGTTGTTCCGGAACATTTGGGCGACGAGGCGACACTTCGTTCCGAAGTCGACGCCGTAGGCCGCGCCGGTGTCGGAGTCGAAGTACTCGCCGAGGACGATGGGTACGCTGAGCACGAGCAGCCCGAGTCTGTATACCCGTTTCAGCGTCGCTATCGCCCGTGTTCGTGTCTCTGTCATCGAGTTCGGGTCAGTTCTCTCGGCTATCGTTATCCGGTGGCTATCGTCATCCGCCTGATTGTTTCGACCGCCGGCTGGTTCGACTATGGTGGTCGCCGACGAACGGGCGTCCTGCTCGCTCGAAAACGGGTTTCCCGCGACGCTTCCGTCCGAAATGTTCGATTGACGGTCCCCGTTCGTTTCGTCGCCCTGACTCGTCGGTGCGTCTCGCCGCCGCCTCTCGCTGGTGCGTCTCGCCGCCGCGTCCCGTCAGTGCACCGACGACACTGACTCACGTCGTGTCTCGTTCGAGAAACGAGACGTACCAACTTTCGCGTTCGTCCAACGGCACGCCGCCGAACTCCCGCGGCCCGTTCTCGGTCGCCGGGCGCGAGACGACGGTCACTCGACTTCGGGTCAGAAGCGACAGCGGCCGCTCGTCGTCGGCGAGAAAGCCCCGCTCGGCGAGGAACTCCCGCGGCACTCCGCTCTCGGAGACGGCGACGATGTCGGAGTCGGCGTGCTCTTCGAGCGCGGCGTCGAACAGTCGGGCGACGCCGGTCAGCCACTCGTCGCCGCCGACGAGCGGCGCGAGTTCGGCGAACTGCGTGATGGTGACGCCGTCCTTCGTCGTTCGCGTCCGTGCGACGAGCGCGGCGAGCGGCCCTTCGTCGTTCTCGACGACGTACGTCAGCCGTCCCCAGAGCGGACTCCCCATGCGCCAGCGGTAGAACGCCGCGTCGCGGTGGGCGTGGAGTCGGTCCGGTATCGACCGCTCGTACAGCGCCGCGAGGCGGTCGACCGGTAGCGTTCGGTGTCTGTGGACGACGAACTGGCGGTCGGTTCGAGCGGCCCTGTCACGGTTTCGGTAGTAGCGCCGGGCGACGGGCGTCGTCAACCGCGCGACCGACTCGCCGACCTCGCTGAGGCGGGTACCGACGAGCGAACTCGGGTTCTGGACCCGGTAGAACGTCGTCCGCCGACCCGCGTCCCGCCAGCCGAGTTTCTCGTAACCCGGCCGCGACGCGTCGTTCGGGAAGTTGAAGTAGAGGTCGGGACCGTCGTCGGCGTCGGCGTAGTACGACAGCGCCGCCGTCGTCATCTGCGTGAACAACCCTCGCCGCCGGTGGTCGGGGTGGACCATCGTATCCGCCGGTTGGAAGGCGATTCCGGTCGCGTCCGGCCCGCGGAGCGGCAGGACGAGAAACGGTCGCGCGCCGACTATCTCGCCGTCGCGCTCGGCGACGAAAATCGGGACGTGGTCGACGTAGGGGTTCTCGACGTACTTCCACTCGAACCACTCGCGGCCGCGCTGGCGGTCCCACACGGTTCGGTCGAGCGCCAGCAGACCGTCTCCGTCGCCCGCCTCGTAGCCCCGGATTCGATACTCGCCGTCGCATCTGGTCTCCGCGCTCGGCCCGGCCCGGGCGGACTCTGTCGTCGGGGACATCGTGATGTCGCTCTGCGACTGCACGCTTTGTTATTCCTCACCGAACTCCGACCGTGCAGACCCTCCCGACGGTTTCACCGAGTAAACGTTCGATTGCGGCCGAGCGTCCGCCGCCTACGTGACTCTTTCCTCCGCGGAGACGGCGATGAGGTTCTTTATGTCGTTCGGCGTTTCCGCTCTACACATGCCCATCGAAGACCGCGACGACGCGTACCTCATCACCCACGCGCTCGCCAAGGACACGCTCTCGAAGCTGCGAGACGTCAAGACCGAACAGGTCGCCTTCCGGAAAGGCCTCGTGAAACTCGGCCGCATCGCCGGCTACGAGATTATCGACGGTGCGATGGAGACCGAGTTCGTCTCCATCGAGACGCCGATGGCCGAGACGACCGGCGAGTGCGTGAAAGGGCTCGACGACGTCGTCATCGTCAACGTCCTCCGCGCCGCCACCCCGTTCGTCGAGGGGCTGTTGAAGGCGTTCCCTCGCGCGAAACAGGGCGTCATCAGCGCCGGCCGCGACGAGGACGCAGGCATGAACGACGAGGGCGAGTTCCCCATCAAGATCGACTACGTGAAACTCCCCGAAATCACGGAGAAGGACACCGTCATCGTCGCCGACCCGATGCTCGCCACCGGGAGCACGATGTGCACCGTCTTGGACCACGTACTGGAGGAGGCCGACGGCTTCGAGAATCTGTTCGTCCTCTCCGCGGTGTCGGCACCCGACGGGCTGCTGCGCGTCGGCGGCCAGTTCGAGGAGGCCGACCTGCTCACCGTCGCCATCGACGACCACCTCGACGAGCACGGCTACATCATCCCCGGCCTCGGCGACGCCGGCGACCGCGCGTTCCGCACGAAGTAGCGACGCGCACGCTTCTCCCTCTCAACCTTTCAACCCCTTCTGACGACGAAGACGGGTTCGCCCGTCTCATCGGCGACCTGCTCGGACACCGGCCCGAACACGTCGCGTTCGACGTCGCGGGTCGTCTCGCCCATCACGACCGCGTCACGAGAGCGTCTCGGTCAACGTCGGCGGCAACGGTTCGGGCGCGGAGAGTCGAACGGGAACGAGTAGTTTGGGTCCACTCATCGCCGAAAGTACGCCGTCGATGCCCAAATAGGAAGGTTTCGGTCGTCGGCTTGACGCGTCCGCCCCCGACCGCCTCTTCGTCCTCTCGAACCCCCTCTCTTCGACTCGAAACCCTCCGCAGAGAGCACGTCTGACGCGGGCGCGCTCCTGTCGAAACGGTCCCATAGAGCGCAGGGGTGGGCTATCGAGCGCTCTATTCTTCGTCGCCGTCCGCGTCGTCCCCGTCCTCTCCCGCCGAGAGGCCGTCGTCGCCGCGCTCCAGCGCCGGCGGGACGTCGTGGTGGTCCGAGTAACCGTCGAACCAGCGGGCGATGCGCTCGATGCGGTCGACGACGTGGCCCGGTTCGCCCGAGCGCGAGAGCTCGTGACCCTCGCGCGGGTAGCGGATGAGGCGGGTGTCGACGCCGTTTTTCTTCAGGAAGAGGTAGAACATTTCACCGTTGTTGACGGGGACGCGGAAGTCGTTGTCCGAGTGGACGACGAGCGTCGGCGTCGTCGCGTTCGCGGCGTGAGCCACCGGCGACTGCTCCCAGAGGAACTCCGGTTCGTCCCACGGCTTCGCGCCGAAGTCCCACTCGACGAGTTTGAACGCGTCCGTCGACCCGTAAAAGGACGAGAGGTCGTAAACGCCGCGCTGGGCGACCGCGCCGCGGAAGAAGTCGGTGTGGCCGACGATCCAGCCGGTCATGAAGCCGCCGAACGACCCGCCGGTGACGAAGGCGTTCTCCGCGTCGACGTAGTCGCGCTCGGCGACCAGTTCCGCGCCCGCCATCACGTCGGTCATCGTCACGCTCCCCCAGTCGCGCTCGATGGCCATCTCGAACGCCTCGCCGTAGCCGGTCGACCCTCGCGGGTTCGACCAGAAGACGACGTAGCCGCGCGCCGCGAGCGTCTGGAACTCGTGCCACATCGTCCCCGAGGTGGACCACATCGCGTGCGGGCCACCGTGAATCTCGACTGCCAGCGGGTACGTCTGCGAGTCGTCGAACTCCGGCGGCGTCAGCACCCAGCCCTGCACCTCGACGCCGTCGTCGGATTCGAAGCGGAGCTCCTCGGGTTCGCCCACGTCGAGGTCGGCGAGGTAGTCGGCGTTGAGTTCGGTGAGGCGCGTCTCGTCGCCGCCGACGGAGACGAAGACGTCGCCGGGATGGTCCCACTCGCTCTTCGCGTAGACGACCGCCTCGTCGCCCGCCGAGATGTCGGTGATGTGGCCGTCGCCGGCGACGACTTCGACCGCCGTTCCGCCGTCGTCGACGCGGCGGCAGACGTAGTCGCCTTCGTCGGGCGTGACGAAGTAGACGAACTCCTCGTCGGGGTCCCACTGGAAGCCAACCGCGCCGACGGTGCGGTCGATGTCGGCGGTCAACGTCGTGGTCTCCTCGGAGTCGGGGTCGAACAGTTCGAGGTCCGTCTGTCGCATCGAGGTGCGGTCCTCGGGGGTACGAGCGTAGACAACGCGGCCGTCGCCGGCGACGGCGAGACCCGTGCCCCATCCGGTCGTCTGGAGGACGTGTTCTTCCTTGCCCGCCTCGGTGTCGTAGGCGAACACGTCGACGTAGACGTTGTCGTCGGGGTCCTCGGTGCGCTTGGAGGTGTAGTACAGCGTCGTCTCGTCGCTCCAGGAGGGGCTGCTGTGGTCGTAGTCGCCGTCGGTGAGTCGTTCGATCTCTCCGGATTCGACGTCGGCGACGTAGACGTGGCCGCGCGTGCCGTCGATGTAGCGGGCGAGCTGGCGGTAGACGAGTCGGTCGACGACCCGCGGGTCGGGCGTCTCGCGCTCGTACTCCTCCTCGTCGGCGATGCTCAAATCGAGCTCCGCTTCGCGTTCGTCTTCGGTCGTCGCCTGCACGAACGCGATTCGGCTGCCGTCGGGACTCCACGCGGGCGCGCTGACGCCGCCGGGAACCTCCGTTACCTGCTGGGCCTCGCCGCCGTCCCTGGGGACGACCCACAGCTGCGGGCGGTCGTCGTCCTCGCCGCGCGTAGAGACGAACGCGAGGCGGTCGCCGCTCGGACTCCAACGCGGTTGGCTATCGACGCCCTCGTCGACGGTGAACCGTCGAGGCTCGTCGCTGCCGTCGGCGGGAACGAGATAGATGGTCGCTTCGTACGATTCGTCGTCTGTCGGCACCTTCCGGACGAAGGCGACCTGCTCGCCGTCCGGAGACAGCCGAGGGCTCTCCGGCTTGGCGATGTCGTGGTAATCAGCGGCGCTGACGTGTCGCATACCGCGCCTCTCGTACCCCCTCGGGAATAGCCTTCGGAAGCAGGAACGGTCCGCCGGTGGTGAGGACGCCGCCGCCGACTAGTGTTACCTATCTAAGATACTCTCCTATGCATGAGATTAGTTGACATTGTGAGACAGTTACTAATATATATCTCTGGGCGACATTCAGAGGTATGGCTCGCTATCTCAATCGGCGGAAGTTTATCACTGCGACCGGTGCGGCCGGCCTCGTCGGCCTCGCTGGTTGTTCAGACGGTGGAAACGGCGGCGACGGCGGCGACGGCGGCGACGGCGGCACTGGCGGCGATGGTGGCAACGGCGGCGACGGCGGAAACGACAGCGACGGTGGCGGCGGAAACGGCGGCAACAATCAACTCTCGTGGCACGCCGGCGGGACCGGCGGCACGTACTACCCGCTGTCGAACCAGTTCAAGAGCGTCGTCGAGTCGAACACCGACTACACCCTGCAGGTGCAGTCGACGGGTGCCAGCGTCGAGAACGCCGGAAGTCTCGGCAGCGGCAACGCCGACTTCGCGCTCCTGCAGAACGACGTCGCGTACTTCGCGGTCAACGGCGAGGGCATCGACGCGTTCCAGGGTAACGCCATCCCGAACATCCGCGGCGTGGCGACGCTCTACCCCGAGACCATCCACGTGGTGACGCCCGGTAACTCCGACATCCAGACGATTCAGGACCTCAGCGGCGCGACCATCAACACCGGCGACCTCGGCAGCGGGACGCAGGTCGACGCCCGACAGATTCTCGAAGCCGTCGGCGTCACCGACTACACCGAGCAGAACACCGACTTCTCGCAGGCCGCAGAGCAGGTTCAGAACGGCGACGTCGACGCGGCGTTCGTCGTCGGCGGCTGGCCGGTCGGCGCTATCGAGGACCTCGCCAACAACAGCAACATCCGTCTCGTCGAGATCTCCGGCGACGCCCGCGAGCAGGTCAAGCAGGCCGGGTCGTACTTCGCCGACGACGAGATTCCCGCCGGCACCTACAGCGGCATCGACGAACCCGTCCAGACCGTCGCCGTGCAGGCGATGATCGCGACCAACGAAGAACAGTCCGAAGAGGTCGTTCAGTCGGTGACCGAAGCCATCTTCGAGAACACCGACCAGATCAACATCAAACAGGAGTTCATCACCGCCGACACCGCCCAGGACGGCATGTCCATCGAACTCCACCCCGGCGCGCAGGCGTACTTCGACTCCGCCGGCACCGGCGGCAGCGGTAACGAGACGAGCGGTAACGAGACGAGCGGCAACGAGTCGAACTAAGCGCACTCGACCCCACTCCGCTCGGCCGACCGCACGCGGCGGTGCGGTTCCCTGACCCGTACAGATGCACGTTCGACCGACTATCAGTTCTTCGCGCCGCCCATGAGCGGCCGCTTCGGCCGTCGCTCGGTCGGATTCGCACTCGCGTCTGTGGTCGCGCTCGCGCTCGTCCTCGCCGGCGGCGCGGTGGCGACCCAACCCGAACACGTTCTCGTCGTCGAAGACGCAGACTCCGGCGAGCGTCTGTTCACGACGCCGGTCGAAAACGAGACCCCGGTGACGCTCGCGTACAACCACAGCGTCGAGGGCAGCGCCGTCCGCGACGTGTACGCCGTCCGCGGCGACGAACTCGTGATGACGCGCATGGAGTTCGCCTCCTACGGGTGGGGATTCCCGGCGCAGGCGAACGTCACCCGCGAGAACGGCAGTTTCGTCTATCGCCCCGACGACGTGCGGCTGTCGGAACTGTACGTCTCTCCCGGTGACGTCGCCGGTCACAGACTCCACGTCGGCGAGAGGACGTACGACCTCGTCGCGCGTTCGGGCGGCGAAACCGTACGGATTCACGTCGAACACCGAAGTATACTCCAACGGATGATGCCATGACTGTCGACGATACCCCACCGGAAGAAGCGGAACTCTCCGAGGAGGAGAAGCAAGAACTCATCGACGAACTGGAGCGAAAACGGAACCTCCGCGGCGTCGCCGCCGTCGCCGTCGCGTTCATCGGCATCTGTTTCTCGGCGTTTCAGATGTGGCTCGCCGCCCACGGATTCATCTTCGAGGTGACGCTGCCCGTCGTCGGGACCGTCCGCCTCGCGGCGCTCCAACAGCTACAGATTCGCGCGATTCACGTCGTGTTCGCACTCATCCTCGCGTTCATGCTCTACCCGGCGACGTCGCCCGACGGCCTCTTCTCGCGGCGACTCTCGCGGGTCGTCCCCGGGCTCGAACGCGCCTACGGGCCCGACCATCCGGCGACGCGAGCGGCGACGAGCGTCCGCTCGGGCGTCCGCTGGGCCATCGCCGACCCGTCCCGTCGGCGGGTGACGCCCGTCGACCTCGTACTCGTCTTCCTCTCGGCGCTGACGGCGGCGTACATGATCACCGACTACGACGAGGTCCAGACGATGCGTGCACTCGGGGTCGGGTCGGGTCGAACGACCGCGGAGATTTACCCGTTCCTCGCGCCGCTCGTCGACATCGTCTCGGCGCTCGGGATTCCGCTCGACGATGCGTCGTACGCGTACGTCCTCGGTGCGATCGGCGTGTTGCTCGTGCTGGAGGCGACCCGCCGGACGCTCGGGGCGCTTCTCACGGCCATCGTCTCGGCGTTCATCCTCTACGCGCGGTACGCGGGGAACATCCCCCAGGATATCCCGTACCTCGGCATCCTCTCGACGCCGTCGGCGTCGTGGGATTCGGTCATCCAGAACCTCTGGTACAACACCGCAAACGGCGTCTTCGGCGTCCCCGTCGAGGTGAGCGTCCGCTACATCTACATCTTCATCCTCTTCGGGGCGTTTCTGGAGATGAGCGGTGCGGGACAGTGGTTCATCGACCTCGCGTACTCGATGACCGGGTCGCGCAAGGGCGGCCCCGCGAAGGCGAGCATCCTCTCCAGCGGCTTCATGGGCACCATCAGCGGCTCGTCAATCGCCAACACGGTCACCACGGGCGCGTTCACCATCCCGCTGATGAAGCGCTCCGGCTACCGCCCCGAGTTCGCCGGCGGCGTCGAAGCCTCCGCCTCCTCGGGCGGGCAGATTCTCCCGCCGGTGATGGGTGCAGCCGCGTTCCTCATCGTCGAGTTCGTCGGCGTCTCCTACGACGAGGTTATCATCGCCGCGACGATTCCCGCCATCGTCTTCTTCTTCGGCGTCTGGGTGATGGTGCACCTCGAAGCATCGCGGGCGGGCATCGGCGGCGTCGACCCCTCGGAGCTCGTCGCCGTCGGTAAGCACCTGCGTAGCGGCTGGTTCTATCTCGCGCCCATCGCGCTGCTTCTGGTCTACCTCATCGGCATCCGCTACTCGGTGTCGCGCTCGGCGTGGTACACCATCGTCGCCATCATCGCGCTCATCGCGCTCGTCGCCACCTACAACGAGCGGACGCGCCTGCCGCTGATCGGGACCATCGCCGCGCTGTTCACGCTCGAAACGGTCGCGAATCTGCTGACGGGCGCGGGCATCGGCGGCGCGCTGGCCGGCGCGGGAACCGGCGGGATGGCTCCCCGCGCCGCGCTCGACGCCGCCGCCGGACAGCTCGGTACTATCATCGTGCTCGTGAGCGCGGCGTTCCTCCTCGCGCGGCCGCACCTCCGAGCGCCGCTTCTGGAGTACGACCCCGCCGTCGACGAGGCGGCCGAGAAGACCGCCACCACGTTCGGCCGGCGTTCGCTCGCCGACAACAACGCCTACCGCTTCGGCACGTTCGTCCTCAAATCGATGGAGGCGGGCGCGCGCACCGCGACGGTGGTCGTCGTCGCCGTCGCCGCCGCGGGCGTCATCCCCGGCGTCATCAGCGTCTCCGGGCTCGGTCCGAACCTCGTCGCGCTCATCGAGGCCGTCTCCGGCGGGTCGCTCATCCTGCTGTTGGTTATCACCGCCATCTCCTCTATCATCCTCGGGATGGGGATGCCGACGACGGTGACGTACATCATCCTCGTCGCGCTGCTCGGCGGTGCGATTGCGGAACTGGCGAGCATTCCGCTTCTGGCGGCGCACCTGTTTATCCTCTACTTCGGCGTCATCGCCGACATCACGCCGCCGGTCGCCGTCGCTGCGTACGCCGCCTCCGGCGTCGCCAAATCCGACCCGTTCAAGACGGGTATCGAGGCGTTCTCGCTCTCGCTGAACAAGGCCATCGTGCCGTTCGCGTTCGTCTTCTCGCCCGGCATCCTGCTCATCCGCGGCGAGAGCACCGAGCAGTACCACATCCTCACCTTCGCCGACGTGGCCGACCTCGGCTACTTCGTCCCGGAGGTGGCCGTTCCCATCGTCGGCTTGTTCCTCGGCGTGCTCGCGCTCGGGCCGACCATCATCGGCTACTTCTACTCGCCGGTAGGGGGCGCCGAGCGCGCGTTGTTCGCCGTCTCGTCGATTCTGCTCATGGCACCGCAGATGCTGCTCGACCCGCTGTTCACGCTGCTGTCTGGGGCGGGTATGAGCATCGGCGTCGAGATACTGACGCTCGACCTGCTGCTCCGTGCGGTCGGCGGTGTGCTGTTCGGCGCGCTGGCGCTACGGAATCGCCGCCAGATGGAGGGCGAACGCGCCGAACCGTCGTCGGCGTCGCCGACGACCGACTGACGAGAGGACGTCGCGTTCTCTGATTTTTTCTCTCGTTACGACCGCTGCCGCCCCGTGAGCGAGCGTTCGACCCGGTAGACGACGCCCGCGAAGACGCCGACTGCGCCGACACCGAGCAGCGAGAACAGGAGTTGGAAGCTCCCGAACCCGGCGACGCCGAGTCCCGTCGATAGCGCGATGAGAAGCGCGTACCCCTTCGCGGCTGTCGCCCCGACCCGTCCGAGGCGAGTCCGGGCGCCGCCCGTCGTCCACTCGACGAACGCCACGAACAGCGTGCGAACGACGAGATACGTCGCCGCGAACGCGACGAGCGAGAGGAGGTCGACGAGCGCGAGTCTCGGTGCGGATTCGGCGAACGAGGGCTCGCCGAGACCGGTCTGGAGGAGCATACGCGCCGCTACTCGGGGAGTCGCAATAAAATTTCAGACGAGTAACTACTTCTTCAGACGGCTCGGAACCGCTCGACGCCGAACGGTTCGAGCTCCTCGCTCACGTCCTCGCCGCGAACCGCGTCGGCGACGAGCCTCCCGCTGTACGGGCCCAGCTGGAGGCCGGTCGGGCCGTGGCCCGTCGCCAGAAACGCGCCGTCGACGTCGGGGACCGCACCCAGCACCGGCAGTCCGTCCTCGGCGAGCGGTCGCAGTCCGACGCGAACCTCCCGGAGCGACGCGTCGGCGAGTCCCGGTGCGACCCGGAGAATCTCCCCGAACACGTCGTGCAACCCGTCGACGGTCGTCTTCGGTTCGAACCCGGCACCGGTCTCGCGGGTCGCGCCGACGGCGACGCGGCCGTCGTCCCACGACACCATGTACTTGTGGCGATACGGGCTGACGATGGGCCATCCCTCGGTGTCGGTGTCGAGGTCCAGATGGACGATCTGGCCGCGCTGGGGGGCGACCGGAATCTCGACGCCCAACTGCTCGCCGAAACTGTTCGACCACGCGCCGCCCGCGACGACGACGGCGTCGGCGACTATCTCTCCTCTCTCGCCCGCGTCGTCCTCCTCGCTCGCTTCACCCGCCGCGTCGACGACGACGCCGCGAACTTCGCCGCCGTCGAGGACGAGCGAGTCGACGCTCGCCTCTCGCGTGTCGAGGCCGTGCGCCTCGCCCGCCCGGCGGAGCGCCCCCTCGAACGTCTGCCCGTCGACGCGGACGGCATCGTCGTAGTAGAACGCCCGCTTCGTCTCACCGAGCGGCGGGAAACGCTCCCGCGCTTCCTCGGGGGTGAGTTCGTGAATCGTCCCCTCGGCGGGGGGCTCGCCAGCGGCTTGTCGCTCGCGGATACGTTCGAGCACGTCGTCGTACTGTTCGATTTCGTCGTCGCCGAACGCGACGTTCAGCAGGCCCCGTTTCGCGTAGCCGTGCGGGCCGTCCTGCTCCGCTTCCAGCGCCGCAACCAGGTCCTCGTAGTAGTCGACGGCGATCGTCGCAAAGTCGAACCACGTGCTGTCGCTGCCGCGACTGCTCGTCGCCGCCGAGAGGATGCCCGCGCCCGCGTCGGTCGCTCTACCCTCGTCGCGGCGGTCGACGAGCAGCGTTTCGACGCCCTCGCGGGCGAGATGGTAGGCGGTCGACGCGCCGACGATACCGCCGCCGACGACGATAGCCTCGTACGCGTCGTCTCGTTCACTCATGGTCGATGCGAGGAAAGCCGCCGCTGTCAGTGTGTCGTTGCCGGAAGTTCGCCCCTCGAACGCGTCCGACTACTCGAGTCCGACCCGACCGCTCGTCGCGTTCCGCAGTCGCTCCCGAAGCGCGTCGGCGTCGTCGACGGGCACCCGGACCTCGAAGCGGACCGACTCCGCGTAGTCGGCGTCGAACTCGACGCCCGCGCTCTCTAAGATGCCGCGGACCGTCCCCGAGTCGTCGTACTCGACTTCCGCGAAAAGCGTCTCGTGGGGCAGTTCCTCGACGACGCCTGCCGCCTCGACGACCTCCTTGACGGCGCGGGAGTACGACCGCGCGAGGCCGCCGACGCCGAGGTTCGTCCCGCCGTAGTAGCGCGTCACGACGGCGACGGCGTTCCTGATATCCTGCTGAACGAGCACGTTCAGCGCCGGTTTCCCGGACGACCCGGTCGGTTCGCCGTCGTCGCTCTGGTACTCCCGAAGCATCACCTCGCCCGGGTTCGACGCCGAGACGGGCCCCGCGGGGACGCGGTAGGCGGGGACGTTGTGGGTGGCGTCGGGATGCTTCTCCTCGATTTCGGCGATGAACGCCTCCGCGGCGTCGACGCCGTCGGCGGGGGCGACGTAGCCGATGAACTCCGACCCGCGGACCTCGAACTGCGCGCTCGCCCGCCCGGCGACGGTTCGATAGGCATCGGTCATGGTCGTGTGCGCGGGGCGCGGGGAGAAAGGGTTGTCTCTGTCGTTTCACCGGTTCGACTCAGCGGTCGAGTCCGAGCAGCGCCGCGAACGCGCCGAGGCCGACGAGTTCGGCGAACATCGACACGAAGTCGCGCGGTTCTTCGAGGAGGTGTTCGAGGATCGTCGCCAGCGGGCCCCGCGCGTGGCCGCCGGGGACGAGCCCGCCGTGGTCGCCGAGATGCCACCAGGCGTAGCCGAGGACGTACGCCGCGAGCACCGCCGCGGCGACGGCGTACAGCGCTCGGTCGCGGCGACCGAGCAGCATCGCGCCCACGACGCCGAGCAGTAGCAGTCCCGAGGGGACGAACAGGTACGGCCGCGGGTCGGCCAACGACCCCGCTTGTAGGTAGACGAGGAGGCGCGGGAACCCCCACCAGAGGTGAACCGTCGCGGCGACGAACGCCGCCTGTCCGGCGACGAGACGCGCGACGAAGAGTCCCGCACTCTCCGTCGTCGACTCGCCCGTCCGCGTCGTCGTCGGCTCTTCCATATCGCCTCTTGAGGCGTCGGGGTAGATGACGCTGTTCATCGACGGTCGCTCTTCGAGGCCCGAACCACTCAGGCCAGACTGATTCGCCGGACGAACGGGAGCGCCGAAATCTCGTTGAGCAGATCCCCTGGAATCGGTTCGTCGGTGACGATGTAGAGCTTCGGCTCGTCGGTGAACTCTGGGTCCTCGCTGATGGTCTGGCGGATGCTGATCCCCTCGTCGGCCAACAGCGTCGTAATCGTCGAGACGATACCGGGTTCGTCGGCGTCGCCGACTTCGACGGTGAGCGCCGCCAAGTCGAGCACCGGCGCGAGGCTCAACAGACTCGGGATGGCGCTGATATTCTGGAAGATGGGCCGCAGGTCGTCGTCTTCGAGAATCGCCTCGGTGGTCGAGTCGATGACGCGGCGGTCGACGCCGATCTCGCGGGCGATCTGGGTGTTCGGAATCTCGATGCCGCCGGAGACGACGCGTCCCTCGTCGTTGACCGAAAAGCCGCGTTCGAGGAGCAGGCGGATGACCGCCTGTTGGCTCGGACTTCCCTCGAACTTCTCCATGATTTCGTCGAACATTCGCTTGCGAGTGGCTGCGCGCCTCGCGGTCTTAGTTGTGGCCGTCTCCGCCTGCCTCGCCGTGGGTTTTTAGCCGCCGGCCCGCACGTCTGGCGTATGGCCGACCTCGACTCGTGTTACTTCTGCGGAGAGATCGGCGACGGACTCACCGAACTCGCCGTCGTCCCGCCGCGGTTCGCCCCGACCGACAACCAGCAGCGGACGGTCGTGCTCTGTACGACCTGCCGGCGGAAACTCGGCACCGTCCTCGAACCCGTCGTCGACGTGCTCGGCGGCGGTGAGGCGCCGGACGACCCCTCGGCAGCTGACAACCCCTCGGCACCCGACACGTCGCCTCCATCGCCGAAGCTCGGTGACGACGCGGACGCCGCCGACGCCATCGACACTGCCGACGCTCCGCCCAGCGAGACGGGGCCGGAGTCGGACCCGGAACCGACGCCCACCGCACCGCCGCCGGGCGACGCCATCGACACGACCGACTTCGACGACCCGCTCGCGCCCGACGCCGAGGGCGTCACCATCGGGACGCCGGTCACCGACGAGACGGACGACGGCACCGGCGACGCCGCCGACACGTCCGCTCCCGACAGTGACGAGAGCGACGACGGCGACGAACCCGACGGCGCTGACACGGCCGCACGCGACGAGGAACCCGCCGAGTTCAGAACCGTGATGCGCCTGCTCTCGAACCGGCAGTTCCCCGTCGACCGCGCGGAAATCGAGTCGCTCGCCTCGGGCGCGTACGACCTCGACGACTCGCAGGTCCGCGACATTCTCGACTACGCCGTCGACCGCGGCGTGCTCGCCGAGCGAAACGGACAGTTGCACCGCGACTGAGCCACGAACCCCGTCACGACGGACCGAACGCGCTTTCGTGTTCGTCCGCGCGGGTCGCGTATGAACGACGTGTTGTGGGAACCCGACGACGGCGTCGGTCTCGAACACCTTCGATACGATACCGAGCCGCTGTCGGCCGAGTCGGTCGTTCTCGGCTCGCGCGGCGACGACCGCTTTCGGATTCGCTACGCGCTCGACTGCAACGCCGACGGACGCGTCCGCTCGGTGTCGGTCGACTCCTTCGACGGCGACGCAGGTCTCCGACTCGTCGCTGACGGAGAGCGACGCTGGACCGACGGCGACGGCGCGTCGATTCCCGAACTCGACGGCTGCCTGGACGTGGACATCTCGGCGACGCCCTTCACGAACGCGCTCCCGATCCGTCGTCTGGACCTCGCCGCCGGCGAGTCGGCGACGCTCCCGATGGTGTACGTCTCGGTTCCGTCGCTGGAGGTGTCGAACGTAGCGCAGCAGTACACCTGTCTGGACCCCGTCGACGCCGACGGCGGGCGCTTCCGCTACGAGAGCCTGACGAGCGGTTTTTCCGCCGAGATTGCGGTCGATTCGGAGGGCGTCGTCCGAGACTACCCCGACCTGTTTCGGCGCGTCGAGTGAGAAAAACGTGGGTTTCTGCGGCTTACAACTCGCCTTTCGTGCTCGGCGTGTCGTCGGCGCGGCGCTCGTCGATGCGGGTCGCGTCGTCCAGCGCCCGCGTGAGCGCCTTGAACAGCGCTTCGACCTCGTGGTGGGCGTTGACGCCGCGTTCGACGTCGACGTGGAGGGTGAGCCCGGCGTTCATCGCCAGCGAGTACGCGAAATGCCGCGCCATGTCGCTCGTGAAGTCGCCGATTCGGTCCTGCGAGAACGCGCCTTCGAAGTCGAAGTGCGGGCGACCGCTCACGTCGACGACGACGCCGACGACGGCCTCGTCCAGCGGCACCTTGCGGTCGGCGTAGCGGACGATGCCGCGCTTGTCGCCGAGGGCCTCCTCGAACGCCTCGCCGAGCACGATGGCGACGTCCTCGACGGTGTGGTGGTCGTCGACGTGCAGGTCGCCGTCGCACTCCACGTCGAGGTCGAACAGGCCGTGTTTGGCGAACGCGGTCAGCATGTGGTCGAAGAAGCCGATGCCGGTGTCGACGTCAGCCTCGCCGGTGCCGTCGACGTCGAGCGTGAGGTCGATGGTGGTCTCCGCCGTCTCGCGGAACACGGCGGCCGTGCGGTCGCTCATGCTCGCACCTCGAACGCCGCGCGTATCACCGTTGCGCTCTCACACACCCACGACGCGCTCACGCAGTTCCGATCCACCCAATTGGACACTGCGTTTACACTCGTCTGACGCGAGGCAGACAGCCGTCTGCTGCCTTTTGATATATCTGAAGTTTCTCTCACCGAGCATCGATGAAGCGAGAACTGACCATAGCACTCACACTCGTCGCGGGAGTGCTGTTCGTGTCCTCGATGACGTTCACCGGCGTCGTACTCGGTGTCGTACTCGTCCTGCTCGCGGCCATCGGCACCGTCGACACGCTCGAACGCGGTCTCGGCTGCCGGTTCCGCCACTGAGGGTTCACGCTACGCCGACATCGCCTCCCGGAGTGTGAACTGTCCTTCGTACAGCGCCGTCCCCACGACGACGGCCGCCGCGCCCGCCTCTCGGAGCGCTCGCACGTCGTCGACCGTCGCGACGCCGCCGCTGGCGACGACCGGAACGTCGACCGCGTCGGCGAGACGCCGTACGCGATTCGCCTGCACGCCCCCTAACTGTCCCTCGACGTCGACGTCGGTGAACAGGATGGCTCCGGCACCGAGCGCTTCGTACCGACCTGCCGCCTCCACCGGGTCGAGACCCGTCCCCTCGGTCCACCCGGAGACGACGACTTCGCCGTCTTTCGCGTCGAGGCTCACCATCACCGAGTCGGGATACTCGTCGCTTATCTCGCCGACGATGTCGGGGTTCTCGACGGCCGCCGTGCCGAGGATGACCCGGTCGACGCCGCCGTCGAGCAGCGCAACCGCGTCCGCCGCGGTTCTGATGCCGCCGCCGACCTGCACGTCGACGTCCGTCGCCTCCACGATGGCCTCGATGGCCGCGGCGTTCTCGCGCTGGCCCTCGAACGCGCCGTCCAAGTCGACGAGGTGGAGCGTCTCCGCGCCCTCGTCGACCCACCGCCGGGCCGCTTCGACGGGGTCGCCGTAGCGCTTCTCGGTGCCGCGTTCGCCCTGAACCAGTTGGACGACTTCGCCGTCCTGCACGTCGACGGCCGGAACGACCTCGAACTCGGGGAACTGTGTCATGGCCGAGGCTCCGCACCACGGCGAGTAAAACGCCTCGGTCGTCGATACTCGGCCGAACGAGCCGCGCATCTATCGCACACCCGTCCGCGCCCGAACGCGGCAACCACGCCGGAACCGGACGCTTATGTGGGTTTCACGCGAAGCTTCGCAGCGTGTCGACCCTCCTCCTCGGCGTCGGGGTTCTCGTCGCCGTCTTCGTCGGGTTCAACATCGGCGGCTCCAACACCGGCGTCGCGTTCGGTCCCGCCGTCGGCAGCGGTGCGGTGTCGAAACTCGCCGCCGGCGGCCTGATGGCGGTGTTCGCACTGCTCGGCGGCTGGACCGTCGGCCGACGCGTCGTCGATACGCTCGGCAGCGACATCGTCACCGGCGACCCGTTCACCCTGTCGGTGAGCATCGCCATGCTGTTCTTCGTCGGGCTCGCGCTGTTCGTCTCGAACGTGTTCGGCGTCCCCGCCTCCACGTCGATGACGGCCGTCGGGGCCATCGCGGGGTTCGGTCTCGCGTCCGACCGGTTGAACACGGGCGTCGTCCTCGAAATCGTCTCGTGGTGGTTCGTCGCGCCCATCGTCGGCTTCTGGGTGAGTGCCGTCGTCGGCCGGTACGGCTACGCCGAGATCGCGGCCCGTATCGCGGTCAGACAGTCCGAGGGGCCGCTGTTGGAGTTCACCCCACGACCGAAGTTAGGACCGAACACGACGGTGCGCGAACTCGGGGGGACGGTGCTCGTCGTCGCCATCGCCTGCTACATGGCGTTCTCGGCGGGGGCGTCGAACGTCGCCAACGCCGTCGCCCCGCTGGTCGGCAACGGATCGCTGACGATGGATCAGGGCATCCTCTTGGCGGCCGGTTCCATCGGTCTGGGTGCGCTCACCATCGCGCGGCGGACGCTCGACACCGTCGGCAACGACCTCACCGACCTCCCGTTGGCGGCGGCGCTCGTCGTCGCCACAGTCAGCGCGAGTCTCGTCACCGTGCTGTCGGCGTTGGGCATCCCGGCGAGTTTCGTCGTCATCGCCACGATGAGCATCGTCGGCCTCGGGTGGGGGCGGGCGACCCGCGCGGAGGGGACGACGCTTCCGGGCGCGCCCGCCGACGGCGTCGGCGCACCCGCGGCGACTGCCTCGACGGAGAGGGCCGCGCAGTCGGCGGCCGCGACCGGGTTCGGGACCTCCGGCGAGTTGGCCGAGGAACCGCCGCTCGCGCCGACGGAGACGGCGGCGACGGCCGAGCTGTACCGGCCGGCGACGACGGCGCGAATCGTACTGCTGCAGAACCTTGTTCCGGCGCTTGCGACCGCCGCGGCCTACGCGGTCTTCCGGTTCGCGCCGTTCGTGTAATCCGTCTCTCACGTCTCTCGTCCGAATGCGGACGGCTTAACAGTCGAACGGGAGTACACCCACCACCGTGGTAGAAGCGCTTCTCGTCGTCGGAGTTCTGGTCGCGGTCTTCGTCGGATTCAACATCGGTGGCTCCTCCACCGGCGTCGCGTTCGGTCCCGCCGTCGGCAGCGGCGTCGTGAACAAACTCGTCGCCGCCGCGCTGATGGCGGTGTTCGCGTTGCTCGGCGGGTGGACCGTCGGCCGAGAAGTCGTCCAGACGATGGGCGGCGAAATCGTCCCGCAGAGCCAGTTCACCCTCGTCGCCAGCGTCGCCGTTCTGTTGTTCGTCGGTCTGGCGCTGCTCGTCTCGAACACGTTCGGCGTTCCCGCCTCCACGTCGATGACGGCCGTCGGCGCTATCGCCGGACTGGGTCTGGCGACCGACACGCTGAACCAGCCGAAGATGCTCGAAATCATTTCGTGGTGGGTCGTCGCGCCGATTCTGGCCTTCTGGGTCTGTGCCGTCATCGGGCGCTACATCTACCCGTATCTCGACGCTCGGTTCGTCATCGACAGCAGCGACGGCCCGCTGATAGAGTACACCCCGCTGCCGCGCCTCGGCCCGGGGACGACGATGCGTGAACTCGGGGGGACGGTGCTCGTCGTCGCCATCGCCTGCTACATGGCGTTCTCGGCGGGGGCGTCGAACGCCGCAAACGCCGTCGCCCCGCTGGTCGGCAACGGCGCGGTCCCCATCGACCAGGGGGTGTTGTTGGCCGGCGGCGCGATCGCGCTCGGCGCGTTCACCATCGCGCGGCGGACGCTCGACACCGTCGGCAACGACCTCACCGACCTCCCCATCCTGGCGGCGCTCATCGTCGAAGTCGTCAGCGCCACGCTCATCGCCGTGCTGTCGGCGTTGGGCATCCCGGCGAGTCTCGCCGTGAGCGCGACGATGAGTATCGTCGGTCTCGGGTGGGGACGGGCGACCCGGACGGTGACGCTCGGGCAGGCGGTTCGCGGCGAGGGGCCGAACGTCTCGGTGAACGCGCTGGCGGCCGAGCGACAGGAGACGGTTCCTCGCGTCGGCGACGAGAGCGACGAACTCACCGCCAACGACCTGTTCAATCCGGGAACGACCGGGCGAGTGATCTTCTTCTGGATTCTCACGCCGTCGCTGTCTGCGGTCGCGTCGTTTCTCCTCTTCACGTTCGTCCCACTGTAACCGCCGTTCGCCGCCGGGGTTCCGAGTTCTGTGGCCCGAACCGCCACGCAACTTCGGGCTGAACAGCAAAGTCTAATGGTATGGGTATCGAACCACCGGGTGATGCCCACGGTAGAATACCTTAACTACGAAGTACTGGACGACCAGGGCTGGGAAATGGACGACGAGGACCTCTTCGACAACGCGGCCGACGCGGGCCTCGACGACGAAGACTACGGGTCGCTCGACGTCAACGAGGGCGAGTACATCCTCGAAGCTGCCGAGGCACAGGGCTACGACTGGCCCTTCTCCTGCCGTGCAGGCGCGTGTGCAAACTGCGCCGCTATCCTGTACGAGGGCGAAATCGAGATGGACATGCAGCAGATCCTCTCCGACGAGGAAGTCGACGACAAGAACGTCCGTCTCACCTGTATCGGTTCGCCCACTGCAGACGAGGTCCGCATCGTCTACAACGCGAAGCACCTCGACTACCTGCAGAACCGCGTCATCTAACAAACGCCGTACGACGAGCGTTTAACGTGACGCCCGTTCTCGGCCTCGGGCCGAGAACCGAGCCCCCATATCCGAACATTTCGAGGCTGCTGCGTAGCTGTTAGCGTAAGCGACGGACTCCCCGCAGAACCGTCCTCGTCTACTACTTCAATCGATACCGAGCCAGTTGAAATCGCTGGTCGGTGATACTCTGTTGAGACTGTGCTGAATTCTGCGCGCAGATCCAGCAAAGCTTCTCGGAAAGAGAACGGATTATGGAGTCGTCCGTGATGCTATCATCGTATGTACTGTGCCTAGCATGAATGTGTCGAGGGGTTCAACTTCTTCGAAGACATCATCGATAACCAGACGAACGTTTTCATTCGGATTCCAATTTGCGTACCAACGTAAGAACCTCTTCAGTAGCGGATTGAAGACACGCAGTGGTCCGGTCTGAAATTCCTGTATCTCAAGAACTCCAAGTGAGGCACCCGGTTTAAGTGCAGAGTGAACGTTCCGGACGGCCCGTTCAACGTCAGGCATTACACTCAACGCGAGCGTTGTGATTGCTGCATCATACGGGCCGTCAAGGTCAGCCGTAGTTGCGTCGGCGCGGAAGACCTTGATATTTTCCCACCCATGATTCTCGACACGCTCTTCGGCTTTTTCGATCATCTCGGGGCTATAGTCGATTGCAATCAGGGAACCTCGCTCACCGATTGCCTCCCGAATTGTACCGAAATTCACCCCCTGGTCCACAGCCGATTTCCAGTACCCTATCACCATCTTCAAGATTGAGTTGTGTGATTAGTTCTTTACGGAGCGGTTCGAAATCTTGTTCGCTCATTCGATACCAATTGCTCCAGCGGTTCCAAACGGTCTCACTGCGTTGGAGATGGGAATCATACTCCGTTTCGGCTTCGGGTTGACGATCTACGCCAGTCATGAATATTGAGCCATACACACAATAGGCTGGTTCGTGGCTTGATTCCTTGCCGCGGGGACGACCGTGGTTCCCACTGCATACAACCTCTGTATCTCGTACGCTGTTTCTGACACATCCTTGGTAGTTCACAGAGATGCTGCTGAATAGAGAGCGCGTATCGGCTAGCGTCGGACAGTTCAAGCGTTTTCCGGTCAGATGCTGGGTTTTCACGAATACTTTCTCTGTCTTAGCCAGTACTATGTCTTCCCACCGAAAGACGATGTGATGAGAGAACTATTGCTAGGCAATTCTTGACATGACTACCGCTATTTCTCAATCTGAATAACATCCTCCTGAGTGAATAGCGACTGACTTGGCACAGAGATGGTGACCTCCAATTCGTTACTCCATGACACCACAGTAGCTACCCGAATGCTTTTCTTCACAAAGATTAGCATTCAGACAATGACTATGGAAAAGCAATATCTTTCTCGCCGTTCGCTCCTCCCATTTCTCAGCTCGCTTCTCTTGGGTCTAAGCGGTTGTATGAACTCCTTCAGAAGTAGAGGAGATATTCTTCTCATAAATCGAACTGGGGAGAACCGTGAAATTCGGATGGCAGTAAAAAATCCTAGTGATGAAGTCGTCTTTGATCAAACATATGAACTCCCGTCCGGTGAAGCGGCCACTGAGTCAGATATCTTGGGGTGGAAACAATATACTGTAGAGTTAGTCATCGACGGCACAGAGAGTGCGATGGCAGCAAATACGTTTCCTGTCCCAAATTGCTGGTCTCCAAAGTATTACATTTCTATTGAGGGTGACTACTATGCGAATTTCTCAATTGATTGTCCGTGAGATGCTCCTGCTGGCAGTTGTACGTGCAAATGGAGCAGTGAGGACTGTCGCGAGTGCTACAATACCAGAAACATACACCATCCTGCTCTCCCCGTCAGAGTGTCTTTACGGCCAAAGCTACTGTTGCGCTGAATACACCCTCTGTATTCAGCACGCTATTACTGAGGGGCGTTTGAGGAGTTTCTACCGGTGGTGGACTCGACGCAGCGCATCAGCGGTCGCTGTCCCGGAGATACGGATGTATTTCTGTGCAGTCGCCAGATCGCTCCACCCCATCAGAGCTTGGAGCGGCACCGGGGCAACACCCTTGTAGGCGTGATAGCTGGCGGCGGTCGCTCGCAGACAGTGTGGATAGATCCGACCCGAGAGGTCAGCCGCGTTCGCGGCAGCCTGCACTCGTCTATTGATTGTTGACCGCGACCGAGGAAACCTATCGTAGCGGTTGGCAAAGCGTTCAACACACAGCTCCAGCCGAAGCGAGAGGTCAAATGGGATGAGTCGAGCCGAGGCCACGGTCTTTGGATGCCAGCGGGACGCGACAGCATCCTCGACAGAGAGGTCGTCGTTGTGGGTGGCTTCCTGTCGGGCCTGTCGTCGGCAGTACCCGCACCGGCACGGTTCGTGTTGTGGGATACGAATCGTTCGGCGGTTCCAGTTCACCCACGCGGTCTGAAAGTGCGCGATTTCACCAGCCCGAAGCCCGAGTCGCCCTGCGATGAGACAGATAAATCGCGCCTCAAAATTGTGTAGCGCTGGAAGTGTCGAACACGCTTCCAGCAAGAGTTCGAACTGACGGTCGGTGAGGACATCCTCATGGGTGTGCCGGGTCGTGAGCGCCCGCCGGTGGCGATCCGCCCATTCAGTCGCAGGTTGGTTGTGATGGGACACCCGGTGCCATGCTCATGCTGGTGGGTTGGGAGTATCGTTCGGTCGTGCTGCAACAGCGCGCGTATGTCCTACCTATTCGGTGCTTGTCCGAAATTAATTAGTCAACCATATTCTCGATAAATCAAATTTATATAGAACCTGTAGAAGTAGTGGCCATGGATACCGAAGCGTCACTAGTGGCAATACGTCGGTGGCTCATGTTCATCTCGTTACTGCTCATAGTTCAGGTCTACTATACCGCAGTAAGCAACTACTCAATCCCCCCGCGTGGGGATGTTATGGGACCAGCTCTCATCGTTCTCGGGTTCCTCGTAGCCGTTTCTCTCTTCTTGTCTTTCACAGACGATTAGTAGACCCTGAGGATTCAGATTTTATCGGACACACCCTCTGTATTCACCACGTCGTTTGTGACAGCATTTGAATGGGTTTCAGCGACTGTGCTGAATAGAAAGCGCATATTCATCAGGCTGGATTGCTCCGAATCTCCCGGTGACTTCATCCGATAGTTAATGCGACCTCTACGACAGCGCAGGGTCGCAGCGGAAATGCCGTTTAGTGTACCGTCAGGGTTGAAGCTCAGAAGTTCAAGTTCTCACCGGGGGAAGAGTAAACCAAAACGTTGCGCCTTCTCCGGGCTCAGACTCAACCCAGATATTGCCATTGTGACGCTCTACTATTCGCTCGCAGAGCGCGAGGCCGATGCCAGTTCCCTGGTGCTCGTCGGCGGTGTGAAGCCTCTGGAAGACCTCAAAGACTCGCTCGCTGTCGTCAGGATTGATACCGATTCCCTCGTCGCTTACCGAGACGGCCCACTTCTGGCCACGTTCCTCTGCGGCAACATGCACTCGCGCCGGCTTGTCACCACTATACTCGAATGCGTTGTCTAGGAGGTTCTGAAACAGTTGGCGGAGTTGTCCTTGATCCCCCTCAACGTGAGGGAGGGATTCAGAGGTGATCTCAGCATCCGTTTCCGCTATTTTCACTTGAAGGTCGGTACGGACGTTCGCGAGGACGTCATCCAGACTAACTGGTTCAAAGGGCTCACCACGGCTCTCGACTCGGGAATATTTTAGGAGCCCTTGAATCATATCACGCATTCGATCAGCGCCATCCACCGCGAACTCGATGAACTCACGTCCAGCCTCGTCAAGTTCGCCGGCGTACCGTTGCTCGACCAGTTGGAGGTAGCTTGACACCATCCGGAGCGGTTCCTGAAGATCATGAGAGGCGGCATAGGCGAACTGCTCAAGACGCTCGTTCGATTCCTCAAGTTCCTCGATCAACTCACCTAACCGCTGCTCTCGGTGTTTACGTTCGGTAACGTCTTGGACTGCCCCGCGGAGCGAGACAACTTCCCCATCCTCAACTTCCGGACTCCCTTGGATACGGAGCCAGCGTATCTCTCCGCTAGGGGTTCGGATTCGAGATTCTATATCGAATGGTTCGCCGGCGTCAAGTGCCTCCTCAACTGCATTCTTGACGATCGGCCGGTCCTCTTCGTAATAGACATCGAGCGCCTCATCCAATGGCGGTTCCTCATCGTAGGACACTTCCAAGATATCGAAGAGATGATCTGTCCAAAATACTTCCTTTGTATTCACGTCAATCTCCCAACCGCCGACATCAGCGATTTGCTCGGTCTTTTCGAGCAAATCCAGCGTCCGTTTGAGTTCCCACTCATACTGTTTGCGCTCGGTGATATCGCTCGCCATACCGATCCACTCGACGATGTCACCGTCCTCATCCAGTATCGGCACCGCACGCGAGAACGTCCAGCCCAAACTCCCATCGACCTGCTCCACCTGATGTTCCATCTCGAAGGTGCTTTTGGTTCGGATAGCTTCGTCAATGACCTCCGTTACGCGCTTCTGGTCGTCTGGGTGAATGTATTTATCAAGCCAATTGCTGGTCGGTTTGTGTGTATCGTTCATGAACTCCTTGCCTTCAAGGCGGTGCATTTCGCTCCAACCGGGGCTCATGCGATATACTACATCCGAGCTAGCGTTGATCAACGTCCGGAATCGCTCCTTGCTCTTCTGAAGCGCCTCTTCGGCTTCCTTGCGCTCGGTGATATCGCGTGTCGTTCCGGTGACGGCTTCGACTTCCCCCTCGTCGTTGAGTACAGGCGCAAAGATGTAGTCGTAGATTCGGTGACCGAGCTCGGCGTGTTGAAACGCTACCTCGCCGCGGATGGGTTCTTTCGTCTCTACGACCTGGTTAATCTCGCGTTCGTGCATCTCCGCGTGCCACGGCTCGTAGCCGTTTTCCTGTAGGGTCTTTCCGATGGACTCTTCGTAGGTTTGACCCCACATCTCTAGCAGTGCATCGTTGGCGAATATGAAGCGGTAGTCGAGGTCGAACGCGTATACAAGGTCGGGAGTACTGGAAATGATGGTCTCGTAAAGCCGCCGTTCCTGCTCGGACTCAGCGGCCACTTTCGTCATCCCCGTCTCAGCTTCCGTGCGCTCGGTGCTATCAGTATTCGCAGGCGACTCCGCATTTTCGAAGGCGTATGCGATTGTTACTCCAAACTCTGCGAGCGATTCTCGCTCAAGCGCGCCAAATCCTTGCGACCGGTTAGTAGCCAGATGCAAGACTCCGTACATAGCCTCCTCGTAAACGAGGGGAATGACCGCGCAGGTTCGATAGTCATGTTTGAGGGCATGCTCGCGCCATTCCTCGCAAGGCGGGTCGGTAACGAGATTCTGTACAACTGTGATCTCTTGCGTGCGCACTGCCTCGTTTGTCAGTTCCGATTGAGGTGACTCCTCGGTAATAGTCTCTCCATTGAGTGTATTCTCCGCGATCCCGGCGGAGGCTGTCGGAATCTTCTCCTCTTTCTCTGGGTTATAGCGGTCAATCCACGCAAAGGAGTACAACTCCGATGCTACGAACTGCTCACAAATGCGTTGCCGTATCTCGTTTTTGGTGGTCGTGATTAACGCTCGGGTGACTTCTCCTATCACTGCGTGAATAGAGTGTTGCCCACCATGGCTCATTCTATCAGTCTATCTCTCAGAATTGGTTTACCCTTGTCGATTTCCGGAGACGAGATTATACCGACAGAGAGGGGCTGGAATAAGTTGCGGTCGGTTGCGGTATACATCCTCTGTATTCAGCACGCGATTTCTGTCGACTTCCTAGGGGTCCACCGAAGCCGGAGTGGACACCACGAGAACGTGCTGATAGAGACGCACAGGAAGACACTCCGAAGAACTCCAAGAGAAGAACCAGCCCACTGCGATTTCCCACGCCGCCTGCGTCGAACCGCTCAGTTGAGTCCGAGGCTCAGTTTCAGTGCGTCGTCTACCTGACTCATCGTTCCTGCGTCCAGACTCCCGACGACCGAGTGAATCCGCTTCTCGATAGATACGACTCGAATCTGGTCGAGACGAACCGACGAGTCCCTCCCGAACGGCGAGTCGTCCGCTTCGACCAGTACCTCGAACGGGTAGCCTCGGTACGTACCAGTCGCGGGTGCGACGAGGGTCGTACTCGAATTTGCGTTCCCGACGTCGTTCTGGACGACGACCGCCGAGCGGGTCTTCTTCATCTCGTGACCCTCGGCGGGGTCCAACCGGACGATGACGACATCACCGCGTCGAACGTTCGTCTTCTCGTTCATTCACTCAGCCCACGCCACGCCTCGTCAGACGTGTCGTCCCACTCCCCGGCCAACGACTCCGCACTTTCGGATGCTTCCCGATAGGCAGCGGCGAGTTCGTCTCCGTCGGGTCGGTCGTTTTCGACTTCTACCACCGCGACGGTCACGCGCTTGTTTGCGTATTCCGTCCCGAGGTAAATCCGACCCCGGTCGTCGGTGTCGTTGGTTCGCAGGTCTCGGGCGTCTACTTTCACCGTGTTGCCCACTATGACCCACGGTCTGATAACACTTACACACTATTACCCACAAAACACGACTGATGAGCCACTTGCCGAACGAACCGCGTCATCTAAAGCGCAACGCGCTCTCACCGAGTATATTTTCGCCGCATCCGCGGTAGCTGCAGTCTCTGCTCTCCGCCCGAGAGCGCCCGCGCTCGCTTCCCGCAGCCTACGATCGGTTCACTGGTCGGCCTCGTTGCCGCGGTGAATTCTTCTCGTGGGGTACCCCGGAGTTGCAATCCCCTCTTTCGGCATCTCTTCTCTCCACTCACCGCAGGTGTCGAACGGCGTCTTAGCGGTGCAGACCGTCTTCTACGCCTATTATTCTATTGTAAAATAATTATTAAACTAGTGGATTGTATCTTATAATACATAATAGATAAGTGTGAGTGTATTGCCCACTACTATCGTAGTTTCACATAATTATGCTAGTAGAACCACATTTGACGCAGATTGGCGGTGCGCACAGTCCGCTGATCGCCTTCGTCGTCGGACTCATCTCGGTCATCGCGCTGTTGGTGTACTGGGACCTTCCGGCGTTCGTCGGTCTCATCATCGCGACGCTCGTCGTCGGTATCGTCGCGCCGCAAGTGGCGTTCGCCGAAGTTCCGTCGCGGATCGCTCAAGCGTTCGGTGAGGGAATGGCCGAGATCGGTATCCCGATCCTGATGGCGGCGGTCATCGGCAAGTCGATGATGGCCAGCGGCGCCGCCGAACGCATCGTTCGCGGGTTCACATCGCTGACGGGCAGCGAGAACTCCGACTTCGCGCTCTGGGGCAGCAGTTCCTTTCTCGCCATCCCGGTGTTCTTCGACAACGTCTTCTACCTGATGGCGCCGCTGGCGCGGTCGATGCGCGCCCGCGTCGGCAAGAACTACGCGCTCTATCTCGTCGTCGTCGGCGCGGGCGCGGCGACGACGCACGTGTTCGTTCCACCGACGCCCGGCCCGCTCGCCGTCGCGGCTGAGATTCCGGGTACGAACCTCGGAGTGACGATTCTCGTCGGCCTCATGGTCGCGCTCCCGTCGGCGTTCGTCGGCGGTATCGGCTACGGCCGATGGATCAACAAGCGGATAGACATCCCGCTCCGCGACGCGATGGACACCAGCGGCGACGAACTGAGCGAACTCGCCCAGCGGTCGAATAGCCAACTTCCCGGCGTGTTCGAGGCGTCGCTGCCGATCCTTCTGGCCGTCGTCCTCGTCGCCTCCGACACGGCGGCGACGACGTTCCTCGGCGAGAACGCGCCGATTCGCTCGGTCACGGGCTTCCTCGGCGACCCGAACTTCGCGCTGACCGTCGCCGCCATCGCCGCGGCACTCACCTACCGCCGGATGCGCGCGCTCTCGGACGAAGCGTGGGGCGACGAACTCACCGAGGCGCTGAAATCGGGCGGTAACATCGCCGCCATCACCGCCGCAGGCGGCGCGTTCGGCGCGCTGCTCGCTGCCGCCGGCATCGGCGATTACATCACCAACATCCTCTCGGAACTCGGCATCGGCGTGCTCGTCACCGCGTGGCTCATCGCCGCGACGGTCCGCATCGCGCAGGGGTCGGCGACCGTCGCCATGCTCACGACGGCCGGCATCATGGCCGGGTCGGGGGCAGTCGCCTCGCTGTCGGTCAACCCGGCGTACCTCGTGATGGCTATCGGCGCGGGCGGCAACATCTTCTCGTGGTACAACGACAGCGGCTTCTGGCTCGTCAAGGAGATTGGCGGCCTCACGCAGACGGAGACGCTGAAGACGTGGACCGCGTTGACGACTATCGTTTCGGTCATGGGTCTGTTGATGGTGCTTCTGCTCTCGTGGGTCCTTCCGCTGACGTAAGCTCGGCGGACGGTTTTTCCTGCTGACTCGCCCGGCACGACCACAACACCTATTTCTCCTACCCGCAAGGGCGAACCGTGCTCGGTACGATGCCCGACCTGTTGCGCCTGCTCGTCGTCCCCGTCTTCGCGTGGGCGGCGTGGCGGGACGTGGAGACGCGCCGCCTCCCCAATCGCATGTGGCCGCCGCTGGCGACGCTCGGTATCGTCCTGCTCGCGTGGGAACTGTGGGCGGCGTATCTCTTCGGCCCGCTCGACTCGCTGTTCCTCCTGCAGGTCGCGATTAGCGTCTTCTTCGTCGCCCCCATCGGCTACACGTTCTGGTACATCGGCGGCTTCGGCGCGGCGGACGCGAAGGCGCTCATCGTCCTCGCGCTGCTGTTTCCGACGTTCCCCTCCTATCCCGTCTCGGGCGTCGAACTTCCCCTCGTAGAGACGACGCTCGGCGTCTTCTCGTTCACCATCCTCACGAACGCCGTGCTCGTCGCCGTCGCGTATCCGGTCGCGCTCGGCCTTCGAAACCTCGCGGCGCGGCGTTTCTCGCCGGTGATGTTCGTCGGCCGGGTGGTCCCGGTCGACTCGCTCTCGACCCGCCACGGCAGCCTCTTCGAGACGCCCCGCGGCTACACCCGCGACGGCCTCGATCTCGACGCGCTCCGGATGTACCTCCGATGGCGGGGCGCGACGCTCGCGGACCTCCGCGCCGACGCCGGCGCACACCGCGACCCGGCGAGCGTCGTCGAGACGCACCCCGTCGGTGATGGCTCCGTTGACCACGCCGCCGTCACCGACGGGGGCGAGTCGAGTACCGCGAAGCAAGTCTCGTCGGCGCCACAGCGGGCATCTGACGGCGGAACGGTTCCCGCAGAACGCGGCGAAAACGGAACGCCGGACCTCGACGAGTCCGCCGACTTCGACGACCCGTGGGCCGCCGAGGCGTTTCTCGACTCGCTCGACTGGAGCGCCTACGGGACGACACCGGAGAAACTCAGAGACGGCCTCGAACTCGTGTCGGCCCGCGAGCAGGTGTGGGTGATGCCCGGTCTCCCGTTCATCGTCCCGATGTTCGTCGGCCTGCTCGTCGCGCTCGTCTACGGCGACATCCTGTTCGGCCTGCTCGGCGCGGTCGGACTGGTGTGACCGTCGAAAACGCACAAGACATATCGGCCGGACCCGCTTCTGTGCGACTATGACCGTCGACGTGGACTTCGGCGAGGACGGCCTCGTCCCCGCCGTCGCCCAGGACGCAGACTCCGGCGAGGTGTTGATGCTGGCGTACGTCTCGCCCGAAGCGCTCGAACGCACCCGGGAGACGGGCCGCGCGCACTACTACTCGCGCAGCCGCGACGAACTCTGGGAGAAGGGTGCGACGAGCGGCCACACCCAAGATGTGAAAGAAGTCCGCGTCGACTGCGACGCCGACACGCTGCTGTATCTCGTCGACCAGTCCGGCGGCGCGTGCCACACCGGCCACCGCTCCTGTTTCTACCGGACCGTCGACGGCGAGAGCGTCGGCGAACGCGTGTTCGACCCCGACGAGGTCTACTGAGCTATGACCGACACGGACCACCCGGCGACCGGCGAGAGCGGCGAACCCGGCGTCGCCGTCGACTCGCCTACGGACCCCTCGAACGCCGAGGCGGTCGCCGACGAACTCGAAGCCGCGTTCGACGCTCGTCGAGACGCCGAGGCGGCGGTCACCGACGCGGGAACGGAGACCGTCGAGTCGGTCGCCGACGCCTACGACCGAGCGTTGGCACTTCTGGACCGCTACGAGGACCGTGCGACCGGCACCGGTGACTTCGGCGCGTTCGTCGAGTTCGAGCGGAAGTTCCTCGAACTCGTCGAGGGGGTCGACGACGACGCTCCCGCCGCCGACGCGTTCGACGCGGCCAACGACATCCTCGACCGTCGCCGCCTGAGCCAGAGACATTTCGACGCTGCCCGCGACGCACTCGATACCGCCGCCGACGTCGCCGCATTACTGGAGGAACGAGACGCCGCCCGCGAGCGACACCGGACCGCGACCCGCGACGCCGAGCGGTGTCTCTCGAACGTCGATAAGCGTCTCTCGGAACTCCGACGCCTCGAACGACTCGGCGAGGCCGACCTCGACGCTCCGGTCGACCGGCTTCGGGAGCCGATCCGGGCGTACAACGACGCCGTCGGCGAAGCGTTCGAGGCGTACAAAGGCGACGCGAGCGCCCGCGACGCGCTCTCGTTCGTCTCGACGGCCGCAGGGTATCCGTTAATCGACTACGACGCGCCGCCCGCCGACCTCCGCGAGTACGTCGCGTCGGCCGACGTGGGCGCGGAACCGATTCCGGACCTGCTGGAGTACGCCGACTACTCGAACTCGAAGCTCTCGCACTTCGTCGCCGACCCGGCGGAGCTGAAGGCGCGCGTCGCGGTGAACCGAACCTATCTGGATCGCCTCGACGGCGGGCCGCTGACGGTGTCGTGGCCGCCGCCGCCGGCCGCCGAGTTCCGATGTCTGGTCCCCGAGCTCGTCTCGGTCGTCTCGCGGTTCGCCCCCGAGGAGGTCGTCGCTCGGTGTCGAGAGCTTCGGTATCTGGTCGAGAACGACGACTACGACCGTCTCCGGACGGCGGCGGCGGCCCGCGGGTCGCTCACCGAGGCCGAACAGGCGAAACTCCAGCGCGGCGAAGTGACCGCGTCGCTCGATGCGTTCCGTACGTCTCGTGACCGGCTGCGTACGACGCTGGACCGGCACGGCTACGACTCGGAAGCGCCGCTCGACGTCTCCTCGTCGGCGTAACCCGGCTCAGTACTCTCTCCTCGGTAGTTGTCGTTCGATTCAGGGGTCCGGAAGCGCCGCCGTCAGCGCCGAGCGGGCGTCCTCGGCTAACGCCTCGGCGCGGTTGGTCTCGCGGGCCTCCGCGTAGATTCGGACTTTGGGCTCGGTGCCGGAGGGGCGGACGAGCACCCACGCGTCGCCGTAGTCGAGGCGGTAGCCGTCGATGATGTTCGGGTCGGCGTCCGCTCTCTCGGCGTACTTCTCGGCGGCGGCGAGCATCGCGTTCAGCTCGGCTTCCGTGTCGTACACGAGGTTGACGCGGACGTTGTGGTAGTCGGTGTACGGCGCGACGATCTCGGAGGGCGGTTTCTCGGCGACGAGTTCGAGGAACTTCGCGCCGATGAACGCGCCGTCGCGGACGAGGCGGTAGTCGGGGAAGAAGACGCCGCCGTTGCCCTCGCCGGCGACGGGAACCGTCTCGCCTTCGGCCCACAGCTCTCGAATTCGGGTGATGAGGTTCGTGCTGCCGATGGGCGTCAGTTCGAGGGTCGCGCCCACGTCGTTGCAGACGTCGACGAGCCGCTGGGAGACGTTGACCGCGGCGACGGTCGTGTCGCCCTTCGAGAGGCCGGCGGCCGAAAGCGCCGCCAGCGAGGCGTCGCCCTCGATGTACCCGCCGCGTTCGTCGAAGAAGATGGCCCGGTCGGCGTCGCCGTCGTGGGCGATTCCCACGTCGGCGTCGGCCGCGCGGACCAGTCGTCCGAGGTCGCCGAGGTTCTTCTCGACGGGCTCGGGTTTCCGTCCCGGGAAGTGGCCGTCGGCCTGCCCGTTGACGGTCACGACCTCGCAGCCGAGTTCGCGGTAGAAGTCGGGGCTGGTGAGCGCGCCCGCGCCGTGGCCGGGGTCGAGCGCGACTCTGAGGCCGGCGGCGGCGATCTTCTCGCGGTCGACGGTGGCGAGCATCTCGTCGACGTAGTCGCGGTTCGCCGACTCGACGCGCCGCGTCTCGCCGACCTCGTCCCACGCGACGGTGTCGAACTCCTCGGCGAGGATGTGGTCTTCGATGCGTTCGAGCCGTTCGACGACGAGTTCGACGCCGTCGGGACCGACCAGTTTGACGCCGTTGTACTCCGGCGGGTTGTGCGAGGCCGTGATGACGATGCCCGGCACGCCCTCGACTTCGCAGTAGCGCGTCACCGCCGGCGTCGGCGTGACGCCGAGGCGGTCGACGTCGACGCCGACGCTCGCCAGTCCGCTGGCGGCGGCGTTCGAGAACAACTCGCCCGTCGTCCGAGTGTCGCGTGCGATGGCGGCACGGTCGACTTTCCACACCGTCCCGGCGGCTTTCGCCACTCGGAGCACGAACTCGGGGGTGAGCTGTTCGTTCGCCACCCCGCGTGTCCCACTCGACCCGAACAACTTCATGAGCAGTTGCTCTTGCGGGCAGGAAGAAAGCCGTTCCGGAGACGACTCACGAGACTGTCCGGGCGCGACGAACGTCGGGATGAGTTACCGTACCGCGTCGTCGCTGTCGCCGTCGAGTTTCGTCTGCGAGAGGGGGACGGCGGTCACCCCCGCGCCGTTGCCGCTCTTGTACGCGTAGATGACGACGCCGGCTTCCTCGTCGACGGCCCGCTTCAGCGTCCCGCTGAAGCCGGCGTCGCGGGGCCGGGCCGAGGCGAACCTGAGCTCGCGGTCGTTCTCGCCGGCCGCCTCGGCGTCGTCGGAGGCCTCGGAGCCGGCAGTTCCGGCGGATGTGGCGGACTCGACCGGTTGGAACCGGTCGCTCACGTCTTCGTCTGCGTCGTGGAGGGAGTCGAACAGACCCATGCGCGACACGCGCACCGACCCGTCAAAAAACTGCGTGTTCGCTCAGCGGTTCAGTGTGTGAATCGCCTGTCCCTCGGCGTTCTCGGCGGCCTCCTGCACCACTTCGGCGAGCGTCGGGTGCGTGTGGATGGTCGCCGCGACGTCTTCGAGCGTCGCGCCCATCTCGACGGCGAGCGCGACTTCGGCGATGAGTTCGGACGCCTCGGGACCGACGATCTGGCCGCCGAGGATAAAGCCCGAATCCTCGTCGGCGACGAGGCGACAGAACCCCTCGGTGTGGCCCGTGGTCATCGCGCGTCCGCTGGCGTTGAACGGCATCTGGCCGACGACCGGCGTGAAGCCGGCTTCCTCGGCCTCGGCTTCCGTCATCCCGACCGTGGCGATTTCGGGGTCGGTGAAGACGGCCGCCGGGACGGCCTGATAGTCGAGCGCCGCGGGTTCGCCCGCGATGACTTCGGCGGCGACGATGCCCTCCTTGAACGCCTTGTGCGCGAGCATCGGTTCGCCGGCGACGTCGCCGACGGCGAAGATGTGGTCGATCTCCGTCCGCGCGTAGTCGTCGGTTTCGAGAAAACCCCGCTCGTTGGGTTCGAGGCCGATGGCGTCGAGCCCCAGCGTGTCGGTGACGGGCGAGCGCCCGACGGCGACGAGCACCTTGTCGGCGGGGTACGTCGACTCCTCTCCGTCTTCGGTCTCGGTGACGACGGTGATGCCGCCGTCGCTCGACTCGCGCCACTCCGACGCGCCTTCGCCGAACTGAAAGTCGACACCGAGGTCCTTCGCGCGGCGCTTGACGACCGTCGAAATGTCGTCTTCGTACGTCGGGAGCACGTCGTCGAGCATCTCGACGACCGTCACGTCGGTGCCGAGTTTGGCGAACACCGTCGAGAGCTCCATCCCGATGTAGCCCGCGCCGACGACGACGAGTCGCTCGGGAATCGAGTCCATGTCGAGCGCCTCCTTCGACCCGATGACCGGGTCGTCGGCGTAGTCGAAGTTCGGAATCTGGATGGTTCGACTGCCGGTGGCGACGACGCAGGAGTCGAACTCGATGCTCTCGCTGCCCTGGCCCTCGCCGCCGTGGGCGACGCGGACGCTGTTCTCGTCTTTGAACGTTGCCGTTCCCTTTACGAGGTTGACGCCGTTTGCCTTACACAGTTTCTCGACGCCGCCGGTGAGGCGGTCGACGATGCCGTCCTTCCAGTCGACCATCTGCGCCATGTCGACGGCGGGGTCGGCGTGGATGCCCATCTCCTCGGCGTGGCTCGCCTCGTGGGCGAGGTCCGCGCCGGTGATGAGCGCCTTCGAGGGGACACAGCCGCGGTTGAGACAGACGCCGCCGTAGTCGTCCTTCTCGACGAGCGTCGTGTCGAGGCCGCGCTGTGCGGCGCGGATGGCGGCCACGTAGCCGCCCGGTCCGCCGCCGATGACCAGTACGTCCGTTCCGGTTGAGATGTCTCCGACGACCATGAGATTATTCGAGTAGCAGGAGTTTGGGGTTACGGAGGTACTCCATCACCGTGTTCGTGAACGCTGCGGCGTCCGCGCCGTCGATGACGCGGTGGTCGATGGAGAGCGACAGCGGCAGCGTCTCCGTGGCGACGACGTCGTCGCCGTCTACGACCGGCCGCTTTTCGATGCCACCGAGTCCGAGGATGGCCGTTTCGGGGTAGTTGATTATCGGCGTGGCGTACTCGCCGCCGATGGCCCCGAAGTTCGTGATGGTGAACGTCCCGCCCTGCATCTCCTCGCGGGTCACTTTGCGCTCGCGGGCGCGGGAGGCGAGGTCGTTCACCTCCCGCGAGAGCTGCAGAATGGACTTCTTGTCGACGTTCTTCACGACGGGCACCATCAGCCCGGCGTCCGTCGCCACCGCGATGCCGATGTTGTACTCGTCCTTGACGAGTATCTCGGCGTTCTCGGGGTCGGACTCGTCGAGCGTCGAGTTCAGTATCGGGTGCTCGCGTAACCCGGCGACGATGGCCTTCATCACGAACGGCATGTACGTGAGCTTCACGTCGCGCTCGGCGGCGAGCTCCTTGTACTCCGCGCGCACGTCGACGAGTTCGTCGACGACGGTCGTATCGTGGTGGGTGACGTGCGGGGCGGTGTACAGCGACTTCTCCATCTGTTGGCCGATGGTGCGCCGGACGCCCCGATACGGGATGCGTTCGGCGACACCGTCTTCGGTGGCGTCCGTCGCGGACGCGCCTTCGGCCTCGCTCGCTTCCGCCGCCTCGGCGTCGGCCTGCACCTCGGCTTCGCGCGCCTCGCGCTGAGCCTGCGCGTACTGCGTCACGGCTTCGGGCGTGACGAACGCCTGGCCGTCGCGCGTCTCGTCGGTCGGCACGTCGTCGATGTTTATACTCTCCTCTTCGGCCATGCGGCGCGTCGCGGGCGCGGCGAGCGTCCGGTCGCGCCCGGCGGCCTCCACGCTCGCAGCCGACCCGTCGACGGATTCTCCGTCGTCGCGTCGGCTCACGGCCGATTTCTTCTCGCCGATAGCGGTTTCGCGCGGGCCCGAATCGCTTCCTTCGACGTCGCTGTCCATCCGGCCGTTGGCGGCCGTCTGGACGTCTGCGTCGGTGACGCGACCACCGGGGCCGCTGCCGTCGACGGACTGTATGTCGACGTTCAGTTCGCGCGCGAGGCGGCGGGCGCTCGGCGCGGCGAAGACGCGACCCTTCGGCGTCTCGGCCTTTCGGTCGGCGCTCTTCTCGGCGGACTCGCCGGCGACGGCTTCTCCGTCGCCTTCGCCGACCGCCTCGTCGCCGGTTTCGCGCTCGTCGGCCTCGCTCTCTTGAGCCTCCATCTCCGCGGAGGCGCGCTCCTCGTCCGCTGCTTCGTCGCCCTCACCCTCGACTTCGAAGGTGATGATGACGTCGCCGACGGGGACGATTTCGCCCTCTTCGGCGAGCAGTTCCTTCACCGTCCCGTTGTACGGCGACGGCACCTCAACGAGCGCCTTGTCCGTCTCCACCTCGGCGACCGCCTGGTCCTCGGTGACGGTGTCGCCGGGCTCGACGAGCCACGAGACGAGTTCGCCTTCGGCGACGCCCTCGCCGACGTCGGGTAGTTTGAACTCCTTGACTCCCATCGGTTAGAACTCCACCGCGTTGCGGATACCTTCTTCGACGCGCGCGGCGTTCGGGAGGTAGTAGTCCTCCAGCGCGTACAGCGGGTACGGCACGTCGTAGCCGGTGACGCGCTCGACCGGCGCTTCCTGGTACAGAAGCGCCTCCTCCTGGATGATGGAGGTGATTTCGCCGCCGAGGCCGCCGGATTTCGGGGCCTCGTGAACGACGACGGCGCGGCCGGTCTTCTTGAACGAGTCGACGATGGCCTCGCGGTCCAGCGGCGAGACGGTGCGGAGGTCGACGACTTCGATGTCGATTTCGCCTTCGAGGTTCTCGGCGGCCTCCATCGTCGCGCGCGTCATCGCGCCGTAGGTGAACACGGAGACGTCCGACCCCTCGCGGCGGACCGCGGCCTCGCCGATGGGCACCGTGTAGTCGTCTTCGGGGACTTCACCGCGGAACGCGCGGTAGATGAGTTTCGGTTCGAGGAAGATCACGGGATCCGGATCTCGAATCGCGGAGATGAGAAGGCCCTTCGTGTCGTGCGGGGTCGACGGCATGACGACCTTCAGGCCCGCCTCGTGCGCGTAGAACGCTTCTTTGGACTCGGAGTGGTGCTCGGGGGCGCGGATGCCGCCGCCGTACGGTGCGCGGAGCACCATCGGCAGCGTGTAGCGACCGCGCGAGCGGGTCCGGAGCCGCGACATGTGGCTCACGATCTGGTCGAACCCGGGGTACATGAAGCCGGAGAACTGAATCTCCGGGACCGGTTTCATGCCGTAGGCGGCCATGCCGACGGCCGTGCCGATGATGCCGGACTCGGCCAGCGGCGTGTCGATGACTCGGTCGTCGCCGAACTCGTCCCAGAGCCCTTCGGTGGCCCGGAAGACGCCGCCGTTCTTGCCGACGTCCTCGCCGAGGACGACGACGTCGTCGTCCGCCTGCATTTCGGTGTAGAGACCGTCCCGTACCGCCTGAACGAGCGTGAGGTTCTGCGATTGTGTTGCTTGTGCCATCAGTCTTCGAGGAAGGCTTCGTCGCCGTACTGTTCACGAATCGATTCGAATTCGGCCATCTGCTCGCGGAGGTCGCGGGGCATCTCGGCGTAGACGTGCTCGAACATCTCGGTCGGCTCCGGTCGCTCGACCGACTCGGCGGCCTTGATGGCGTCCGCGACTTCCGCCTCGACCTCCTCGCGGATGGCGTCGACGGACTCGTCGTCGAGGCGGCCCGTCTCGCGGAGGAACGCCTCCAGCCGCGGGATGGGATCTTTCGCCTTCCACTTCTCGACCTCGTCGTCGTCGCGGTAGACCGTGGGGTCGTCCGCCGTCGTGTGCGCGCCGAAGCGGTACTGGACCGCCTCGATGAGCGTCGGGCGAAGCTGTCCCTCCTCCGGGTTCTTCGCCTTTTCGACGGCCGCGTTCGTCACCTGGTACACCGCCAGCGGGTCCATGCCGTCGACCTGGACGCCGTCGATGCCGTAGGCGACGGCTTTCTGGGCGATGGTCTCGCTCGCGGTCTGCCGTTCGCGGGGCACCGAAATCGCCCACTGGTTGTTGTTACAGAAGAAGACGTTCGGCGTGTCGAAGACGCCCGCGAAGTTGACGCCCTCGTGGAAGTCCCCCTCGCTGGTCGCGCCGTCGCCGAAGTAACAGATAAAGGCCTTGTTCTCGCCTTTGAGCTTCGAGGCCCACGCCGCGCCCGTCGCGTGCGGAATCTGGCTGGCGATGGGGACGGCGACGGGGAAGATGTTGACGCCCTCGTCCATCTTGTTGCCGGCCTCGTGGCCCATCCAGTACAACAGCGTCTGCTTCAGCGGGAGGCCGCGGACGACCGCCGCGCCGTGTTCGCGGTAACTCGGGAACATCCAGTCGTCCTCCGCGAGCGCGAACGAACTGCCGATCTGCGCGCCCTCTTGGCCCGACAGCGGCGGGTACGTCCCCATCCGCCCCTGTCGCTGGAGGCTCACCGCGCGCTGGTCGAAATGCCGCGCCAACCGCATCTGCCGGTATATCTCGACGAACTCCTCGTCTTCGAGGTCGGGAACCTCACCGACGACGGAGCCGTCTTCGTCCAGTACCCGAACCATCTCGTCGGGGTCACGCTGTAACGTGCTCACGGGAGAACCCACCTGCACATGGTCGAACAGTCTCCCGCCCGAGTTATAGGGTTTTCGTAAATAATTTACTATAGTCAGAAATTCTGCCTCCCACGTCGAATCTGTCCACGACGCCGCAGAAAAATTTCTACTTCAAAATATCTGTCGGGCCGACTAGCCGATTCCAGTGATTATCTCTCCACATTCCGGAGTATAATGGACAAATGGGAAGGATTGCTTCGCATCTGCGAGGTGCCACGACAACGACTCACGCGAGAGGCCGTCTCACGGTGCCTACCGCCCGAAGACGGTCACCCCACTTTCGCCTCCGACCCCCGACCCGCGACGGCCGATTCGGCGCGTCTGGGCTCCGTTTATATACGGCTCCCGTCTCGGTCGCTACTCTACCGCACCGTCGTACCGCTGGACGACGTCGAAGACGGCGTCGGTGCCGAACTCGACGGCTTCGACGGGGATGCGCTCGTCGGCGGCGTGGACGAGTGACTGAAAGTCGAACTCCGAGGGGAGATCCATCGGCGTGAAGCCGTAGCTCTGGACGCCGATTCGCGCGAAGATGCGCCCGTCCGTGGCCGCCGGGAGCACGTACGGCACCGGAACCGCCTCCTCGTCGGCGTCGCGGAGCACCTCGTCCAAGAGGGGAAACAGCCCCAGATCCGTTTCCTCGGGTCCCTTCTCGAAGCGTTCCACCTCGACGTCGACGCCGTCGCCCAGCAGATCGCGGAGTTCGGCGGCCACGTCCTCGTCGGTCTGTCCCGGCAGCAGGCGGCTGTCGACGGTGAACTCGGCTCTCGCAGGGACGACGTTTATCTTGTCGCCGCCGCGGAGAATCGTCGCGTTCGCCGTGTTGTGCAACAGCGCCTCGAACGTCCCGGCTTCGTCGCCGAGCGCCGCCAGCGACTCGTCGACCGCCTCGGGGTCTTTCAGTCCCCGAAGAACCGCGGCCGTCTCGTCGTCGACCTCTTCGGCCATCCGGTCGAGCATCTCCTCGACCGGCGGCGTGAGGTGGTACGGGAGTCGCTCGCGGTCGAGTTTCACGAGCGCCTCGCCGATACGTCCGACGGCGTCGCCGCGACTCGGCCGCGAGGCGTGACCCGCGTTCCCCGTCGCGCTCACGCGAACCCAACACACCTGTTTCTCGTTGACCTGCACGGGGTAGAGGCGCGCGCCCGCCAACTCCATCGGGTAACCGCCGAACTCGCCGAGGGCGAACTCGACGCCCTCGAACAGTTCGGGGTGTTCGTCCACCAGAAACGCCGCCCCCTCGTCGCCGCCGGCTTCCTCGTCGGCGAGCAGACAGAGCACGAGGTCACCGGCGAGGTCGACGTCGTCGCGGGCCGCGCGGAGAAACGCCGCGACGAACATCGCCACACCCGACTTCATGTCGAGCGCGCCGCGGCCCCAGACGTAGCCGTCCTCCTCGACACCCGCAAACGGCGGGTGCGTCCACGCCTGGTCGCTCGTCGGCACCACGTCGACGTGGCCGTACAGCATCAATGCAGGAGAATCGCCACCTTCGATGCGAGCGACGAGGCTCGGCCGGTCCGGCGTCTGCGCGTAGAGCTCGGAGTCGATACCGGCGTCGGCCAACAGGTCGGCGGCCCACTCGATGCACGTGCGCTCGGCGCCGGGCGGGTTCGTCGTGTCGAAGCGAATCAGTTCCTGGAGGAGTTCGGCCGGGCGGTCACAGAGGCTGGCGTCGACTGTCGGCTCGCCGTCGCCGACGTACTCGCCGGGTTCGTTCGTCATCTGCCGCTACGCTCGCGTCGGGGTGTGATAAACGCTCACGCGGCGGCGATTCGGTCCGCTTCTCGCGGGACTCAGAGACGACTCTTCGACCCGCCGCCACTCGAAAACAGCCAGTACGCCCCGTAGAGCACCGCACCGAGGACGAGGAGCATCAGCACCGTCCTGACGAGGGCCGTGACCAGTCCGACGAGAAAGCCCAGCACGCTCACGGCGACGAACAGCAGGAGGAGGACGAGTGCGACGCGGAGGAGGGTGCTTGCCATAGTTCGACTTCGGTCTCGGCGTATATGACTGTTGATGCACGAGAGGGGTCTTGGAGGCGGCTCAGTTGCTCTCTGCCGCGCGCCTCCGCCCGGTTCACGGCCCTTTCCGGTCGCCGTTCGCTCATTCGGCCGCCGCTCGTGCGGCGGCCCGCGCCTGTTCGACGCTCTTGCCGTCGCGCAGGAGCGCGTCGACGAACAGCTCGCCCGCCTTGTACGACGACCGGACCATCGGCCCGGAGGCGCAGTAGAGGAAGCCGAACTCGTCCTCGGCGACGCGCCGCCACGTCTCGAAGGCGTCGGGGTGGACGTAGTCGAACACGTCGAGGTGCGAGCGAGAGGGCTGGAGATACTGGCCGAAGGTGACGATCTCCACGTCGGCTTCGCGGAGGTCCGACAGCGTCTGATAAATCTCGTGGTGGTACTCGCCGAGACCGAGCATCAGGCTCGTCTTCGTGTAGATGTCGGACTCTCTCTTCACTTGTTCGAGCACCGACAGCGACTGTTCGTAGTTCGCGCGTCGGTCCCGAACCGGCCACTGGAGGCGTTCGACCGTCTCGATGTTGTGGGCGACGACGTCCGGCTCGGCGTCGATTATCTTCCGGACGAGTCGCGGTTCGCCCTGGAAGTCCGGAATCAGCACCTCGACGAGCACCTCGGGGTCGCGTCGCTTGATTTCCCGAATCGTCTGCGCGAAGTGGCCCGCGCCCTGGTCCGGGAGGTCGTCGCGGTCCACGGAAGTCAGGACGACGTAGTCGAGGCCGATCTCGGCGACGGCTTCGGCGACGTTCGCGGGTTCGTCGGGGTCCAGCGACTCCATTCCTCCCGTCTGCACGTCGCAGAAGTTACAGCCGCGAGAACAGCGGTCGCCCATCAGCATGAACGTCGCCGTCCCCGGGCCGTCTCGGCCGCTCCAGCACTCGCCGAGGTTCGGGCAGTTCGCCTCCTCGCAGACCGTGTGGAGGTCGCGGTCGCGGAGGGTCTGCTTGATCTCGGTGAACCGGCGACCGGACGGCGGCCGCATCTTCAGCCAGTCCGGTTTCCGCCTGTAAGCCATACGTACCCCTACGGGTGGGCGTGCAAAAACGTGATGATTGTCGGGGTGGCGTCGGGGTCCTGCTTCGGTCAGTCCCACGCGTTCGTGCTGACGTAGGAGACGCCGTCGTCGGCTATCCACTGGAGCAGCGCCGCGACCTCCACGGGGCTCTCGACGGTCGCCGTCGCGCCGATGTCCTCGTCGCCGACGTAGACGCTCACGCCGCCCGCGGACGCGATGGTCTCGAACGCCGACCGGTCGCCGACGTCGTCGCCGACGTACATCGGGAGGTAGCCCTCGGCGTCGGCCGCGAAGGCGTCGACCACCGCGCCCTTGCTCGTCTTGACGTCGGGCTTTATCTCGACGATGGCGCGCCCCGACGCCGTCACCAACCGGTCGTCGCCGTGTTCGTCGACGACGTCCTCCACTCGCTCCGTCACTTCCTCGGCGCGGTCTTCGGCGCGGCGGAAGTGGACCGTCGTCGTCCAGCGTTTGTCCTCGACGGCGACGCCCTCCTCGTCGGCCAGTTCGTCTTCGAGTCTCGTGCGCACCTTCTCGACGACCGGTTCGGCCGCCTCGGCCTCGGGGTGGACTTCGATGTCGCCGTCGCCGTAGTCGGTCTCGATACCGTAGTTACCGGCGTAGGTGACGTCCTTCACGTCGACACGGTCGCGCACGTCTTCGAGGCCGCGGCCGCTGACGACGGCGAGTTTCACCCCGTGGGATTCGCGGAGCCGTTCGACCAACTCCGCGTTCGTCGGCGTTATCGTCGCCTCCTCGGGGTCGTCGACGATGGGTGCGAGCGTCCCGTCGAAGTCCAGACAGAGCAGGAGCCCCTCGTGGTCGGGCAACCGCGTCTGGAGCACGGCTATCGTCTGCGTAACGCCGTCTTCGGGTCGGAACCGCTCTCCGTCGGTCGGGTCGCTCACGATTTCGTCTCCTGTCGGTTTCGGTCGTCGGCCTGCTCGGTGTTCATCCGTCGAAGGCCCTGGACGGTGCCCAGAAGCGACGCCAGCCACGTGTCGAGGTCGTTCTCGAGGACGGACTCCCTGAGCGCGTCCATCCGTCGCTCGCGCTCGTGGTCCGGCATCGTCAGCGCCTCCTCTATCTGGTCGGCCAGCGCCGCTTCGTCGTACGGCTCGATCGTCACCGCCGTGTCGCCGAGTTCGCCGTGCGCGCCCGTCATCCGGCTCAACACCAGAACTCCGTCCTCGGTGTCGCTGTCGGATTGCGCAGCGACGTACTCCTTGGCGACGAGGTTCATCCCGTCGCGCACCGGCGTGACGAGCGCGAGGTCGCTGTGGGCGTACAGGCCGTACAGTTCCGGATTCGTCAGGTGTTCGTCGATGCGGACGACCGGCCGCCAGGAGTCGGTGGCGAACCGCTCGTTGAGGCGGTCGATGCGCTCGTCGACTTGCGACTGGAGGCGCTGGTACTCGGGGATGTCGGAGCGACTCTCGGTCGCCTTCTGGACGTACGTCAGCCGTTCGCGCCACTCGGGACGCGTCTCGAACAGGTGATAGAGCGCGTCGAGGCGCTCCGGAATCCCCTTCGTGTAGTCGAGCCGGTCGACGCCGACGGCGACGTGGGAGCCCTCCGGGATTCCGTACTCGGCTTTGAACTCCGACCAGAACGACCCGTCTCGCTCGCCGGCCAACCTGCCGATGCGTTCGGCGTCGACGCCGAGCGGGAACGCTCGAACGAGCGTCGTCTCGCCGTCGTACTCGACTTCGCCGCTGTCGGTGTCGACGCGGGCGTCCTCGAAGCACGCGTCGACGCAGCCGAGGAAGTTCTCGACGTAGCGCTCGGTGTGAAAGCCGATGAGGTCGTTGGCGAGCAGCCCGTCGAGCAGTTCGTGCCGCTGCGGACAGACGCGGAACGTGTCCCACGTCGGCCACGGGATGTGCCAGAACTGGAACAGCGTCGTCTCCGGAAGCGCCGCTCTCGCGTACGAGGGAGCGAGCGCGAGGTGATAATCCTGGAACCAGACGACAGACTCCTCGTCGGCCTGCTCGACGACGGCCTCGGCGAACTGCTCGTTCACCGTTTTGTACCGCGACCAGAAGCGGTCCTCGAAGTTCGTCTTTCCGATGAGGTCGTGACAGAGCGGCCACAGCACCTGGTTGCTGTAGCCGTAGTAGTACTCGTCGACGGCGTCCTCAGAGAGCCACACCCGGCGGAGCGTGTAATTGGGGTCGTCGGGCGGAACGCGGACGCAGTCGTTCTCGTCGGTCACCTCGGCGTCGGCGTCGCCGTCGCCCCAGGCGATCCAGGTGCCGTCTATCTGCTGCATTACCGGGTCCAGTCCTGCGGTGAGGCCGCCGACCGGGCGGTCGACGACGATTTCGCCGTCCTCGTGGCGGTGGCTGTACGGCTGGCGGTTCGAGACCAACACCAGCGAGGACTCGAAGGCATCGATGGGCGTCTCGGTGATAGCCGTCGACTCGGAAGCGTCGGGAGTCATCCTCGCTCCACCCGCGGTGATGCGTTCGCGGCGTTCCCGGCGTTCGCGGCGTCCGCGATGTTTGTGATGCTGGCGACGGTTCCGACGTCCGGGTGCGTCATCGTGCCCGCGACGTCTCCGTCGGTGAGGGCGTCGGCGGTCGCTCCGCCCTCCAGTCGACGCATCCAGTCGTACACCGCGTCGAGCGCTTCCTCTTTGGAGGTGACGTACCGGACTCTCCGTTGGTCGACTACCTCCCCGACGGACTCGCGACACCGAATCTCCCACCGCCGCCCGAAGCGTTGCGGCGTCGCGACCCGTTCGGCTTCCACCCGAAGACCGTTTCGTTCGAACGCTATTGCCTTGCCCGGCGCACGTACCCACTCGTTCGGCACTCGTCCCTCGATAAACTCTCTGAGTGCGTCCATTACGGTAGTATATACCACACCGACGAGAGGGATGCTGATTGTGCCTGTATATACGCGCACTTTCAACCAAGGGTAATAATAGTGAATATATGTCTACGTGACTGTCCTACCGGGCGACATTCGTCGTTCACGTGGGTTCGCCAGCAGGTTCAATTCCGTGCGCACCAACCGTATCTACATGAGTACTATTGCGGAGGTCGAACTTCCCGCAAACGAGTTCGCGCTTTGTCAGACGCTCGATTCGGTTCCGGACGCCGAGTTCGAGGTCGTCCGACTCGCCGCCCACGGCGCCGACCACGTAATGCCGTACGTCCGCGTCTCCGGAACCGACGCCGATCCGATGAATGAGGCGCTGGAGGACGACCCGAGCATCGAAGACGCCGAACTGCTCGACGACCTCGGCGACGAGCTCCTCTACCGGATGAACTGGATCGACAACATCCACGTCATCATGCACGTCCTCCTCGACGAGGGTGGGACTATTATGGAGATGTACGGACAGAACAACCGGTGGCACCTCCGCATCCTCTTTCCGACCCGGGACACGCTCTCTGCGACCCACGAGTTCTGTACCGACAAGGGGTTGACGTTCTCCATCAAGAACATCTACGACCTGAAGCAGTCGACGGGTCGCGGCGAGTTCGGACTCACCGAGGACCAGTACACCGCACTCGTCACGGCGGTCGAACGCGGCTACTTCGACGTCCCGCGCGACGTAACGATGGGCGAACTCGCCGCCGAACTCGACGTCTCCCAACAGGCGCTCTCCGAACGCCTCCGACGCGGGCACAAGACGCTCGTCGAGAGCGCACTCCGCGTCGGCGACGCGGCGTCCGGCGACGACTCCTGAGCCGAACTTGTTCTTTTCGTTACGTTCTTTTGTTCATGAATATCTAACGGTTACCCACGGACCGGCAGAGATTTATTATGCATGAAGAATGAGAGAACGATAACACGATGTTCGACCTCACAACAGAGGACATCACGGAGGGGTCGATATCCCGTGCGTTGGTCGTCCTCGCTGCCCCGCTCGTCATCCAGAGCCTCACGCAGGTCGTCCAGCAGTTGGTCGACGTGTTCTGGCTCGGCCGCTACGGCGAGAACGCCGTCGCCGCCGTCGGGTTGAACTACCCGATAATCAGCATCGCCGTCGTCCTCGTCACGCTCGCGCCGTTCGTCGGCACGCAGGTCATCGTCTCCCAGCGCGTCGGCGGCGACGACACCGCCGGTGCGAGACGCGTCGCCTTCCACGGGACGACGCTGGCGCTCGCCTTCGCCCTCGTCGTCGGCGCAGTCACGTACGTCGCCGCACCCTCTATCGTCCGCCTCGTCGGTGCCGACCCCACCTTCGCCGAGATGGCGGCGGTGTACCTGGCGACGTACGCGCTCGGGATGCCGTTCGTCGCCGTCAGCGACACGCTCGAAGGCGCGTTCACCGGGTGGGGCGACTCCCGCGCCGCCCTCTACGTCACGCTCGTCACCGTCGTGACGAACCTCGTTCTCGACCCGTTTCTCATCCTCGGCCTCTGGGTGTTTCCGGAGATGGGCGTCGAGGGCGCGGCGCTGGCGACGGTGGCGGGATTCGCCGCCGGTATGGCGCTCGCCATCGCGCTGGCCGTCGGCCCGCGCGACACGTTCTCGCTGTCGCTGGCCGACGTCGGCTTCGACCCCGCCGAGTACCGCGAGATCCTCGACGTCGGCGGGCCGCTGGTCGGTCAGCGAATCGCCCAAGACGCCGTCCGCGTCTTCATCGTCGGCATCGTTGCCGTCGCCGGGGGTGCGGCCGGACTCGTCGCCTACACCGTCGGCGCTCGCATCGCCAGCATCGCGTTTATCCCCGCGGGCGGCCTCCAGCAGGCCTCCCAGAGCATCATCGGCCAGAACCTCGGTGCGGAGAAGCCCGAGCGTGCGAACCGGACGACGTGGACCGGCGTCGCCATAGCCGCGGTCGCTCTGGGTCTCGTCGGTGCCGGGCAGTGGTTCGTCCCCGAACCGCTGACGATGCTGTTCGTCCCCCACATCTCGGAGGCCGCGCTCACGCTGACCGTGCAGTATCTCCAGATTCTCGCGCTCGGCTACTGGGCGCTCGGCGCGACGTACCTCTTCCTCGGCGGCTTCAACGGGGCGCGGAAGACGAAAACGAGTCTCGTCGTCTCGCTCGCCCAGTACTGGGGGGTTCGGCTCCCGATCGCCGCCCTCGGCGTCTACGCGTTCGGCGCGGGTGTTTCCGCCGTCTTCTGGGCGGTGACGCTCTCGAACGTCACGGCCGCCGTCGGCGCGGGTGCGTACTACTACTACACGACGAGCGACGGCATGTTCGAGCGAGCCGTCGCCGTCGCCAGCGCGGACTGAGCGAGCGCCCCTCGCGCGACTTCTGCAGCTCCGTCCCGACCGACCTCCCGCCGACGCTCCGAACGGGCTCCGCCTCGGATTCGGTAAGGAAACGCCTTTGTCGCCGCGGTGCCGGATTCCGGCTATGACCCGCTCTCCGCGTCTTCCGACACGTCCGCTCCGGTGCTCGAACCCGATGGTGAGCGCCGAATGAAGGTCGCCGAGGCGATTCCGGAGTTCGCCGACGCGTTCGGCTTCGAGGAGTTCAACCGGATGCAGCGGGAGGCGCTGCCCGCCATCATGGAGCGCGAGGAGAACCTCGTCGCCAGCGCGCCCACCGCCAGCGGCAAGACCGCCCTCGCCGAACTCGCCATCTGTAAGTGCCTCCGCGACGGCGGGACGGCGCTGTTCGTCGCTCCGCTTCGCGCGCTGACGAACGAGAAGGAGGCGGAGTGGGACCGCTTCGAGTCGATGGGCTACTCGGTGTACGTCGTCACCGGCGAGCGCGACCTGAACCCGCGGCGCGCCGAGCGCGCCGACATCCTCGTGATGACGCCCGAGAAAACCGACTCGGCGACGCGGAAACACGACTCCGCGCGCTACTCGTTCATCGCCGACGTGAGCTGCTGCGTCATCGACGAGGTCCACCTGCTCGACTCCGAATCCCGCGGCGGCGTCCTCGAAGTGACCATCTCCCGCCTGCGACGCATCTGCGACCCGCGCGTCGTCGCGCTGTCGGCGACGATGCCGAACGTCGACGACGTGGCGGCGTGGCTCGACGCGGTCCCCGAAACGACGTTCGAGTTCGGCGACGACTACCGGCCCGTCGACCTGCACGCGAGCGTCCAGACGTACACCCACGGCGAGAACTCCTTCGCGGACAAGTACCGTCGACTCTACCGCGCGCTGGACTTAGCCGAACCGCACATCCGCGACGGCGGGCAGTCGCTTGTCTTCGTCGCCTCCAGACAGGACGCCGTGATGGCCGCCGCCAAAGCCCGCGACGAGATCGGCCAGCGCGACATCCCTATCGGCTCCCGCGGCGACTACGACTTTCACACCGACGCCAAGGAACTGAAGAACGACAGCCTCCGGAAGGCCGTGCTCGACGGCGTCGGCTTCCACCACGCCGGACTCGCCAAGGAGGACAGAAACCGCGTCGAACAGTGGTTCAAAGAGGGGAAAATTCAGCTCCTCTTCTCGACGTCGACGCTCGCGTGGGGCGTCAACCTCCCGGCGCGCTGCGTCGTCATCCGTGACACGAAACACCACGACCCGCTAGAGGGCGACGTGGATATCAGCCCCCTCGACGTGCTCCAGATGCTCGGTCGCGCGGGACGGCCCGGCTACGACGACGTGGGCTACGGCTGGGTCGTCTGCGACCGCTCAGAGGCCGACAAGTATCGGCGACTGCTGAAGGAAGGAAAGGAGATCGAGTCGCGTCTCGCCTCCGACCTCGACTCGCATCTCAACGCCGAAATCGCGATGGGTACCATCGCCGATTTGGACGACGTGATGTCGTGGCTGGAGACGACGTTCTACTACGTCCGCGCCGGGTCCAAACCCGCCGACTACGACTTCGAGGGACTCCGCGAGCGCGTGCGCGACACGCTGGAGACGCTCGTCGACCGCGGCTTCGTCGAGACCGACGAGAGCCTCGCCGTGAACCCGACGACGCTCGGTCGCCTCGCCTCGAAGTACTACCTTCGCCTCGAAACCTCCCGACGCTTCGCGGACCTCGCCGACCGCGACCGAATCGCCGTCGACGACGTGTTGGAAACCGTCGCGGGCGCGTCCGAGTTCGACAGCGTGTCGGCGCGACAGGCCGAACAGGACGCCCTCGACTCCGTTCTCACCGGCGTCGACACGCACCTCGAAGACGGGAATCGAAAAGTGCTCGCCATCCTCCACGCGGGGATGGCCGGGTCGACGCCCGCCGACCTCAGAAGCGACGCGTGGGTCATCAGACAGAACGCGCTGCGACTGCTGGCGGCGCTGCGGGAGTTCCTCGACGAGTTCTCGGGGCCGCGGACGGCGAACCTCGCCCGTCGCATCGAGGCGCGGGTCGAACACGGCGTCAGCCGCGACGCGGCGGCGTTGACCGCCGTCGACGGCATCGGCCCGACCCGCGCGAGCAAGTTAGCGACCGGCGGCCTCGCGTCGCCGGCGGACGTGGTCGACGCCGGCGTCGAGGAACTGACCCGCGCGGGGCTCTCCGACGGCGTCGCCGAACGCGTCGTCGAACGCGCGAAGTCGCTGCCGCGACTCGAAATCGAGTGGGGCGCGTTCCCCAAATCCATCTCGAAGGGCGAAAACGATATGCGCGAGGTGACGGTGAGAAACGTCGGCGGCGCGGCGCGGACGGGCCTGCGCGTCACCGTTAACGGCGTCGAGATGAGCCAGAAGACGGTCTACCTCTCGGACCAGACGACGGTGCCGGTCGCCGTCTTCGGCGCGCAGGACGAACTGGAGTTCCGCATCGAGGCGGCGTTCCCCGAACTGCCGCTCGCGCCCGTCGCCGACTCGCGCACCGTCGTCGTCGAGTGACCTCGCTCTCTCGCCTCAGCGTTCGGGGTCGGTTCGCGCGAGCAGTTCCTTTCTGAGTTCCGTGGGGCCTTCGACCACCGTGTCCGCCGCCGAGAGGTCGGCGTCGGCGTTTATCTCCGTCCGGTAGCCGAGGACGTGCGCCCCGGCGCGCTGGGCCGACCGCGCGCCGTTCGTCGAATCCTCGACGACGGCGCAGTCTTCGGGGGTGAGGTTCAGTCGCTCGGCGGCGGTCTCGTAGATGACCGGCTCGGGCTTGCCGGGGCCGTCGATGTCCTCGGCGCTCAACACGAGGTCGAGCGGGTCGATGCCGAACCGCTCGCGGACCATGGCTATCCACGACTGCGGCGAGGAGGAGACGATGGCGACGGCGACGCCGCGGTCACGAAGCGTGTCCAGAAGCGCGTCGAACCGCGGCATCACGGAGACTTTCTCGGTGTATATCTCCTCGGCGGCGTCTTCATAGATGGCGACGAACTCGTCTCTGTCGACGGTGACCTCGTACTCGGCGGCGAGGTAGTCGTATATCTCGCGGTAGTTCATCCCCGTTATCTCGTCGCGCTCGGGCGGCTCGCCGGCGACGACGTCGGCGAAGATGACCTCGTCCTCGATCTCGTGCCAGAACTCCTCGGAGTCGACGATGACTCCGTCCATGTCGAA